>NZ_CAXBAE010000016.1:0-88811 GCF_963973825.1 uncultured Haliea sp.
GAAATTACCACTTTGAGCTTTGTACGACTGAAGTCATGGGTTGTTCAGAGCATCCTTAACACTACGCGGTTTTAGAGCCGTTGACATCTCCCCTTTGGCAAGCCTGCTGGATTTGGATGAACTTGTTTTACGAGGTTTCAGCGATGGCAGTGGCGTTGGCTGCGCCGCTTACGCCGGCGTAGCTGACTTGAGTATTCTGGCTGACCTGACTAACTTGAAGCTGCTGCATCTGGAGGGTTGTTTCGCGACCGAGGATTACGCTGTGGTCAGTAATTTGATCAATCTCGAAGCGCTATCTTTTTGGGGTAACGAGACCCTCAAAGAGTTGCCCCATTTGGCAGACCTCACGAAATTACGCATTTTAAATCTAACCGGCTGTACGCGACTTTCAGACATTGGTGAGATTGCCAATCTGAACAGACTCAGGGAGCTTTATCTGGCAGGAGATTCAGTTAAGGCAGGCCTTCAGCCCATTTCCAGTCTACAAGAACTGCGGTTGCTGAGAATACACGATTCATACATCGACGATATCAGCCCACTGTCGGCAGTCGCCAGTCTCGAGGTGCTGACCTTGGTCTGGCAGGAACTGGATTTCGAACCCCAAGGGAAAATTTTTGACATCAGCCCTCTGGCTGAGTTGGAGAACCTCTCTCATGTTCAACTGGAGCATCAGATGATCACTGATGTTAGTCCCCTTGCCGCTCTCCCAAAGCTCCAGGAATTGAAATTGACCGACAATAGAATCTCCGATATCAGCTCCCTAAACGATGCTACTAATCTGGAAGTGTTGGTGATAGATGAGAATGTACTGACTACTGTCCACAATCTTGGAATGTTATCCAAGCTGCACACGCTTTCCCTGAACGACAACCGCATTGAAGATATCTCTGAACTTTCTGCGTTAACGAGTTTGTCCACGCTTTCTCTCAATACCAACAGAATCATCGATTTGATCCCGCTGGCTCAACTGCATGATGTTTCGAGCCTCCAGCTAGACAGTAATAGGTTTCTTGAACTTTGGCCTCTGCTAGAAATGGCTGGATTAGAACGGCTGAGTTTGAAGAACACTATTTTTCCCTGTAGTGAGCGTGACCACTTTATAGCGATGAGGCCGGACGTTCATGTCGACTGGGGAAGTCGCTGTCAGTAATCGACAACGTTGCTCTCTTCTTTAACGCAGTAATCTGCCGGTCGCTTAATCGCCTGGCTTGCCTTGGCATCAGTGGGCCCACGCATTATTACCAACAATAAACACTGGAAGTGATCATTGATTACGAGGGCTGGGTGCAACAGAGCATCATGAAAACAGCTGTATTTTTTTGCTATGGCGCTATGCATGAGGGGTAGACAGCCTCAATGGATAAAGCCGAGGAGTGTCCTCCCTCACCGCCATTTCTCCGCATCGTATCCCCGCACAGCCCAGTAGACACCGCAGGGTGTTTTTCTTATGCTCCAACCCGTTCGCAGCGCCTTCGTACGGTGACCTGCGCCACGTGATCGTATTCTCAGTATAAGAATGACCGGGTGTTTGATGCGAAGAATCCATGCTTGTGTCCTTCGGGGACTCATCGCCTTTTTGCCGTTGCACACAGCCTTCGCGGCTGACGACTATGTATTCGCCAAACTCGTTACACGTGATGCCATCGAGTATCCAAACATTGCTCGGGTACACGACAACGATGGATGGGCCTACTACACCTTTAACATCGGCACCGACGGGCGTGCGCATGATTTCTCGATTCTGGAATCCAACGGCCTCACTTCATTGAACGAGGCGCTCCGCGAGAGCATCGAATCAAGTGTGTATGAACCTGCGAGGTACAATGGCGTCGCGGTGACTGAGCAGAGTCTTGTAGGGCGTGCCGTTTTCATGCTGGAGGGAAAACCTGGCGCCGCCAGAAGACCCTTCATGCGGAACTATCGTAGAATCCAGTCCGCGCTGCAGGATGGCGAGCTGGACGCAGCCTGGCTACAGCTTGAAGAACTCTCAGCAAAGACCGGCCTGAGTCTGTACGAGGAACTCTACCGGCAGTCGTTGTATGTCATGTATTACGGCCTGACGGGCGACAAGGATCGTGAGTACCTGCATGCCACCCGCGTGCTGGATTTCTACGCAGAGGAAGGGGACAAGTCGCTCCTTGAGGAGGCCGAGTATTTCGTGCCTTTTCTGGTGCTGGTTTATCAATACGAAATGGCGACGATGATGCTCGGCCATGCCTCCCTGTCCGCGCAATGGCTGGAGCAAATGGCGCCCGGAACTGATCTCGCAGCACAGATGCGCGCACACAGTGAAAGGGTCATCGCCCGGGTTGAAAACCAGGAGTTCTGGATCCGGGGGAAATTGCTCACGCCGATTTACGGCGGAGACCGGTCAACATGGACGACACGGCTGCTGAGGCGCGAGATCGAGTTACGTGATGTCTCTGGGCAGATAGACGACGTCTTGCTGTACTGCGAAAGAGGCGTCAAGCGGCTGTCTTACACGGTGGGTCAGGGGTGGATCGTTCCCGCATCCTGGGGGGATTGCGATCTTTACGTGACTGGCGTGAGTGGGGCTACGTTTGTGATCGCTGAACTGGTGGATGGCACGCTGGCCCCGGGCGGGTGAGCGGGCAGCGGAGGGGCAGGCCGCTGGCGGTCCAGAACCGTGGCACTGACATCGCGGGCTGGCAGTTGAGCGTGATCCGTTCGGCAAAGGGCATTTTTCCAGACGACATCCAGAGGAATAGTCAGCGAGGTCTGGTACCATGTCCGGGCGACGCCGGTGTGGAGGCGCCAATCAGACCTCCGAAAAAAAACGGCTTCAACTGAACCGGGAACTCTTGGTGGAAAATCGCGTACCTCGACGATACAGCCGCAATTATCGAAAAGCGGTCAAGTACATGCTTGTCTCCATCGTGCTTGGGGCACTGTTGGTAGTGACCGGCATCGGCTGGATGGTGACTGCCTACAAGCTCTATTCGACGAACGAGTTGCTGCTTGGCCGCGAGGTTGCCATGCGGGGAGAAGACGCAAGTGCTGGCAACCTGCGCAACACGGTCACGGCTCTGGAACAGCAGGTAGCGCAACTGCGGGAAGCGAATGCGCGTCTGGTGCAGAATCGGATTCCGGATCTCAATCCCCTGTCCTTCGACGCGATCGTTCCCATCGGGGAGCGCTACCTGAAGAGTATTAGCTTCACACGGACAGGCACGGAGCAGAAAAAACGTTTTGGGTACCTCGCCGTGCTACAGAACGATCGTCAACGAAGCGTTACCCCTGATGTCACCATAATCCTGTTCGACGCCCTGGGCGTCCAGGTTGGAATGGCGAAGCTTGCTCAAGACGATACGTCCCTGGAAGCGGAGAACCCTGAGCTGAACGCGGGTGAATCACGCTCCTACTTTGGTCAGATCAAGCTGACTCGTGACCGCGCTCCCGCGTATTTTCATGTCGAAGTAGAGTGAATAAACCCAGGACCTTGTATAGTCCGGCACCCGGGCACAGGGTTGTGTATCACGGGGTGGCTGCAGAGGCATCTTCAGCAACCTACCGGCACAGGGTGCCGCCGTCCACGACCATGGAATGACCGTTGACATAGCTTGCCTGTGCGCTGCAGAGCCACACAGCGGCTGCGGCAATTTCATCGGCTGTGCCCATGCGGCCGCAGGGTATGCTGGCGAGAATCATGTTTTTCAACTCCGGGCCCTGTTGCAGTGATGCTTCCAGCATGGGCGTTTGCGTCGAGCCCGGTAACACCGCATTGACCCGCACACCTGCCGTGGCCGATTCCATGGCGGCGGTGCGTGTCAGCCCGAGCACACCGTGTTTGCTGGCGCAGTAGGGCGACAGCTGCGGTGTGGCGATCAAGCCGGCGCCTGAGGCGATGTTCACGATGGCACCGGCGCCGACGGCACGCATCGCCCGCAGCTGGTGTTTCAGGCACAGGAACACTCCGGTGAGGTTGATGTCGATCACCTCCCGCCAGGCATCGAGCGAGGTGTCCGGGATCGCAGCGGGCTGCCCGGCGATCCCGGCGCTGTTCACGGCGTAATCCAGCCGGCCGTAACGGGATTCGCAGAGCTCGACCGCTGCCATGACGGCGGCCTCATCGACCACGCTCCCCGTGTGGCCCACGCATTCCAGGGCCTCGCTCAGGACGCGCAGCCGCTGCTCGTCCCGGTCCAGCAGGATCAGATGACAGCCCTGGGCTGCCAACTGCCGGGCGCAGGCTTCGCCAATGCCGGAGGCTGCCCCGGTTACCAGTGCGACTTTGCCACGCATATCGGGATACTCTACAGGGCTCATCACTTGCCTCCTTTATCAGCGCATCATCATAGCCTGCATCGTGCAGGCTGCCACCCGCAACGCGGGGGGGACGCCAGCGTTGATCTTCGCTAGAATGCACGCCCTTTGCAGCTCCGTTACCCATGTCCCACGCCTCAAGCATCCGCTCCGACCGTCCGCCGATCAGTTCACGTTTGCAGCGAGCCCTGTCTGCTGTCGTGGCTGCGGACGCGACGGTACCTCGTGGGGAACTGCTGGCCTGGCTGGGACAGCCGTTGGACCTGCACAGTGCGAGTAAACTGGCCGAGGTGCTGGCCGCGGTCGCTCCCAGCACGCACGCACACAGTGAGGCGGCGGAGGGCTGTGAAAACTGCGAGGAGGCCTTGCTGACGGTTCACAGGGCGCTATTGCGGGATATCGCGGGCAGTTTTGCCGCCGCCGAGGGCGTGCGGATACCCCTGCCGAGGCTTGATGCACCCAGTGTCCTCGACGGACCAGACGCTGCCGAGCGGCTGCGCAGGTTTCACGCCGCGTGGCAGCGGGAAATGGAGCTGCGTATTGCTGCGCTGCGTCGAGACTTGCGCACGCACCTGCAGCAGCGGGCGCCGGCGTTGGCTGCGCTCGCCGCACTGGACGAGGCGCTCGAGCAGCAGGTACTGCGGGCAGGGGAGGCGGCACTGGTCGGCCTCCCGGGCCTGCTGGTGCCCCGGTGGGAGACACTGGCGGCGGACACAACAGACACCGCGGCAAGTGAACAACGGGTGAGCGAACTCAAGGAATTGCTGTTGGCTGAATTGGAGCAGCGTCTGCAACCGGTTCTGGGGCTGGTAGAGGCCTGTTTGGCGTATGGGGATAGGGATTGATCATGCGGTTTTTCGCAGCTTCTATTTTTTTGCTTGGAGCGGGGTTGATTGCCTGGCTCGCGCTGGGATTTGCCGCAAGCAGCAGTCTGGCGCTACTGGTCACCTTGGTCATCGCGGCGGCCTATGCTGTGGGTGCGCTGGAACTCTGGGGTTTCCAGCGTGACACCGGGCGGCTACAGCAGGCCCTGCAGCCCGCGCAGCCTGAGCCGTCCGAGTTCGAACACTGGCTGGCGCAGCTGCCAACGACGCTGCGCAGCCCGGTGGCGAGGCGTATCCAGGGTGAGCCGGCCGCGCTGCCGGGGCCGTTGCTGACGCCATACCTCAGCGGATTACTGGTGATGCTCGGATTGCTGGGGACTTTCATCGGTATGATGATCGCCTTGCAGGGAGCAGTGAGCGCGCTGGAGGGCAGCACCGAGCTTGCGGCCATTCGCGCCGGCCTCACCGCGCCGATCAAGGGCCTGAGCATGGCCTTCGGAACCTCGGTTGGGGGCGTGGCGGCCTCTGCCGTGCTGGGCCTGCTCTCCACCATGGCGAGACGCCAGCGGCTGGCGGTGGCCCGTGACCTGGATGTGCGCGGTGTCCAACTGTTCCCCGGTCGCGGTCCGCGCCACCATAACGAGCAGATGTTGCAGGAGGCTCGAGCGCAAACCGCTCAGTTGCCCGCACTGGCGGCGCAGGTGGAAGCACTGGTGACGCGTGTCGATACCGCAACCGACAGCCTGCATTCCCGTATGCTCGAGGGTCAGCAGGGGCTGCAACATCAGTTGCTTGAATTGCATAGCGGCCTGCTGGCGCATGTTGGCCAGTCGCTGCGCGAGAGTTTTGCCGACAGCGGGCGGCAGGCGGGAGAGAGCATGGCGCCGCTGCTGCGGGAAGCCCTGCAGGCGATGGCGGCGCAGACCGATGCAACGCAGTCGGCGCTGCGAGGCGCCGTCGCAGACCAGCTGAATGCGCTGCAGGCAGTGCGCGAGCAGGTCGCCCAGACTGTGGCGTCTACCCGGTCGCTGGTCAGCGCCCAGGCCTCGGCAGTGACCGCGCAGGACAGCCTGCGCGAGGCGCTACAGGCCACCGTGACGGACTCCCGCATCCTCCTTGAGGCACAGTCCACCAGCGCCGCGACCTTGCTGCAGCAACTGGGAGAGCAGTTGACTGATCATCGGCAGCGCCTGCAGCAGGAGTGGTTGGCTGAACGCAGGCGCTTCGACGAACAGCTGCTGGCACGCATCGAGACACAGGCGACAACCGTGGAGGACGCCCTTACCCGGGCTCTGGCGGCAAATGCGCAACTCACGGTGGATACCCTGCAACCGCTGATTGCCTCGAGCATGGCGGGCCTGGACCGCGCCGTCGCCAGTGTTCGGGAGGAGTCCGGTGCCGCCCTGCAACGCGATCAGGCGCTGCTCGACGCGCAGCGGGGGCTGGTTGCGGAATTGCACACGGCGGCTAGCGCACTGGCAGAGGACGCCGCCCAATACCGCAGCACGCTGGAAGCCTTCTCTGAGCACACCCGCGCCGCCCTGGCATCCACCGGTGCCGGGTTTGTCTCCACGGTGGAAGCGCAGACCGGCAGGCTCGCCGAGGTGACTGGCCAGTTTGGCAGTGCTGCGCAGGAGTTGGTGGCGCTGGGTGAGGCCCTGGGGAGCGCGGTGGCGCAGTTTGATAGCGTGGCGCAGCGTCTCGCCGATACCCTGCAGCACACAGCCCAGGGCATGGAAGAAGCGGCCGGTCGCAGCGACGAGCAGCTCGCCTACTATGTTGCGCAGGCGAGAGAGGTGATTGATCACAGCGCGCTGGCCCAGCAGAAGCTGCTCGACCAGTTACGGGAGATCAGTCGCAGTGTGTAGGTTCGCAGGGTCTGTCCATGGCTGAGTACGACTATGACGAGGTGGCACAGGACACGCCGGTGTGGGCCGTGTTTGGAGACCTCATGGCGGCGCTGGTGGGCATTTTCGTGTTGCTGCTGGTGTGGACTCTGGGCTTGCAGGTAGAGTTATCGCGATCGCTGGAGGATGAAGTCGCGCTGCGCGAGGCTGAACAGCAGCGACGCATGGAACTGGAGCAGGCCTTGTCTGACCCCCTGACCAGCAATCGTATTACTTTGCAGGATGGCCGTATTGGCATCAGCGGCCAGCTGCTGTTTGAGCTCAATTCTGCTGCGCTGCAGGCTGAAGGGGAGGCGCTGATTGCCAGCCTGGCCGCACCGCTGGCCCGCTACCTGAGCCAGAGCGACCACCTGCTGATGGTCAGCGGTTTTACGGATGACCTGCCCGTTCACGCAGACAACCAGGTGTTCGCGGACAACTGGGAGCTGTCGGCCCAGCGTGCGCTGACGGTGACCCGGGCGCTGGTGGAGGCGGGTTTGTCCCGGGAACTGGTCTTTGCTTCGGCCTTCGCCGAGCAGCAGCCGATTGCGCCCAACACCAGTGCCGATAACCGCGCGCGTAACCGGCGCGTGGAGATCGCACCGGTGCCGCGCACACCGCGCGGGGAACAGAGTCAGTGAGCAGTCAATCGCCCCGCTGCGAGGGGGGGGGTACGTCTACGGAGCGCCCTGGCAGAAAGGCCTTACGGGAGCTGCCAGCACTCCTGCAGCGTGGCCTACAGGCCCTGTCGCCGCCGTCTCCGCGTCGGGCGCTGGAGGCGAGGCTGCGGGCGCAGGAGTTCTCGGCACTGGGTAGCGCCGATGATCCGGCAACCGAGGCGCACGGCGCAGGTGGTCTGTTAGCGGCCCGTCGCTACCGTGAAGCACAGGCGGGGCAGGTGGTTGACCAGCTGCTGACGGGCTTTCGCGCCGCACTGCCCGAGGCGCCGGGTCCGCTGAACCCGGAGACCCTGGTGATTCGTGCGCTAACACATGCTCAGGCAGTGTCCCCGGGCTATGTCGAGCGACTCATGTGCCATGCGGAGGTGCTGTGTGCCCTGCAGCGGGTCACTGCCGCCGAGCCCGCAAACAATCGACCGGCTCGTGCACGACGCCGCAAACCGGTTAAAGCATAGCGACCAGCATCATGGCGAGCCCGGCCACGCCAACACCCCAGATGGCACTGCGCACGTAGGTGATGCCGGCAAGATAGACAGGCAGGTAGGCGACGCGCGCCCAGAAGAACACCTGTGCCCCGAGCAGGGCTTCAGCACCATGGCCGCTGACATGGGCAACCAGCGCGAGGGGCACAAAGAGGAGAAAGCCTTCCCGGGTGTTCCCGGCCGCGCGTTCGGCGCGCCCGCCAAGGGCCGTCGGCTCGGGCAACTGGTCCCGGTTACTGAGCCCAGCCTTGAGCCCCTCGGCGGTCCACTCCCGATTGCGCAGGATGGCGCCCAGCATTATGGCGACGAAGGTGAGAACCGTCATGTAGAGAACCAGCTGCAGCAGGGTTGTCATGGTCGTGCTCCTGTTTATTATGGATTTGACGGCCAGATCATGCACTGCACGAGCAGTTCCGTCCAGCACCCGCGAAGGCGAGCATTCCGACAGCGGTTTGCCCCGGCGTCATTCCCAGAAACCGCCGCAACACGTATCCTCATGTGATGAGAGATGACATGACACACAGCATGCGCGATTTCCTGGTACTGCTGGCTTGCCTTGTGGCGCTGGCGCGGCCGGTGCAGGCGGGTGTTGATATTCGTGTGGCGGTTGCAGCGAATTTCACGGCGACCCTGGAGGCCCTGGCGGCGGTCTATGAGCCGGCGTCGGGCAATCGGCTGGTGGTCAGCCCCGGCGCCACCGGAGCCCTGTACAGCCAGATCGCCAATGCGGCACCGTTTGATGTCCTGCTGGCGGCGGACGAACTGCGGCCGCGTAAACTGATCGACCAGGGCATGGCCGTGGCGGGCACGGAATTTGTCTACGCCCGGGGCATTCCCGTCCTCTGGAGCCCGCAGCCGGACCTGATTGATGAAGAGGCCTCTGTGCTGCGCAGCGGGCGTTTCCGCTATCTTGCCATCGCCGAACCCCGCACGGCGCCGTACGGCGCGGCGGCGCGCAGTGTGCTGGAGGCGCTGGCCCTGTGGGATACCCTCGAACGGCGCCAGCAGCTGGTGCGCGGCAGCTCCGTGGCCCAAACCCACAGCCAGGTGGCAGGCGGTGCCGCCGATCTGGGGTTCGTGGCGCTGGCGCAGGTGCAAACCGCGGAGGGTATTCCGGGCTCCTACTGGATACCACCGCCTGAGCTATACGCCCCCCTGACGCAGGGCGCGGTGTTGTTGAGCAGTGCGCGTGCACGGTCAGCGGCGCGCCACTTCTTACGGTGGCTGCAAACGGATGCGGAGGCGGCGGCGATCATCGAGGCCGCGGGGTATCGCCGTGACTGACGGTGGCAACGGCTGATGCTGTCTCCGGATGACCTGACCGCACTGTGGGTGACCCTCAAACTGGCGGCTGTGAGCACGGTGCTGCTGATTGTCCTGGCCACGCCGCTCGCATGGTGGCTGTCGCAGACCCGCGCGCGGGGGCGGGTGCTGGTGGAAGCGGTGGTGACGCTGCCGCTGGTGTTACCGCCCACGGTGCTGGGGTTTTACCTGTTACTGTTGCTGGGGCCCAAGGGCCCCGTGGGCGCTGTGCTGGAAGATATCGGCATCGGCCATCTGGCGTTCAGCTTCAGCGGGCTGGTGGTGGGTTCGATGATCTACTCGCTGCCCTTTGTCGTGCAACCACTGCAAAACGCCTTTGCGGCAACCGGGACGCGTCTGCTGGAGGTGGCGGCCACGCTGCGCGCCTCACCGCTGGATCGTTTTCTGACGGTTGCACTGCCCCTCGCGCGACGTGGTTACTTCACCGCGGCCGTACTGGCCTTCGCCCACACGCTGGGGGAATTCGGGGTCATCATCATGCTTGGCGGCAATATCCCCGGTGAAACCCGGGTCGCCTCCATTGCCATCTACAACCATGTGGAAGCGCTGGATTACGGGTCGGCCCACGCGCTCGCCCTGACGCTGGTGGTGTTTTCCCTAGTGTTGCTGACGCTCGTGTATGCGCTCAACCGGCGCGGGCAGTCGGTCGGGGTGCCGCGATGAGCATCGATGCGCGTTTTTGCCTGCAACGGGGTGAGTTTCATCTGGATGTGGACGTGACACTGCCCGGTGAGGGCGTGACGGCGGTTTTCGGCGCCTCGGGTGCTGGCAAGAGCACCCTGCTGCGTTGTGTGGCGGGACTGGAGCGAGCGGCTCAGGGCGTCTTGTCGGTGAATGGCGAGGTTTGGCAGCGCGAGGGTTTGTTCCTGCCGGTACACCGGCGCCCGCTGGGTGTGGTGTTTCAGGAGTCCAGCCTGTTCCCGCATTTGACCGGGGCGGGGAACCTGCGCTTTGGCTTGCAGCGCACACCCATCGGCGAGCGCTGCGTCGATTGGGATGAGGTGGTGCAGCTGTTGGGGATCGCGCCTCTGTTGCCACGCTATCCGGACTCCCTGTCCGGCGGTGAGCGACAGCGTATCGCCCTGGCCAGGGCTCTGCTGGCGAGCCCGCAGCTCTTGCTGCTGGACGAACCCCTGGCCGCGCTGGATGAGGCGCGCAAGGCAGAAATCCTGCCGTTCCTGGAGCGGCTTCGCACGCGGTTTGCGATGCCGATGCTCTACGTCACCCACAGCATGCGGGAGGTGGCGCGACTGGCCGATTACCTGGTGCTGCTTGAAGGGGGGCGCGTGCGTGCCCAGGGCCCCGTGCAGGAGATGCTGAGCCGCCTCGATCTGTCGTTGGCGGCGGCGGACGACGCCGGCGTAGTCATCGATGCGGTTGTGGCGGAGCACGATGCACAGTGGCACCTGTCGCGGCTGTCGTTTCCGGGGGGGAGCCTGTGGGTGTCGCGGTGCGCGGAACCGCCGGGCGAACGGCTGCGCTGCCGGGTGCTGGCGCGTGACGTCAGCCTGACCCGTGAGCGTAATGAACAGAGCAGTATCGTCAATCTGGTGGCCGCGGAGGTGGTGGAACTGGCCCCGGCCGCGTCGCCCGCGCACGTGATGGTGAGGCTTGATGCGCAGGGGACGCCCCTGTTGGCCCGGATCACCCGTCAGTCGCAAGCGCGTATCGCTGTGCAGCCGGGAGAGTGCTTCTGGCTGCAGATCAAATCGGTTGCGCTGCTGCGGTAATCAGCGCGAAAGCGCTTCCTCTACGTCGCCCGTGAACACCGCCTCCAGCCGCAGGACGATCTCCGCGCTGCCGTTGCGCTCCTCTTCAAGGGTGTCACGACGCCAGAAATAGCCGGGTTGCACTTCGAGGAACAGCCACTTGCGATTGAGATTCTGCCGGTAGCGCATACCGAAACCGTAGGCCTGGGTCAGCTGGGTGGGCTGTGTTCTGCCATTCAGCGTGCCGTAGACGCCGATAACCCGGTTGTTGCTCAGTCGCTGATTCACGGTCACGCCCGTATTCCAGCCAAAGCCGTCCTCTTTCTCATCCCATCGCGCACGGTTGTACCACTGCAGGAGTCGGTCGCTGCGCACCACGACATCAACGTCGAAGCGGGTGTCGGTGCCGAACCGGTCGTCTGTGCGGTAGAGCAGTTCCTGGCGAAAGCGGCCGGATACCTGTTCCGTGAATGGCATCTGGTAGCGGTAGCGCGCGGCGAGTTTGGGGTTGAGGCCCGAATTGAAACCCAGACGGAAGTCGATACGGTCACGCGCGCCTTCGCGGCCTACCACCTGCAGGGCGACATCATCAGACTGGTTCTGCTGGTCGCGCAGCAGTTCGTCGCCCAGGCTGCCACTGTCTTCGTCGGAAAACAGCAGGCTGACGCGCTCGTTGAGGTTGGGCAGGTTGACTTTGCCGCGTAGGCTGAGCCCGGTATCCCAGCCGTATTGCTCACTCCATTCGAGGGAGGGGCGCAGCCGCAACGTGGAGTAGGCCGCTTCGTTGTCGACCCGTCGCACACCGAAAAAACTGTCCATCCAGGTGGCAAGGTCGTCGGCGCGGGTGGAGACATAACGATGGCCCTGATCAAGCCAGGGCGACTCGTCTTCACGCTTTTCCTCTTCAGCGCTGAGCGTCACTGGCATCAGACACAGTGTCATCAGGAGGAGGCGCAGCGGCAGTAGCGGGGGGGTAGGCATGGGCACAGGTCCTGAGGGTGATCCCCTCTATAACGGCAGACTCTAGCAGCTGCTTCCCATGCCCGCCTGAACTATTTCTGTAAATTTGGCCATGTATCGGGGGCCACGAAACACCGGCTGCGTTCGTCGCCGTTTTCGTCCAGCGCCGCCAGCAACTGCGGCCTGCCCGCGCCCCCGAAGCGCGTCTCCAGCTGCGCGGCCAGCTGCTGAACGGAATGTCCGGTGGGTGCCGCACGCACCGGCGCCAGCCATTCGAGACGTGGAATAATCATCCAGTGGCCGCGGCGGGTGCTGCGCCACTGCCTCAGCGGCAGCCACTGACCCACCGGTAGCGTGGGGTTATAGCCAGCGGGTGGTGGCAGGGACTCTGCTGCCGGTGCAAAAAGCTGACCCGAAAGCAGGATCTCCCGCAACGGCTCTGCGGCATGCAGAGCCTCCAGCACCGGCTGTGCGGCAGGCTGGCGACTGAGCTGGATCTGGTGCTGCGTCAGGCGTTGCAGTTTGCGGTCCAGTCGGTCGATGGTGTTGGGGCCCAGCCAGCAAGACGCTGTTGGGTGATCGGCATCGCCACAGGGTGTGGGGTAGCCAAGATAGAATTTCACAGCGAGCTCCAGATGCACTGGACGCTCGCGCCTTCGGCACCAGTACAGGCAGTCGAACTCGCCGAGGGTTCTGCCGGCCTCGCGAACGGGCACATTGTTGGCGATGAGCGTTGTCTCGCTGTCCTGCTGCAGAAAGAACTGCCAGAGCTGCTCGAAATACAGGCCCAGCCGGGTCGCGGGCCGGGCGTTCAGCCACTGCGTCAGGGAAGATGGATCCCGATCCAGTGCCTGCAACCACGCTGCGCGCGTCGGGGTGAGTGGAAAGTCGGCGGTGGCGATGCCTGCCTGTTGCCCCTGTATCATCGGGGGCGCAAAGCAGGCCCAGGCAAGATCCCTCACCTTGCTGTGCTGCAGGCCGAGCGCTGCAGGCGTTTCGCGGGTGAGGTGTTTCTGCATGGCAGCTCTCCTGTAGTGGGGTGCGGGCAGGGCGGTACTTTGGCCCGCGCTGCGTCCCGGGGGTCTGCAGAGTTTAACCGGATAGCGCTTTATCCGGGTGAGAGCGGCGCCGTGCCCCGCGAACGGTTAGTATCCCGCAAGGCCTGACATCCGGCACGGGCGCGGTGAGCGCCTGCCAGGTGAGGATCGGAACAACAGAGGAGACGAGTTTGTGACGGCGAGTTTTTCTGCGGCAACACCCTGTCGGCTGGACCAGGTTCCCGGCTGGGACCTTGAAACGGATGTCGTGGTCGTGGGCTTCGGTATCTCCGGGGCCTGTGTGGCGATTGAGGCCGCCAGCGCCGGTGCGTCGGTGACGGTACTCGAAGTGGCGGGCACCTACGGTGGCAGCGCGGCACTGTCCGGTGGTGAGTTTTACCTGGGGGGCGGCACACCGGTGCAACAGGCGGCGGGCTTCGAGGACAGCAGCGAAGAGCTGTTCAAGTACCTGCTGCACAGCGGTGGTCCCGGTGCAGATGAGGGCAAGGTGCGGCTCTACGCGGAGCAGGCCGTGGCGCATTACGAGTGGCTGGTGCAACAGGGCATTCCCTTCAAGGGCACCTACCTGCCCGGCAAGTGGCTGGAGCCGGTGACTGACGACACCCTGATCTGGTCGGGCAGTGAACGCGCCTGGCCGTTTTCTGCAGTGGCAAGCCCGGCACCCCGTGCCCATGCCGCGCAGATGGAGGGTATGGGTGCGGGTCGACTGGTGATGGACAAGCTGGCAGAGCGCGCCCTGGCCTGCGGTGCAGAGGCGCGCTTCAATGCCCGCACCCTGTGCCTGGTGGCCGATGCGAACGACGCCGTGCATGGGGTGGTAGCGCGCATCGATGGCAAGATCACCTATGTGCGGGCCCGCAAGGGGGTGGTGCTCTGCGCCGGTGGATTCATCTGCAACAAGGATATGGTGCGTCGGTTCGCGCCGGAGGCGCTGGTGGCGGCGGAATTTCCCACCAGCGGCGGTAACGACGACGGCTCCGGCATCCGCATGGGCATGTCTGTGGGCGGCGCGGTGAGCCACATGAACGAGTTCTTCGCCACGAAGCCATCGTTCCCGCCAGATAATATGGTGTTCGGGATATTCGTCAACGAGCGTGGCCAGCGTTTCATCAATGAGGACGCCTACCATGGACGCGCAACGCATTACATTCTGCGCCAACCCAATGGCCGTGCCTGGTTGTTGATGGACAACGGGATATTCGCGCGCCCCGATTTCAATCCGGATATCAACATCGCCGCTGTGGGCGAGACCTGGGCGGAAGTGGAGGCTGAACTGGGCATACCGGCCGGCGAACTGGTGCACACAGTGGAGAGTTACAACCGCTATGCCGCCGACGGTGAAGACCCGGTACTACACAAGCATTCAGACTGGATGCGGCCGTTGGTGGAACCGCCCTTTGCCGCACTCAGCTTTACCGGCGAGGATTACCCTGCCACCGGTTTCACCCTGGGTGGCCTGACAACGTCGGTGACCGGTGAGGTCCTCAATGCAGACGGCGGGGCGGTACCCGGGCTGTACGCCGCCGGTCGCACCAGCTGTGGATTGCCTCGCTGGGGCGAGGCCTACTGCTCCGGCATTTCCCTGGGTGATGGCAGTTTCTTCGGTCGACTTGCCGGCCGGGAAGTGGCCAGCCGCAACCCGGAGTAGGTGATCGGCCAGTCTCTGTAACAGCCTGCACCCGCCCGAGCGGATGCAGGCCGTCGGGTTCAGGGCAGGCGGAACGCCACGATCGCGTCACCCATTCTGGAACCCAGCATGCGGTTGCCGCTTGCGGCTATCACCACATACTGCGCGCCATCCTCCCCGGTGTAGCTCATCGGCGTGGCATGCCCCCCGGCGGGGAGGCGCGCTTTCCACAACTCCTCACCGGTATCGGTTGCGAAGGCCCGCAGGTAACTGTCGGTGGCCGCGGCGATGAATGTCAGGCCGCTGGCAGTGACCAGAGAACCGCCGCTGTTGGGCACACCGAGGTTGAGCCACAGCGGAAAGGGCGCGAGGTCACGTGTGCCGCCCAATGGCACTTCCCAGGCTTTGCGGCCGGTGGTCATGTCGATGGCGGTGAGCACCCCCCAGGGTGGCCGGGTGCAGGGCGCCCCAAGCGGCGACAGCATGGGCCGCCGCTTGACCGCATACGGCGTGTCCAGCTGCAGCTCGACCCGCTCGCTGAAGCCGGGCGCTTCGACCACGTCGCGAGGAATCAATTCGATGACGGCGGGCACCCGCGAGGTATTGGCCAGCAACAGCTTGCGCTGCGGATCCCAGCTCACGCTGCCCCAGTTGCTGCCGCCCATGAAACCCGGGTAGACCAGCGTGGGTTCTGTGCTGATGGGGGTGTAGAGTCCCGCATAATTCAGGCTGCGAAACTGTTTGATACAGGCCTGCCGGTCGAACCACAGGAAGCCGAACATGTCGTCCTCGGTGAGCTCCGTTGGGTGCAGGGGGTCGGGCAGCACTGGCCAGGGCTGGGTGGGTGAAAGCGCCTCGGGGGCGGGTCCGCCGCGCGGTGCGGGCCGCTCTTCAATGGGCAGCAGGGGTTCTCCTGTCTCCCGGTTGAGGACGAACAGGAAACCCATCTTGGTGGCCTGTACCAGTGCCGGCACTGGCCCCTCGGGGCCGGGATAGTCAATCAGCACCGGCTGGGAGGGCACGTCATAGTCCCAGATATCATGGTGTACGGTCTGGTAGGACCAGCGACGCTCACCGGTCAGGGCGTCCAGCGCCACCACCGAGCTGCCAAAGGTGTCGCGACCGTTGCGCTCGCCGCCGTAGTAGTCCCCGGCCGGGTTGCCGGTGGGAATGAAGACCAGGCCGCGCTCGCTGTCGGCAGAGAAAGGCGCCCAGGCATTGGGCGTGCCCGGCAGATAACTGCCCTCCACGCGCTGCTCCGGAGGCAATGCCTCCCAGTCCCAAACCTGTTTGCCGCTGTGCACATCAAACGCGCGCACCACGCCGCTGGGTACGCCGCCGCGGCGCAGGTCAGCGACATGGGCCCCTACGACCACGCGGTCGCCGACCACGGTAGGCGCCGAGGTCAATGCGTACTCGGCGGGCCGCACATCACCGAGATCCGCGGTCAGATCGATTTCGCCCGACTCACCGAAGTC
Organism: uncultured Haliea sp.; assembly: GCF_963973825.1. Lineage (NCBI taxonomy): Bacteria > Pseudomonadati > Pseudomonadota > Gammaproteobacteria > Cellvibrionales > Halieaceae > Haliea > uncultured Haliea sp. The sequence goes on from NZ_CAXBAE010000016.1 coordinate 16,312, forward strand.
CCTGCAGGGTTGGCCACTGTCGGCATCCAGCGCCAGCAGGCGACCGTCCAGGGTTCCGGCCAGAATGCGCGCCGCACAGGCCTGTCCGGACGGCGCAGCGGGGCTCTCATGGAAGGCCACACCGCGGCAGGTGACGCTGTAGAGGCCGACCAGTGCCGGGTCTGCATCGTAGTGCCAGCGCTCTTCCCCGGTCACCGGGTCCAGCGCGATGACCCGATTGCGCGGCGAGCACAGGTAAAGGGTGTTGCGGGCAAGAATCGGCGTGACCTGCAGGGCGGGGCTGTTGAAGGCGTCGGGAAAAGTCTCGGGTGCCAGGTCCCCGGTGTGGTAGGTCCAGGCAGGCTGCAGGGTGGCCACGTTGTCCGGCGTGATCTGGGCATGGCTGACAAACCGCGCGCCACCTTCGTCACCGCCGTAGTGACGCCAGTCCGCGTGGCGCTCGGCCAACACCGGGGGCAAGGCCTCGCGCTGCACTGGCGGGACATCGCCTGCGCCGCAGCCGGTCAGCGAAAAACACGCCACTGCCAGGGCAGGGGCAAGGCTGGGGAACCGAATAGGCATGGGTTGCGTTCTCCTGGGTGTGGCCGTCCGCTATCCCGCGTTGCAGGGCATGAAAACGGGCTAACTCTCTGGACCAGCACGAAATTCCGCTGGCAGCCGAGCGGGCCCGCTTTCACCCTTGCGGGCAATCCAGTAGTCTGTTCGACAGAAAAACGATAAGCAAATACCGGAGGATAGACCTTTGTACGATCTGCTGATTTGTGACGGAAATATTGTTGACGGCACGGGGCAGCCCGCTTACGTAGGCAACGTGGCCGTGCGCGATGGACGCATCGTTGCCGTGGGCGACGTGCACGGTGAAGCCCGGCGCGTGATAGACGCCAGTGGCCTTGTGGTGGCACCGGGATGGGTGGACACACATTCCCACATGGATGGGCAGGCAACCTGGGACCCCTACTGCAGTCCGGCGTCCAACCACGGTATCACCACGCTGGTCATGGGCAACTGCGGGGTGGGCTTTGCGCCCTGTAAACCGGACGAGGCTGAGCGGCAGCGCATGATAGAAGTCATGGAAGATGTCGAGGACATTCCCGGTGCTGCGCTCGCCGAAGGCATCACCTGGGAGTGGGAAAGCTTTCCGGAGTACCTCGATGCCCTGGATCGCATGCCACGGGCCATCGATATTGGCGCGCAGGTGCCCCATTGCGCGGTGCGCACCTACGTGATGGGCGAGCGCGGCGTGCGCAACGAGCCCGCGACCCCCGAAGATGTGCAGCGCATGGCCAGCATTGTCCGTGAAGGCCTCGCTGCCGGCGCCGTGGGTTTCACGACGTCGCGCACCGCATTGCATACCACCCGCAACGGCGATGTCATGCCGGGCACCTATGCGGATGCCGATGAGCTGCTCGGCATCGGCCGCGTGATTGGCGAGACGGGGCAGGGGATCTACGGGCTGGTGTCGGACTTCGACCAGTGGGAGGAGGAGATGGCGTGGATGAAACGCCTGTCGATCGAGAACGACTGCCAGGTCAACTTTGTCCTCTTCTACCGCTCTGAAGCCGACTGGCCGCGCGTGCAGCAGCAACTGCAATACGTCAAGCAGGCGAGCGCTGAGGGCGCACGCCTGATTCCGCATGTCGGGGCGCGACCGGTGAATATCCTCATGGGGTGGGAAGGCACGGTAAACCCCTTCATGTTTCACCAGAGTTATGCGCCGCTCGCGGGCCTCACACCGGAGGAACGCCTGGCGCGGCTGCGGGACCCCGCAGTGCGCCGCGCCATCGTTGAGGAAACACCGCCGCATATGGGCCATGACATCATGGACAAAATCGTCGACGGCTTCGACAACCTGTACGTCCTGGACGAGAACCCCGACTATGAGCCCGCCGCCGAGGACAGCATCCAGCAGCGGGCACAGCGCGCCGGCGTGACGCCGGCCGAGTATGCCTACGATGCGCTGCTGGAGAATGACGGCAAGCGCATGCTGTACTGCCCGCTGTTCGGTTATGACAAGCGCAATCTGGATCGGCAGCTGGAGATGCTCGCGGATGAGAGCTCGGTCATCAGCCTCGCGGATACCGGCGCCCACTGCGGGGTGCTTTCGGATGCCAGTATTCCCACCTGGCTGCTCAGCTACCTGGTGCGCGACCGCCAGCGCGGCCAGCGTTTCAGCCTGGAACAGGCCGTGCGCATGCACACGCTGGAAACCGCCCGCTGTATGGGGCTCATGGACCGCGGGACCCTGGAAGCGGGCATGAAAGCGGATATCAACATCATCGACCTCGATCACCTGGCGATTGCATCGCCGCAGGTGGTTTACGACCTCCCGGCCGGTGGCCGGCGCGTCTACCAGGGTGCATCGGGCTACCGGTATACCCTGGTGTCCGGCGAAGTCATCATGCAGGACGGTGAAGCTACCGGTGCATTGCCCGGGCGCCTCGTGCGCGCCGGCCAGCAGGGTGATCGCCGCACCCCCAACCCCACACCCACCCACAAAAAAGAGGAAGCCGCCTGATGATCAAGGTGAAGGTAGAACGTGAACTGAATGCGCCTGTCGATAAAGTCTGGGCACTGCTGGAAGATTTCGGCAACCTGAACTGGTACCCGGGTTGGACGGATCTCGAGGCAATCGGCGATGGCCCCGGGATGATTCGCCGCATTCACATGGAAGGTATGGACCCCATCGACGAGATTCTCGAGGCGATGGATGCCGCCACTCGCTCCTTCAGCTATACCATCCCGAAAATGCCCATGCCGGTCAGCGAATACCGCGCAGAGGTTTCACTGGAACCCCTGGACGATGGAAAACGTACCCTGGCGCGCTGGCAATGCTCGGCGAAGCCGGAGGGTATTTCCGAGAGTGAAGGCCAGGCGATGCTGGAAGGTATCTACTCTGACATGCTGGCCAAGCTGGAAGCGGCTGCCAGCGCCTGACTGGCAGGCGCGCAGTGTGCGGGTGCCACGGCACCCGCGTTGACGCTCAGTCCAGCGCGGCCCAGCGCCGGTTGGGGTGGAGAGCCGCCGCCGGCTGATAGAGCCACTCCTCGCGATAAGCTTTGCGCGCCAGTAACTGGATGAGCGGTTCGTCGGCAAGCTGTCCCTCATGAATGGCGGACAGCAGCCGGGTCAGAGCCTGTGCATAGTGTTTTGGCCGCGTGCCCAGCAGGCGCCCAATGTCCTCACAGCAGGCAGCGCGCACCGCATCCGCATAGCGCTGCTCGCGCTCGGCGCAGGCGACCAGGACGCAGGTGTCTGCCACGCGGGAGCGCGCGAAGGGGGTTGTGACGGCAGGAAGTACGTCCCGCTGCAGGGTCGATGACGCTGCGGTCAGCAGCACCGATGTAGCGGCCGCGGTATCCGGCATCGCCGGTGGTTCCACCGCAATGCCCATGGCGTCTGCAAGCGCCTCGCAGGTTGAGCGGTCCCCGACGTAGCGATAGCTCAGGTACCAGGCCAGTGATTCGCGCAGGCCGGGCTGGTGGCAGGCGGCGTGAATCGGGATCATGCCGCGGACATTCTGTTGAATGCGGTAGTACTGCGCAGCCGCCCGCGTGTAGGGAATGCCCGAGAGGCTTTCGTAGCGCTCGAACAGTCCGGTCAGGCCGCCGCTGGGGTTCCAGAATTCGCGCACACAGATATTCCCGAGATCCTCCATCGGGTCGCCCCAGTGACCCCACTCCCAATCGACCACGGCGCTGACGCGGTTGCCGCTGAACAGGAAATTCACCGGCCCGGTATCGCCCTGTACCAGGGAAATCCGCGCGACGCTGGCGGGCGCGAAGCGGCGCAGCCATGCCGCGCCGTAACTGAGGAGCGGGTCCTGATAGCCCTGCAGGAAGGCGGCGAAATTGTGCAATTGCGCATCGAGGTCGCCCAGGGCAGCCTGTTCCGGTGTGGTAGGTCGCGGACCCAGTTCAGCGTCCAGCCCGAGTGCGTCGATGTCCAGACAGTGCAGGCGGGCGATGGCCGCAATAAAGTCCTCCATGATTTGCCGCTGGCGCCGGGGATCGGTCACACTCGGCAGGTCGGCGCTGCCGGGAACCCGGCTGAACAGCGCGGCATGGTAGGTTTCACTCCACCCCAGCAGGGCCGGCACCGGCACGTCAGTGGGAGTCAATGCCCGACAGATGGCAGCCTCGCGACGCAGAGAGACATTGCTGGCGGCCGCGGGTTGACGATCCAGGCGCAGAAAGCCCTCGAGAATACTGCCATCGCTGCGCGTGACGTCGACGACCCAGGCCTCGCGCCGGGCCACGTGGCGCTCCAATCGAGTGATCTGCCCCGGTCCGAGCTCACCCACCCAACTCAGCAGACCCTCGGGCAGGTCGTGGACCGTCTCCGTCATGGCTGCGCCGACCCTGCTGGCTGGTACCAGATCGGCGAGGTATAGGCTCGCTCCTGATGAGTCAGCTCAGTATCCGTCGACAGGTTTGCGGCCAGTTTCATCCGGTCGTACAGCGGCCAGCGCGGAGTCGGGATTTCCAGAACGCGAAGGTAGTAGACGGCAGCGAGGCCCGGGTCGAAGTCAGGGTCGGTCCACACGGCGCTCAGCTCGGCGCTGCCGATGCTATTGGCATAGTGACCGGATTCTGTGTCCACCGTGTCTCCCACGGGCGGCAGTTTGCCGTCTGCGCCGGGTTTGCGGTCGTCGGACCACGCCACGTCGTAGACCTTCTCGCGGCTTTCTCCCCAGCTATCCACCCAGCCCTTGACGATCTGCAGTCTGTCCAGGTGCGCGCCTTCGGGTTCCTTGAGTGCCAGTGCCATGAACACCGGTGCCCGTGGGTCGCTGCCGGGCGGCGGCAGGATGCCGCCCATGGGCACGCCCTTCGTGTAGCCCCGCAGGGCTGAATCGGGTGACTGCAGGTCCTCCGGGGTGAAGTTCCAGCCACCGAAAAAACGCACCCGCATACGCGGCCCTGTGGTGGCGTAGACCTCGCGCCGCCGCATGGCGTCAAACAGGGCCTCGCGGGTGTTTTCCGTAGCCCAGACCGCGGCATAGCCCGCCGCGAGGAGTCCGGCGCTGCTCATCTCTGCCTCGGGGATGCCCCACAGGCGGCTGGCCCGCTCGGCGGAGGGCTCATGGCTGGACATCTTGCCCCAGAAGTTGTCTTCCTCCACCGCTGTCAGGGCGGTATGGGAGTCGGTGCTGCCAATCATCCCGAACTGGAACGGGTTGACGCCAGTGCGCTGCTCGATGCGCAATCCGGTCTGCAGTGCGGGTCGAACGTATTGGAAACGCTGCATCCAGTCTTCCTGGGCGGTACTCATATCGATGTTGTACTGGTCCCAGGTGCCGTAATCGGCAAATTCGTCATCCGGCGACAGCAGTGGGTGTGCCTCGCCATCCCCCTTCATCTGCGTGACTTCGACCAGCGGCTCCCAGCGCAGCCGTTCGCGTGCATAGGCCACACTGATCGCTTCACCGTTGGCGCGGGTGTCGGCAAACATAAGCCCGCCGCTCAGGTTGCCGTTGTGCGGAATCGCCAGTGCCTGGCCTCCGGTGTTCTTTTCGTAGTCCGCCAGGTAGCGCCAGAGCGCCTCCGGGTCCTCACTGTCGAAGGCGGAAAACGGCGTGACCTGATTGGCGCGTGTTGCATCATCCCGCAACACGACCACACGGTGCAGGTTGTTGCCATTGGGCATGGCAGACCATTCGAAACCGATCAATGCGGTAAAGACGCCGGGCTCGTTGGCGGCATCCGCCATGCGAGTATTGGCCTCCCAGGGGGAAGGCAGGGTCGTGGGCAGCGTCACCAGTGGTGTTCCCGATGCATAGGAAGCGCCGATATCCAGCATCATGCGACCAAAGCCGACGGGGTCCCCGCTGGCAAGCACATCGCGCCAGCGGCGGGCTGTGTCGTTTTGCATCAATGTGGGGTCGCCGGCACGCAGCGGCGGCATGATGCCCATGTATTCCGCGTGGTCGGCGACGACGAGGAAATCCAGGGGTTGGTTCATACGCGCGCGCAGACCGGTGCTGGTCGTGACCGTGTCGCCGCGGGCGAAGCGATAGGCGTCGGCAGCGGTGAGGTTGTGTACCCCGAACAGGTTGGCATCGAGGGAGGTTGCCGTGTGCAGGTGTGTATCTCCCCAGTACACCTGTTGCGGGTAGTCGCGATCCGCCCAGGGCGAGTAGGGCTCTGCGTAGCCCTTGCTGGCAACGCAGAGCAGCAGTGCGCAGCGGAAAACGGTTCTGGTGAGCGAAAAACCTGTCATGGTGATGGCGTCCCGTGTCTGTAGTGAGCCGTGGTTACACGACGCTGAACGTTTCAGCGCTGCGACGTCGTTTGGCCAGGTCGGCGGGCAGTTGCCTGGCAGCGAAATAGAACAGCCCGATGGCGACCAGGCCGAACAGCGAGGCAAGAACCATCGCGTAGCGCAGACCGTCGGTGCCGAAACGCGGGGTCAACAGGTCGCTGGCCAGGCCGGTCAGGAAGGGTCCGAGCCCGAGACCAATCATGTTCAGCACGAAGAACAGTATGGCCGAGGTGAGCGCGCGCATGTTCGGCGGTACGAGTGCGTGTGACAGTGCGATGCAGGGCCCCAGATACATCGCCGTGAGGATGTTGGTGAACACCAGAATCACCAGCAGGTGCAGGGTGTTGTCGGTCAGCAGCACATACAGGTAGGGCACGAAGGCCACCAGCCCACCGAGCATGGGCACCCACAGGTACCAGCGTGGATCCTGTGCGCCGAAACGGTCACCCAGATAGCCGCCGAGGTAAGTCCCCAGAGCGCCGCCGATGCCGGAGACCAGTGCCAGCACCACGCCGACCTGCGCGACCGTCAGTCCGTGGCTGCGAATCAGGAACGAGGGGAAGAAGTTCCCCACGCCGTAACTGACGAACGCGGTAAGGGCGCAGCCGATGGCGATCAGCCAGAAGGAGGGCAGCTGTCGCAGCAGCGTCAGCGTCTGCTTCAGCGAGGGTTTTGCCGCGGCGTTGTCAGCTGCCGTCTCCCAGCGCCCGCGCAGGGGTTCCTGCACCGTCAGCCGCAGGACGATGGCGAACAGGACACCGGGAATGCCAACCACCAGGAACGCCACGCGCCAGCCGAAAGCCTCGGCAATCATGCCGCCGAACAGGAAGCCGAACAGAATCCCTACGTAGATACCCATGGAATAGAAGGAAAGCGCCCGGCCCCGCTGCTCCGGCGGGAAGTAATCGCTGATCATGGAGTGGGAGGGGGGGCTGCCGCCCGCTTCGCCAAGGCCAACGCCGATGCGTGCTGCCAGCAGTTGCGCGTAGTTCTGGACGAACCCGGACAGTGCCGTCATGCCACTCCACACGGCGAGGGAAATCGACACAATGTTGCGCCGGTTGCCGCGGTCCGCCCAATAGGCGATGGGAATGCCTGCAGTCACGTAGATCAGCGCGAAGCTGAATCCGCTGAGCAGGCCCAACTGGGTGTCGGACAGGCCCATGTCTGCCTTGATCGGCTCCTGCAGAATCACCAGGATCTGCCGGTCGATGAAGTTGAAGGCGTAGACGACGGTCAGCATGACCAGCACGAAACGCTTGTAGGCTGGAGAGTAATCCTGCTGGCCGGTGTGCACGGTGCTGGCGTCCCTGTCGTTTTTATAGTCCGCCCAATATAGCGCTTGCCGCCCGGAGGTCAATTCGTCAATGCGTCGGCGGCGTTATCCCGGAACCGGACGGCAGCAGGCGGGCGTGGCGTCAGAGTGTGATCCGCCCTGCGTCGGTGTTATTCTGGGCGACCATTGGATACACTTCCGCGGCAGCGTGAATCGGGAAAAGGGTATGACGTTATGGCTCAGCTGACGCACCTGGATGCGGCGGGCACCGCGCGCATGGTTGATGTCGGGGACAAGCCCGAGACGCGGCGCGAAGCGGTTGCCAGCGCAAGGGTGACCATGCAGCCAGAAACCCTGCGCCTGTTGCGTCAGGGCGCGCACGCCAAGGGCGACGTGCTGACGGTGGCGAGGGTCGCCGGCATTCAGGGCGCGAAGAAGTGCGCGGATCTCATTCCCCTCTGTCATCCGCTGATGCTCAGTAGTATCGACCTCGACTTCACGCTGGATGAGGACGCCGGTTGTGTCCACGTGACCGCGCGCTGCGCGGTGGCGGGCAAGACCGGTGTCGAGATGGAGGCCCTGACCGCGGCATCGGTGGCGGCGCTGACCATCTACGATATGTGCAAGGCCGTGGACCGCGGTATGCAGATACAGGACCTCGGTTTGCAGGCGAAGCACGGTGGCCGTTCAGGCAGCTGGGAGCGCAACGCGGGCGAAGGCGCATGATGCTGACAGTGCGCTTTTTTGCCAGACTGCGTGAGCAGTTGGCCTGCGAGGTCCTCGAGATCCCCTGCGCACCGGGCCTCGGCACTGTAGCGGCGCTACGCAGCGCGCTCGCATCGCGGGGGCCAGTCTGGCAGCAGGCGCTGGAAGACCAGAATCTCCTGATGGCGGTAAATCACTCGCTGGCCGAACCGGCGACGCCGCTGGCAGCGGGGGATGAGGTTGCGTTTTTCCCTCCGGTGACCGGGGGGTGACGATGTCCGCAGACCGTTGCCGGGTGCAGGTGCAGCAAGCAGCGTTCAACCCCGGTCAACTGCAGGACCTGCTTCCCCCCTCGGGCGCGGTGGTGACCTTCACCGGCAACGTACGCGATCTGAGCGCGGCAGGGTCGGTGCATGCCCTGCAACTGGAGCATTATCCCGGGATGACCGAACGCAGCCTGCAGGCAATTGCCTCCGAGGCCACTGCGCGCTGGTCGTTGCGGGCGGCGCATATCCTGCATCGGGTAGGGCGCATTGAAGCGGGCGAGGCCATCGTCTGGGTGGGGGTGTGTGCCGATCATCGTGGCGAGGCATTCGCGGCCTGCGAGTTCATCATGGATGCCCTGAAAACCCGGGCACCCTTCTGGAAAAAAGAGCATGGCGCGCAGGATGCACGCTGGGTGGAGGCCCGGGACAGTGACATTTCGCGCGCAGAACGCTGGCAGTTAACCCGAACAGGGGATGCCGGCACGGGGCCATGCAGGTGAACCTGTAGCGTCCACAAACAGTATTAACACAACAACAGACAGGAGCAGGATATGGAATTGGACGGACGGGAGCTGCGCAACGCCCTGGGACGGTTTGCCACAGGCGTGTGCCTCATTACCGCGGTCAACGAGGAGGGGGAGGCACTCGCGCTGACGGCCAACTCGTTCAGCTCCGTATCGCTGGATCCGCCGCTGGTCCTGTGGAGCCTGCAGAACAACTCGGATGTGTTTTCCCTCTACTCCAGCGCCAAACACTATGCGATCAACGTACTGGCGGGCAACCAGCAGGAGCTGTCCTCGCGCTATGCCCGCAAGGGCGATCACCTGCTTGATCCGGAACATTTCACGCCCGGTGAGCAGGGTGGGGCGCCGTTGATCAACGGCGCCCTGGTGCAGTTCGAGTGCAGCCTCGAGGCCACGCACCCGGGTGGCGACCACCTGATTATTGTCGGCCGGGTGCAGGCGATGCATGCACTGGCCGAAGGTGAACCGCTGGTGTTCTACAGCGGTGCCTACCGGGCTCTGGCCTGAGACTGCGCCGGGCGGGATGACGGAATGAATTTCTGTACAAGTTGCGGCGCGGCGGTCGCCCTGAGAATTCCCGACGGGGATGATCGCGAGCGCTTCGTCTGCACCGTCTGTGAGGTGATTCACTACGTGAACCCGCGGGTCATCGTCGGCTGTGTGCCGGTTTACGAAGGCCGCATACTGCTCTGCAAGCGGGCCATCGAGCCGCGCTCGGGTTACTGGACCTTGCCGGCGGGCTTTATGGAGAATGGCGAAACCACCGTGCAGGGTGCGGCACGCGAAACCTGGGAGGAGGCGCGAGCCCGCGTTACCGGGCTGGAGCTTTACCGCGTGTTTGATGTGCCGCATATCAACCAGGTGTATATGTTCTACCGCTGCCAGGTGGTGAACGGTGAGTTCGGTGTTGGTCCGGAAAGCACCGAAACCGCCCTTTACCGACAGCAGGACATTCCCTGGGACGAGATTGCGTTTCCCGTTGTGCAGGAAACGCTGAGGGAATATTTTGCCGATTGCGAGTCGGGGCATTTCCCGGTGCGCGTGTCGGCGATCGAGCGCCGTCGGCCCTCGAGTCGGTAATTGCGGACTGGCACCGGAAACGATTCCTACCTACAAGGAGAACAACCCATGGCATTCCCCAAAATTGGCAACCTGGCTCCCGCATTTTCCCTGCCTGACCAGGACGGGAACACGGTCACCCTGAAGCAGTTCCGCGACAAGAAAAACGTGGTGCTGTATTTCTACCCGAAGGCGATGACGCCGGGTTGTACCGTGCAGGCCTGTGGCATCCGCGACAGCAAGAAGGCACTGGAAAAGGCCGATACCGTGGTGCTTGGCGTCAGCCCCGACCCGGTGGCGCGGCTGGGCAAGTTCATCGAAAAGCAGGAACTCAACTTCACCCTGCTGTCCGATGAGGACCACGCCGTTGCCGAAAAATACGGTGCCTGGGGTCTGAAGAAGTTCATGGGGCGTGAGTTTATGGGGATCCTGCGCACCAGTTTCATCATCGGCAAGGACGGGCGTCTCAAGCACGTGATGGACAAGGTGGCGACCAAGAGCCACCACGATGATGTGCTCGCCCTGATCAAAGAACTCGGCTTGTAGCGCATGGTCGCTTTCAGCCTTAACGGGCGCGAGGTCGAACTCGAGGTAGATCCCGAGACCCCATTGCTGTGGGTGCTGCGCGACCATTTGCAGCTCACGGGCACGCGATTCGGCTGCGGCATGGGCCTCTGTGGCGCCTGCACGGTGCATCTGGATGGCGCTGCCATTCGCAGCTGCTCGACGCCATTGTCGATGGTGGCCGGGCGCAGGGTGACCACGATTGAAGGGCTGGGGGGTAGCCACCCGCTGCAACACGCCTGGGTCGAGCACAACGTGCCGCAGTGCGGTTACTGCCAGTCAGGACAGATCATGTCAGCCGCCGCTCTGCTCGCGACCAACCCGCAGCCCGACGAGGAGAGTATCCGCCAGGCGATGTCCGGCAATCTATGTCGCTGTGGGACTTACCATAAGGTACAGCAGGCAATCCTCAGTGCAGCCGCAGTGGCGCACTGGCAGCCCGCTGCGGAGGATGCGTCATGAACCTGACCCGACGCCAGTTCATCCGCAATGTGTCCGTGGCCGGAGGTGCACTCACGCTGGGTTTCCAGCTGACGGGATGCTCGGGAAAGCCGCTGCAACTCGGTAGCGAGGCCGATTTTCAGCCGAATGCTTTCCTGCGTATCGAGCCGGATGGCACCGTGATTCTGCAGGTTCCCAAGGCCGAGATGGGGCAGGGGGTGATCACCGGTATGGTCACGCTTGTCGCCGAAGAGCTGGAAGTGCACCCCTCGCGCATTGACTACGCCATGGCACCGGTGCACAGCGCCTTCGGCGATCCCGAGATGCGCCTGCAGATTACGGGCGGCAGTGCCTCCATCCGCGTTTACCATGAAATCCTCCGGCAGGTCGGTGCCAGCGCCCGGGAAACCCTGGTCGCCGCAGCCATGCAGCAGAGCGGCCTCGACAGAGCCAGTCTCGAAGCCCGGGAAGGGCGCGTGCGCAGCGTCGACGGCAGTGTGGACCTCGGCTACGCGGAGCTGGTTCCCGTGGCACGTACACTGGCGGTGGTTGGCGATGTTGTCCTGAAACCCGCAGACCAGTGGCGCTGGATCGGCCGCTATGACCAGCGTGTGGACGCGGTCGCGAAGACGGACGGCAGCGCCCGCTTCGGTATGGATGCCAGTCCCGAGGGCTGCCTGACGGCGGTGCTGCTGCGCTGCCCCTGGTTTGATGGTGCGGTCGAATCCTTCGAGGCCACAGAGGCCCTCGCGCTTCCCGGGGTAGTTGCGGTGTTTGCCACCGAGTTCGGTGTTGCCGTGGTTGCAGAGGGTTACTGGCCGGCGCGCCAGGCGGCGGGCAAGGTTCAGGTGAACTTTACGCCACCCGGCGGCGGGCTGCGCGACAGTGCGACGATCAGCGCGGCACTGGAGGCGGCGCTGGACGGCGAGGACTTTGCCAGTGTGCGGGACGACCCCGCTACCGCGGCGGCGGAACAGGGCGAGCGGGTCAGCGCCCGCTATGCGGTGCCGTTTCTGGCCCATGCGGCCATGGAGCCGCTCAACGCGACCTGCCGCCTCACGGCCGACGGCTGCGAGGTGTGGGTGGGTTCCCAGGCACCGGATCTGGCACGAGACGTGGCCTCCCGCGTGCTCGGAGTGCCCCGCGGGGCGGTGGTCATTCACAACCAGTTTCTCGGCGGCGGTTTCGGCCGGCGCGCCGCCGCGGACAACGTGGCGGAGGTGGTCGCCATTGCGCGCGAGTTGAAGCGACCGGTGAAGCTGGTGTGGAGCCGGGAAGACGACATGCGCCATGACTGGTACCGGCCTGCCATGGCCGGTGCCATCGAAGCCCGCGTACACCCGGATGGCCGGATCAGCCACTGGCAACACCGGATTGCCGGTCCGAGTATCAACCAGCAGGTGTTGCCGGTGATGATGGGCGCCATGCTGCCCCAGTGGATTCCCGGTGGGCCGCGGCAATGGGTGGGTGACTTCGTTGGCAAGAAGGACTTTGCGTCGGTAGAGGGCTCCAAGGAGCTGCCCTACGCTTTCGATGGCGTCAGTGTCAGCTATTGCAATGTGCCAGTGCCGATACCGCTGGGGTACTGGCGTTCGGTGGGGCACAGTCACACCGCTTTCGTGGTCGAAAGCTTTGTCGACGAGCTGGCGCATGCCGCGGGTATGGACCCCCTGGCGTTCCGCCGGCAGCATCTCCCCGAGTCGTCACGTCAGCGGCGCGTGCTCGATGCGGTGGCCAGGGCCGCCAACTGGGGCAATGCGCCTGCAGGCCGATTCCAGGGCATCGCCGTGCACGATTCCTTCCACTCCTGCGTTGCTGAAGTGGTTGAAGTGTCGCGCATCGACGGCAAGGTACAACTGGAGCACGTCTACTGCGCGATTGACTGTGGCCAGGTGATCAACCCGGATATTGTCAGGGATCAGATGATTGGCGGCATCGTGTTTGCGTTGAGTGCAGCGCTGCACGGAGAGATCACGCTCAAGGATGGCGCGGTGGAGCAGAGTAACTATCACGACTATCCCCTGCTGCGGCAGACCGACACGCCACCCATGACGGTGGTGTTGGTCGACAGCAGTGCGCCGCCTACCGGGGTTGGTGAACCGGGTACGCCGCCCGCGGCGCCGGCGTTGGCCAACGCCCTGTTTGCGGCGACCGGAGAGCGACAGCGACGTCTGCCATTGCGCCTGGGCTGAAGCCCCGGGGTCGCCATTGGGCGGCGCTGCAGGGTGCGTGTTTCTGGCAGCGTCTCCCTGTGGTGACGCGGGTCACTGTCGCGCCGGTAAGCGCTTGACGGCGGGCGGCGCCCGGTACAGACTAACACGCATTAGTCTGTACCCGACCCACGTCGCAGGAGTGCCCCATGAACCGCTGTCCCCATATTGATCTCAATGACCCCGAGAGCTACCGGGGCGGGTTGCCTCGCGAAGCCTTCACCTACCTGCGACGTGAGGAACCCGTGTACTGGCACGCGCCCAGCCACGGCAGCCCGGGGTATTGGGCGGTCACGCGCCAGGCGGAAATCGACGAGGTGTCCAAAAACCCCCAGTTGTTCTCCTCCGCTGAACGCACCTGCATGCTGAAGAATCCCACGCCCGAAGAAGTGGAGATGATGCGTGCGCTGATGATCAATATGGATCCACCCAAGCACCTGAAGTATCGCCGTTTGGTGCGGTCTGCCTTCACCCCGCGCAAGGTGGACAGCTATGAACCCCGGTTTCGCGAGATCGCCCGCGAGATTCTCGATCGAGCCCTGCCGTCAGGACGCTGTGATTTCGTCGAAGACATCGCCATGGAGTTGCCCCTGATTGCGATCTGCGAGCTGATGGGGGTGCCGCTGGAGAAGCGCCAGCGCCTGTTCGAACTGACCAACATCATGCTCGGCATGGATGACCCTGACCTGACCACCTCGGAAGAGGACGGCATGAACGCCATGATTGAGATGTTCATGCTCGGCATGGAATTGGCGACCGCGCATCGGGAAAACGGCTCTGAGGGTATCGTGGCTACGCTGCTGGACGGCACAGTAGAGGACGAACCACTCACGGATGAAGAGTTCTGCAACTTCTTCATGCTGCTGATTGTGGCCGGCAATGAAACAACACGCACGGTCACCAGCCAGGGCATGCGCATGCTGCTGGAAAACCCTGACCAGTATCAGGCGCTCGTCGACAACCCCGGCCTGGTGCCCGACGCCATCGAGGAGTTTCTGCGCTACAACCCCGCCGTGATCGCGTTTCGGCGTACGGCGATGGAAGACACGATCCTCGGCGGTCAACAGATTCGCAAGGGCGATCTGGTACAGCTGTTCTACGGCGCGGCCAGTGCCGATGAAACGGTGTTCGATGACCCGGAGCGCTTTGATATCCTGCGCAACCAGCGCGAAGACGTACGCAATGGTCACCGCGCCTTCGGCGTCGGCCAGCATTTCTGCCTCGGCTCGCACCTGGCGCGGCTGGAACTCACCGTCATCTTTGAGGAAATTGTCCGGCGCATGCGCAACCCGCGCCTTGACGGTGACATCCAGTGGTTGCGCTCCAGCTTTATTCACGGCATCAAGCATATGCCCATTGTGTTTGATGTGGCCTGAACACACGCTCTTGAAGCGGTAGGCGGCCGCGAGGGCGCAACCGCGCTTCCCCTCGGTTCATGCTATTGTGCCCAAGCCTGAATTCTGGCCGCTGTGCGGGCGCTGACCTTGGTGTCGCGCCGCGCTGGCAGCACAATGGCCGGCTTGTCACTGAAGGAGAACCGCACCATGCCCATGCCTACCAATATCGGTGTTATCGACTTGATGCTGGCTGTACCCGGCGAGGATAACAGCAACTTCTACGAGTGGATAAAGCCGATGCTCATGGATAAACAAAGCCATGAGATGTTCAAGATGCCCGCGCAGTACATGTTCAAGGACATCCCCCAGATCGATGGCCAGGATGACTACGTTGCCTACACCGTAGCGCAAATGGACAAGCACAACATCGAGCGGGCGATGATAGGCGTCGGTCCCTACGCGGAGCAGCACAAAGAGGCGCTGCGCCGCTTTCCCGACCGCTTCTTTGCCTGTTACGAAGCAAACCCCAACAACGGCATGGATGAAGTACGCACCATCGTCGCGCTGAAGGAGGAGTTCGATATCAAGGCGGTGACCGCATCGCCGGCGATGATCTGCCCACCCGTGCCGGTGAACGACAAAAAGTGGTACCCCATTTACGCCAAGCTTGTGGAGCTGGATATTCCGTTCTGTCCCTGCATGGGCATTCCCGGGCCGCGGTTACCCTTCGGGCCGCAGAAGGTCGAGTTGCTGGATGAAGTGCTGTGGTTCTTCCCCGAGTTGAATGTGGTAACCCGGCACGGTTGTGAGCCCTGGACCGATGTGGCCTGGAAGATGATGCTCAAGTATCCGAACCTCCACTACATGACCAGCGCCTTCGCGCCCAAGCACTACCCGAAGGATATCGTGCATTTTGCCAACACCCGCGGTGCGGATCAGGTGATGTATGCAGGCTACTTCCCCATGGGGCTGTCGCTGGACCGGATCTTCCGGGAGATGCCGGACGTGCCGTTCCGGGACGAAGTGTGGCCCAAGTTTTTGCGCGAGAATGCGCTGCGGGTATTCAAACTCGATCAATAACAGGAGTCGTCCATGGACTACGCAGATATCGAACAGGCGGTGCGGGCACCGGGCCTGCGCCTGGTGCTCACCGCCGGTGTGCCGGGGCCGTGGGGTGAGGCTGCGAAATCCCTGTTTGACTACAAGGGGCTGAAGTACCTGCCTGTGCGGCAGGAGGCTGGAGGTGAAAACCCGGCTCTGGTGGCCTGGACCGGACAGAGTTCAGCGCCGGTTGCGGTGTACGACGATCTGCCGCCGGTCTGCCACTGGCTGGATCTGTTGCATCTGGCGGAGCGACTCGCGCCGACACCGGCACTGCTCCCTGATGACCCGGCGCAGCGCGCCGAGGTGCTCGGCCTGTCGGCTCTGATTGCGGGTGTGGACGGCTTTGGCTGGCAGCGCCGCTTGCAGCTGTTTGTGCCCGGCATGTCCATGGACGAGCCGCCGGCGGCGATTCAGCGTATGGCGGCCAAGTATGGCTGGAGTCAGGAGGCCGCCGCGCAGGCCGGTCAGCGCATGGCGGGTATTGCGGGCCTCCTGGACCAGCGTTTGGCGGCACAGGATGCCGCGGGCAAGCACTGGCTGGTTGGCGACTCGGTGACCGCGGCAGATTTTTACTGGGCCAACTTTCTCGGCATGGTGCAGCCGCTGCCGGCGGAGGTGAACCCGATGCCGGATTATCTGCGCGACATGTACGCATCGGGTGTGGAAGAGACTGCGCGCTGGCTGACCCCGCGCCTGCTGGCGCATCGCGAGCGCATGTACCAGGACTATATACGTCTGCCGCTGGACTTCTAGTCAGCAGCGGCAGGGCGGCGCTCAGTGGCGCATCAAAACTCGATAACAAACAGGGAGAAATGCCATGCTTTCACAACAGGAACTGTCAGACCGTCTGGAACTGCAGGATCTTGTCTTTCACTATTCGCACCTGATCGACAGCAAGGCGTTTGATGAGCTGCGCAATGTATTCACCGAGGATGCACACGTGGATTACTCCGCTTTCGGCGGGTCCGTCGGCAATCTGGAGGAGACCATCGCCTACCTCAAGGATGCCGTTTCCGATGGTGTATTCCCCAACAGCCAGCATCTGAATGCCAACCTGCAGTTTGTCGTCGATGGCGACACGGCGACAGGGCGTGTGATGTGCTTCAACCCCATGGAAATGGCGCTGCCGGAGGGCGGTCGTCACGTGTTCCTTCTGGGTCTCTGGTACGTTGACGACTACGTGCGCACCGCACAGGGCTGGCGTATTCGTCGACGCGCCGAGGAAAAGAGCTGGGTGTTCAACGCCCCTGACTTCATGCAGCTGTAAGGCGGCACACATGATTGATCTGTATACCGCGCCGACACCGAATGGCTACAAGGTGTCGATTGCGCTGGAAGAGATGCAGCTGCCTTACACTGTACACACGGTTGACCTGCGCGCTGGCGAGCAAAAAGAGCCCGCGTTCCTGCGTATCTGCCCCAACGGCCGTATTCCGGCGATTGTGGATCGTGATGAAGGCGACTTCGCGGTGTTCGAGTCCGGCGCGATTCTGCTTTACCTGGCAGAGAAGTGCGGCAGGTTTCTGCCCGCAGACCGCAAGGGTCGTTCGCTGGTCATTCAGTGGCTGATGTTCCAGATGGGGGGTGTGGGGCCCATGATGGGGCAGGCGAATGTGTTCTACCGCTATTTCCCCGAGAAGATACAGCCCGCCATCGATCGCTACCAGGCAGAGGGTCGGCGTCTGTTCGAAGTCATGGATGCGCGTCTGGCAGACCATGAGTTTCTCGCCGGTGACTACAGTATTGCCGACATGGCCAACTGGGCCTGGGTGCGAACCCATCGCTGGTCGGGCATCTCCATTGAAGGGCTGGACAACCTGTCACGGTGGCTGGGAGTGATTGGCGAGCGCCCTCTGGCGCGAGCCGGCACAAAGGTGCCGATCGATATCGCCGAACTCATGGACGCGAAGAAAAGCGAGGATGCTGAAGCGTTTTCACGCAATGCGCGCGCCATGGTTACCGGAGCGGGCGACGCAAACACCTGATGTGCCAGCGCCGCTACCGGTGCGGCCACTGCGCCAGATGCGCGGCGCGGATATCGGGCTTCAACAGTTTGCCTGTGGCATTGCGCACCAGCGGTTGCCGGGTCAGTTGCCACTGTGTGGGTATCTTGTAGCCCGCCATGTGCTCTCGCAGGTAGCTCACCAGGTCTTCGATCTGCAGGTCGGCTGCGCCGTTCACGGTGGCGGCGAGTTCCTCACCGAGGTCGGGGTGAGGTAGCCCGTAAACAGAGGCTTCGATAACCTGGGGGTGGGCCGTGAGTACGCCCTCAACCTCAACCGGGTAGATGTTCTCGCCGTTGCGAATCACCATATCCTTGATTCTGTCGACCACGTGCACGAAGCCATACTCATCCACATAGCCGATGTCGCCAGTACGCACCCAGCCATCGACGAACGTGTCCGCAGTCGCTTGCGGAAGATTCCAGTATTCCCGCGCATTGGTGGGGCTGCGCACCATGAGTTCACCGCGCTCGCCCGCCGGAAGCACCGTGCCCTGCGCATCCACGCTCTGGATGTCCACGATAGGAGAGATGGTGCCCGCCGCTGTGGGCTGCAGCCGGTAGGCCTCGCCGGTGCAGCTGCTGCCGGTGGCATTGGTTTCCGTCATGCCGTAACCGGTGCCCGGATAGGCATCCGGTACCTTCCGGTAGATCAGGTCTTTCAGGTGCGGCGGGCAGGCGGCGCCGCCTGCGCCCAGAGAGAACAGGCTGCGCGTGTCGGTGCGCTCGAAAGCGGGTGATTCGAGCATGGCAATGGTCATCGCGGGCACGCCGGTGAATACGGTAATGCGCTCGCGCTCGATGACCTTCAGGGCCTCTTCCGGGTCCCATTTGTAGAGGATGCTGGTTTTGCGCCCACCGCGCAGGTTGAGCAGGAAGATCGCGTAGCAGCCGGACACGTGGAACAGTGGCACCGCCAGCAGCGTGCAGGGCTCAAAGCCCGAGCCCATCATCTTACCGATGACCTCGGGATTGGTCATGGCAGATACGTAGGACATCAGCTCGAAATTCATCAGTGCCTGACAGATCGCGGCGTGGGTTGAGGCGGCACCCTTCGGTTTGCCGGTCGTGCCCGAGGTATACATGATCATCGCCAGGTCGTCGCCGTTCAGTGCGATGTCTGGCCGCTGGGCGCTTCCCGATTGTGTGGCCTCCCAGGATGTCGCCGGCGCTATGTCGGCACCGCCGCTGCGCGCGACAACTGCCTGGCAATCCAGAGCCTGGAGCTGGTCCTGCACCAGCCCATAGCGCTCCACGTCACACACCACGAGACGTGCCCCGGCATCCTTCAGCGCATAGCCCAGCTCTTCAGCGCGCCCCCAGCTGTTCAGGGGGACTACGATGGCCCCGGTGGCGAGGATGCCGACGAAGGCGAACATCCACTCCGGGTAGTTGCGCATTGCGATGGCGACCCGGTCACCCTTGCGAATGCCTGCCTCGTGCACGAGGTAGTGGGAAAACCGATCGGCAGCCGAGAAAAAATCCGAGAATGTGTAGCGCTCGTCCTCGTAGGTGACCGCGGTTTTCTCGCCGTGCGCGCGGCCTGCGTCCAGTGCGTCGCGCAGGTTGACAGGCGCATTGATATAGCAGCGCAGCATGACGCCATTCACGTTCCTCTCGGACATTTCGAAGGGGGCGCCAGGGGCGGTCAGTTGTTCGGTGGCAGCACGCAGATTGGCGCTCAGGGCGGCGACTTCATTCATGGCGGTCGATACTCTCCGGTCGTCGTCTGTTCGGATTCAGGATTGGACGCTTCGCATCATACACAAGGGCTGTGTGCAGGGGCAGTCTCGGTGCCGACCCCGTGGTGAATTGAACGGCGACAGTCCATTCCGTTACACTGCAGGGCTTTGCCCGGGACGAGCGGCGTTGGTTATCGCGGGCGGGACTTATCAGGGGGGCGGGCAGTGGCGACGATTATCACCTGCAATACGAACGGCATTCGCGCGGCCGCGCGCAAGGGTTTTTTTGACTGGCTGGCGCAGCAGGACGCGGACGTGGTGTGTATTCAGGAAACCAAGGCCCAGGAAGAACAGTTGCAGGATCCTGTGTTCAGCCCGCCCGGCTACCACTGTTTTTACAACGACGCACAGCGCAAGGGTTACAGCGGGACGGCGCTGTATACGCGGGTCAAACCGCGCGCCGTGGTGACACAACTCGGCTGGTCCTCTGCGGATACTGAGGGGCGCTACCTGCAGGCAGACTTCGATGCCGTGAGCGTGATCTCGCTGTACATGCCCTCGGGATCCAGCAGCGAGGCGGCGTTGGCGAAAAAGCTGGACTTCATGGAGCGATTCTACGAACACCTGCGCGCCCTGCGTCGCAAGCGCCGCGAGTTTATTATCTGTGCCGACTGGAACATCTGTCATCAGCCCATCGACCTGAAGAACTGGAAAGCGAACCAGAAAAACTCCGGGTTTCTGCCCGAGGAGCGCGCCTGGCTGGATCGCGTGTATGACGAGCTGGGGTATTGTGATGCCTTCCGACTGGTGAACCAGGAGCCTGAACAATATACCTGGTGGTCCAACCGCGGGCAGGCCTGGGCGAACAACGTGGGGTGGCGGCTCGATTACCATGTCATCACGCCGGGGTTACAGCCGCGTGTGCGCGCAGCAGAGATCTATACCGCCCAGCGATTCTCTGACCATGCGCCGCAGACCATGGTCTATGACCTCGAGCTGGAATCCTGAGGAACGTCCTGCCGCGCAGTGGGCGTGGCTCGATCTACGCGGCTCGACCTACGCGGCCCGACCTACGCGTGCCGACCTACCCAGATTGCAGGGTCGCGGGTTTCGCTGTACATTTGGCGCCTGTTCCTTCCCACCCGTTATTGCTCGCGCCGGCTGGCGCAGGCTGCAAGGAGTTGTCATGAGTTTGTTCATTGCCAGTGCTCACGCCCAGGCCCAGGGTGGCGCCCAGGGTGGCGGCGAGATTTTCCAGATCGTGTTTCTGGTGGGTCTTTTCGCACTGTTCTACTTCATCGCCATCCGCCCGCAGCGCAAGCGCCAGAAAGAGCATGCGCAGATGGTGGCGGCGCTGGGCAAGGGCGACGAAGTGGTCACCAGTTCCGGCATCCTCGGCCGGATAACCGGCCTGGACGATAACTACGTGGTGCTGAACGTGGCCAACAATGTGGACATGAAGTTTCAGCGCATACACGTCCACGCGGTGTTGCCCAAGGGAACACTCAAGTCCATCGGCTGATGAGCCGGCTGGCGCTGCCACAGCGGGTCGCGCTGGCCCAGCGCCCCACGCCCCTGCAGTATCTGCCCCGTGCCAGTGAGCGCTGGGGTTGCGGACACAGGCTGTGGGTGAAGCGCGACGACCTGACGGGTTGCCTGCTCAGCGGCAACAAGGTCCGCAAACTGGAATTCATTGTCGCCCATGCGCTCGCCGAGGGCTACGACACGCTTATCACCTGCGGCGGCCTGCAGAGCAACCACTGCCGGGCAACCGCGTTCGCCGCAGCACAGGCTGGTCTGGGTGCACACCTGGTATTGCGCGGCGACGTCCCCACGGCACCCCAGGGCAATTATCTGCTGGGTCAACTGGCCGGCGCGGTTATCAGCTGCTATCCCAAGAGCCGCTACGTGGCCGAGTTGCCGGGCCTGCTGGATGGCTGGCGCGCGCACTACGCGCAGCAAGGCAGGAAGGCGCTGGTGATTCCCACCGGGGGCAGCGACGGGCTCGGTATCTGGGGCTACGTGGCCGCGTGTGAAGAACTGCATGATGACCTGCGCAGCGCCGGCATTGAGGCGGCGCAGCTGGTTACGGCGACTGGATCCGGGGGCACCCAGGCGGGCCTCACACTGGGAGCCGCATTGTACGGCGTGCCCCTCACGGTGTGGGGCGTCAATGTCTGCGATGACGAGGCCTACTTTCTCGGCAAGGTTGCCGCGGATGTCGCGGACTGGCGCAGCCGCTTCCCCGGGCAGCCCGAGGTTGCCGTGACAGCGCGCGTGATCGATGGCTATGTCGGCGACGGTTATGGCGTGGCGAGCAGCGCCGTGCTGCAGCTCATCGCCGAGCTGGCCGCACTGGAGGGCCTGCTGCTGGACCCCGTGTATACGGGCAAGGCCTTCCACGGCCTGGTGCAGGAGTTGCAGGCGGGGCGTTTTGAGGGCACGCGCGACGTGGTCTTTCTGCACTCCGGGGGCGTGTTTGGCGTGTTCCCGCAGGCGGATCAATTCCAATTTTTACACGCCGTGTCGGGCGGTTGACCCAGGACCACATTCATCATGCAGGCATTCAGCGATTTTGTTATCACCCTCAACGGCTGGGCATGGGGTCCGGTCATGCTGGTGCTCCTGCTGGGGACCGGGCTGTACCTCAGCATTGGCTTGCGGTTTCTCACGCTACGCAATATCCCGCGTGCCTTTCGCCTGTTATTCGGCGGCCGTGAGGGGCAGGGGCAGGGAGATATCTCTCCGTTCAGTGCCCTTATGACCTCGCTGTCGGCAACCATTGGCACCGGGAATATCGCCGGGGTAGCCACGGCACTTGCGCTGGGCGGGCCCGGTGCCCTGTTCTGGATGTGGATCACTGCGCTGGTGGGTATGGCCACCAAATACGCCGAGGCGGTCTGTGCCGTGCGCTTTCGGGAGCAGGATGCCGCAGGGAATTACAGTGGCGGCCCCATGTACTACATCCGCAACGGTCTGCACAAACGCTGGCACTGGCTGGCCTGGGCCTTCGCCGTTTTTGGCACGCTGGCTGGCTTTGGCATCGCCAATACGGTGCAGTCCAATTCGGTCGCGCAGGTGCTTGAGGACTTCATGGCGGTACCGCCGCTGGCAACGGGTTTGGTGCTGATGGGGCTGGTGGCGGCCGTCATTCTCGGGGGTGTCAAGCGCATCGCACGGGTGGCCAGCTGGCTGGTGCCGATGATGGCGCTGGGCTACGTGATCATGGGCGCCCTGGTACTGGTAACCCACATCACGGCGATTCCGGCGGCGCTGCTGACCATCGTGGATGCGGCGTTCAGCGGCGCCGCGGCTGCCGGTGGTTTTGCCGGCGCAACGGTGTGGGCGGCGATCCGTTTTGGCGTGGCGCGGGGCATTTTTTCCAACGAGGCAGGCTTGGGCAGTGCGCCTATCGCCCACGCCGCCGCGCAAACCAGCCAGCCGGTACAGCAGGGCATGATCGCCATGCTGGGAACATTCATCGATACCCTGATCGTCTGCACCATGACGGGACTGGTCATTGTGATTATGGACGTGCTGCCCACCGGGGTGAGCGGTGCCAGCCTGACCTCCATGGCCTTCGCGCAGGGTATGCCGGGGGGCCAGTACGTGGTCACGATCGGGCTGTGTTTGTTTGCCTTCACGACGATGATCGGCTGGTCGTTCTACGGCGAGCGTTGCGCTGTGTTCCTGTTTGGCATTCGAGCGAGTCTGCCGTTCCGACTGCTCTGGGTGCTGGCCATCCCGGTGGGCACCCTCATTGACCTGGAACTGGTCTGGCTGATTGCCGATACCCTCAATGCCTTCATGGCCATTCCGAACCTGATCGCGCTGCTGCTGTTGGCACCGCTGGTGTTCCGCATCAGCCGGGCCTATTTCGACGGCCAGCCCGCTCCCGAGGCCTGATGATGACCCCGACGCCGTGGCGGCGGGCGCCTGCTGGTCGCCCTGCAGGCTTGGGAGTACACTCCGTGTATGGCTGAAGACACGTCCAACAAGCTGGTTATCGCGATCTCCTCACGGGCATTGTTCGATCTCGGTGCCAGTCACCAGGTGTTCGAACAGGAGGGTCTGAAGGCCTATTCGGAATACCAGATTGCCCATGAAGAGGAGCCCCTGGAGCCTGGCGAGGCATTTCCGCTGGTGCAGAAGATGCTGCGTCTGAATTCCCTGCTCGGTGACAGCGCCGGCGTCGAGGTGGTTCTGCTCTCGCGCAACAGCGCTGATACCGGCCTGCGCGTGTTCAACTCGATCCAGCACTATGAACTGCCGATCACCCGGGCCGCATTCTGCGGTGGCGAAAGCCCCTGGCGCTACATCAACGCCTTCGGTTGCCAGCTGTTTCTATCCAACGAAGCGGAGGATGTCCGCTACGCACTGGCCTGCGGCGTGGCAGCGGCCACGTTGGTCTCGAACAAGAGTGGCAACTCCGGTTCCGACCAGTTGCGTTTCGCCTTCGACGGCGATGCGGTGGTGTTCTCCGATGAAGCTGAGCAGGTGTATAAGTCACAGGGTCTGGAGGCTTTTACGGCCAGCGAGCGGGCAGCCGCGCGCACGCCGCTGAGCGGCGGTCCATTCCAGCCCTTCCTCGCGGCCCTGCACAGGCTGCAGCAGGCGTTTCCCGCCAGCGAGGCACCCATACGTACGGCACTGGTGACCGCCCGTTCGGCACCCGCACACGAACGCGTGATTCGTACCCTGCGCGCCTGGAATATCCGCATTGATGAGTCGATTTTCCTGGGCGGCCTGAATAAAACCGAATTTCTGCGGGCCTACCAGGCGGATGTGTTCTTTGATGACCAGGAGACACACTGCCAGCTGGCCAGCCCGCATATCGCCACCGGACACGTGCCCCACGGGGTCGCGAACCGCTAGCCAACGGCGTTTTCTTATTCCATTGATCTTGGCAACAGCCGGCTTTAACTACTATTCTGTATAAGCCTCCGGTAACCGCTGCCCCGCGGTGTATGGGCGAGGCGAGGGATTCGGGAATGAAACTGCAGCAACTGCGCTACATCTGGGAAGTCGCCCACCACGACCTGAATGTGTCGGCGACTGCCCAGAGCCTGTACACGTCGCAACCGGGTATCAGCAAGCAGATTCGCCTGCTGGAAGACGAACTGGGCGTCGAGATCTTTGCCCGCAGCGGCAAGCACCTTACCCACGTCACCCCGGCGGGGGAGGCCATCCTGCAGACGGCGGGAGAGGTGTTGCGCAAGGTGGAGAGCATCAAGCAGGTTGCACAGGAGTATTCCAACGAGCGCAAGGGCAGCCTCTCCATCGCAACCACCCACACCCAGGCACGCTATGCGCTGCCCGCCACCATCCGCTCGTTCATCGAGCGTTACCCCGATGTGTCTCTACACATGCACCAGGGCACCCCCATGCAGATCTCCGAAATGGCGGCAGATGGCACGGTGGATTTTGCCATTGCCACGGAAGCGCTGGAGCTGTTCAGCGACCTCATCATGCTGCCCTGTTACCGCTGGAACCGCTGCGTGCTGGTGCCGCGCGATCACCCCCTGACCCAGCTGTCCGAATTGACGTTGGAGGACGTGGCCGCACACCCCATCGTGACCTACGTATTCGGGTTTACCGGGCGCTCCAAGCTGGATGAAGCCTTCATGGCCCGTGGCCTGGTGCCCAAGGTCGTGTTTACGGCGGCGGATGCCGATGTCATCAAGACCTATGTGCGTCTTGGCCTGGGGATAGGCATCGTGGCCGCCATGGCCTACGATGAGCGCGCCGATGCCGACCTCGTTGCCCTGGACGCCACCCGGCTGTTTGCCAGCAGTGTGACCCGCATCGGCTGTCGGCGCGGTACATTCCTGCGTGGCTACATGTACGACTTCATCGAAGACTTCGCTCCGCACCTTACGCGTGATATCGTCAAGGAAGCTTTTGCGCATCACAGCAAGGCAGAGCTGGAAGCGCTGTTTGCCGATATAGAACTGCCGGTGTACTGACTTTTTGTGCCCGCTGCGCTTGTGGCCGGTGCAGCGCTTGGGTAGATTGGGCGGCTTTCTCGAAGCCTCTCGGAGTGTGTAACGTGGAACTGGCCTGCCTTGACCTTGAGGGGGTGCTCATCCCCGAAATCTGGATCGCGTTTGCCGAAAAGACCGGCATTGAGGCGTTGCGCGCCACGACCCGGGATATTCCCGACTATGATGTGCTGATGAAGCAGCGCCTGCGCCTGCTCGACGAACACGGGCTGAAGATTGACGACATCCAGGCCGTGATTGCCACGCTGGAGCCGCTCCCCGGCGCTGCCGAGTTCCTCAACTGGCTGCGCGAGCGGTTTCAGGTGATCATCCTGTCGGATACTTTCTACGAGTTCTCCGCGCCACTGATGCGCCAGCTGGGCTGGCCAACCTTGCTCTGCCACCGTCTGCAGGTCGACGACACGGGCCGGGTAGTGGACTACAAACTGCGCCAGAAGGATCCGAAGCGCGCCTCGGTGCAGGCCTTGCACAGTCTGCATTATCGGATCATTGCCGCCGGTGATTCCTACAACGATACATCGATGCTCGCAGAGGCGGACGTGGGCCTGCTGTTCCACGCACCGCAGAATGTCATCGATGAGTTCCCGCAGTTCAGGGCGCTGCACGATTTTCCGTCATTGAAGCAGGCCTTTGTCGAGGCCAGTGACCGCCCCCTGACCCTATAGGCTGGCCGCTAGCGGAAGCGCTGCTCCAGCGCACTGAGGAAGCGCCCGACCTTGTCGTAGGTCTCCTGGTACTCCTGCTCGGCCTCCGAGTCCGCTACGATCCCGCCGCCACCCCAGCAGCGCAGGCTGCCGTGATTGGCAACCAGGCTGCGAATGGCGATATTGCTGTCCATGTGGCGGTCGGCGCTGATATACAGCAGTGAGCCGCAGTAGGCTTCGCGGCTGCAGGGCTCCAGCTCGGCGATGATCTGCATGGCGCGTCGCTTTGGCGCACCGGTGATGGAACCACCGGGGAAACTGTCTCGCAGCAGGTCCAGGGGACCGCGCCCGGGCGCAAGCTCGCCGCGAATGGTGCTGACCAGGTGGTGTACCGTGGGATAGCTTTCCAGCCCGAACAGTTGCTCGACGTGAATGCTGCCCGGTACGCAGCTGCGCCCCAGGTCGTTGCGCAGCAGATCGACGATCATCAGGTTCTCGGCGCGATCCTTGGGGCTCTCGCGCAGCGCGGTGGCGCTCTGCAGGTCGCGCGCCGGGTCGGCGAAACGCGGCCGGGTGCCCTTGATTGGCCGGGTTTCAACCTGCTGTCCCTGCAGCGAGATGAAGCGTTCCGGTGACAGGCACAGCAGCGCCTGCCCCGCCTCGGGCTCTAGATAACCGGAAAACGGCGCCGCGGCGATTTCGCGCAATGCGCGATAGGCGATAAAGGGATCACCGTCGTAACTTGCATCAAAGCGCTGTGCAAGATTGACCTGGTAGCAGTCACCTGCCTGGATATACGCCTGGATGCGCGCAAAGGCGCTGTAGTAGGCCTCGCGCGTCATGGCGGGCTGGAAGCCGCCGTGCAGCTGAAACGGACCCCGCGCGGCGTGGGCCGCTGCCAGGCGAGCCAGCAGGTCCTCACGTACACGGCCGCTGACCCAGGGCATCGCGACGAGCGCGCTGCGTTGCAGCAGATGATCCTGCACCACACACCAGTCATAGCAGCCGATGGCGGCGGGCGGCGAGGTGGGCTGCGCCGCGTCGTGGTGTGCGACGCCATGCAGCGCATTGCCCGGTTGATAGCCCAGGTAGCCCAGCAGTCCGCCGCAGAAAGGCAGGCGCTGGCTTGCGGGCGCGATTCCTGCGTAGCGTTCCCGGTGGAGTTCGGCAAGCGCCTGCAGATAGGCGTTCCAGGCGGTACCGGGAGCGCTGGCCGGCGGTACCCGCGGTGTTTCGTCAACCGGATCTGCAACGAGGATGTCGTAGCGTCCGCCATTGGCCCAGGGCTGCGCACTGTCCAGCCAGGCGGGGCAGGGCAGGGCACGCAGGGCGGTGAAGTAATGGGCACTGTCCTGCTGCCAGGGAAGCTCATCGATATGCAGGTTCACGGTGAGCTTCGGACCCTGTGAGCGTGGGGTGTCGAATGTTGACATCTCATATTTTCGTAGCCGGATCGCGCAAAAATTACGCAATCCGCTATGTACAGCCGGGAACAGCAGGGTAATTGCGAGGACTCGACCCGTCGCGTCAGCCTGTCGTTAAATTGACATTCATGGGGCATGGAATTAATGTGGTGCGCCGAATTCGGGCGGGGTGTCATCGTAAGCCCCGCCGCCGTCGCATGTAAACCCGGGAACCTAGACAGAAGGTAGAAGCTGTTGCCGGCTTCCACAGAGCGGTAACGTACCAGTATGGGAAAACGCATGAAGAAAAACACTGAGTCAGAATTGATCGCGACGCTGGAAAACCCGTTCGCCAGCGCCCCTGAACGGGAGTTCGGCGTACCGGGTCAGGTCGCCTCGCAGCCCGGTTTATACGAGAAAGCGTTGAAAGCAGGCTGGGAGTTGCAGCAGCGGCCGCTGCGTGCCGCGGGTGTCCGCAATACCCAGCGTCAGCATCAGAAGAACCGCATGACCATCTGGGAACGCATTGAGTGCCTCGCCGACGAGGCGCCAACGGTGCTCTACCAGAACTGGGGACCCAACCTGGACGGTGCCTCCCTGGTTACCGCACTGATCAAGGTGAATGGTCGCGATGTCGCGATCTACGGGCACGATTTCACGGTTCGTGCCGGTTCCATGGACGCCACCAACGGCAAGAAGCTGGCGCGGCTGTTCGAATTGGCCGCCAAACGGAAAATCCCCCTGGTCGGCCTGAATGATTCTGCCGGTGCCTATATCCCTGCCGGTGTCGGCGGGCTCGATGGCTACGCCGACGCGTTTACCGCCCTGCGCAAGATTTCCGGGGTTGTACCCAGCATCATGTGCATGTTCGGCTTCAACGCGGGCGGCGGTTCCTACCTGCCGCGGCAGGGAAGCTTCCTGATCCAGCCCAATGACACGTTCTTCGGCCTCACCGGCCCCGGCGTGGTGAAATCGGTGCTCGGTGAGGACGTTACGCCGGATGAGCTGGGCGGTCCGGGTGTGCACAGCCAGAGTGGCGTTACGGACTTCGTGGTGCCCGACGAGGTGGCTGCCCTGCGCAAGGTGCGGGAACTGCTCAAGTACCTGCCAGACAACAACAGCGCGCTGGCGCCGTACCAGGCATCCTCCGATCCGGTAACGCGCAAGACCTGGGATATCGATATCCTGCTCAAGAAGGCGTTCAACTCGCCCACCGGCTACAACACGCCGGTGGACATCAGCATACTGATCCAGCAGCTTTGCGATCACGGTGATTTCCTGGAAATCCAGGCCGAGCGAGCGCGCAATACCATCACCGCATTGGGTCGCATGGGTGGCAACGTGGTGGGTTTTGTGGCGAACAATTCGGCCGTGGCGTCCGGGCAGATCGATATCGCCGCCGCCTACAAGAACGCCCGCTTTATTCGCTTCTGCAACCTCTACAACATTCCCATTATCTTCCTGGAGGACACCACGGGCTTCCTGCCGGGGCGCGAACAGGAGGCCGGCGGTATCGTGCAGGCCGGGCGCGCCATGCTCGACGCGATCGTGGACCTGCGCACTCCGCGCTTCCTGGTGCTGGTGCGCAACGCCTTTGGCGGTGCCTACGCCTCCTATAACAATTACCCCACCGGCGCCGATTTTGTGGTTGCCCTGCCCACAACGCGTGTTGCAGTGATGGGTCCGGCGGGCGTCGAATATGTCTACAAGGATGAATTGCGGCGCATTCGCGGCAGTGTGGCGGGGAAGATAGCCGCCGAGACCGAAGCCCAGAAAGCGGCTGGCCTGTCGGAGGACGAGGCGCGTGCCACCGCCGAGCAACTGGTCCAGGGCTGGGTTAAATCGGAAGAACAGGCGCTCGCCCAGCGCTATGAACAGGAACTGATGAACCCCAACGAGGCGCTGAGCCTGGGGTCTATCTCGCAGATCGTGATGCCGTCAGACCTGCGTACCGTGCTGGCTGAACACATGGATTTCTGTCTGCGCCACTACACGCCTGAACCGCTTGCCTCTGTGCAGCGCGAGTTCCACTGACCACGGCCAAGGCCATCGCCTGATTGAGGAAATACCGCGTGTCCAACGAATACTATCTGCGCAATCCCCTGATTCACCGCGACCGCCGGCTGGCGGAGCATCCCTCAGCCTGGGTACGTCGCTTCGACTGCTCCGGGTTGCGTCCGCTGATCATCTGTCGCGGCCCCATCCGCAAAGAGGCCATGGACGTGTTCTCCGAGATGGGTATCGAACACTTCGGCATCCTGCTGTCGGAAAAGGACTCCATCGTCTACCGCAATGCCCAGGCCCCCGAGTTGCGTTCACTGACCGACCCGGATCGCGTACACCGGGTGCCCGATTACACCGGGGCGAATAAAGAGGAGCGCGACCAGCGTATCGCGCAGATCATCAGCATTGCCCACGACAACGGCTACAACGCGATTTTCGCCGGCTACGGATTCATGGCAGAAGACCAGACCATGGTAGCGGCGATGGAGCAGGCCGGGTTGAATTTCATTGGCCCCTGCTCCCGCACGGTGCACGATGCCGGCCTCAAGGATGAAGCCAAGCGCACGGCTCTGAAAGCCGGCGTTTCCGTAACGCCCGGTATCGACAATGGCACCGCACTGACGCTGCTCAAGAAGCACCCGGACGTCGACGCGCTGAAGGCGCTCTGTGCCGCCAATGATCTGCCGGCGGACCTGGACAAGCTGGATGACCCGGAGATCACCCTGGAAGACAAGGCCGACATCGTGCTGGCGGCTTCCTATACCAAAGGCGTCGACCTCTACACAGTGGACGAGCTGTGTGAAACCCTCACCGAGGCGGTGAAGAAGATGGCCGAGGATTACCCGAAAAACCGGGTGCGTCTGAAGGCCATCAGCGGTGGCGGCGGCAAGGGTCAGCGTATCCTCGGCATTGGCGAGGCCGAGCGGACACCGGAGCTGGTGCGGGAAATCCTCAACGAAGTAAAAACGACTGGCGTGGGCGACAACAAGAATGTTCTGGTCGAGCTGAACATTGAAACAACCCGCCATCAGGAAATTCAGGTGATCGGCAACGGCGACTGGTGTATCACACTGGGCGGCCGGGACTGTTCCCTGCAGATGCACGAACAGAAACTGCTTGAGGTGTCGGTAACCATCGAGTCGCTGCAGGCTGCGCTGGCTCAGGCCGAGGCGGCCGGGCGCAGTACCGAGGCTGCCGTGCTGCGCCAGGACCTGATCACGCTGGAGGAAATGGAAGACGAAGCCGCACGCTTTGGCGCGGCGGTGGGACTGGATTCCGTATCCACCTTTGAGTGCATTGTCGACCGCGACAAACACTTTTTCATGGAAATGAACACCCGCATCCAGGTGGAGCACCGGGTTACCGAGTTGTGCTACTCCCTGAAATTCACCAACCCGGACGATGAGCGTGACTTCTTCGTGGTGCAATCGCTGGTGGAGGCGATGGTGTTGCTGGCTGCGCACGGCAGTGCACTGCCACGCCCCGAGCGTATTCTGCGCCACAACGACTCGGTCGAGGCGCGTCTGAATGCGACCAACCAGGCACTGCAGCCCTCAGCGGGCGGTGTCATTGAGGGCTGGAGCGACGCCCTCGAGGGCGAAATCCGCGACGATCAGGGCATCAGCCTGCACAACCCGGACACTGACGTGTTCATGAAGTACACGCTCGCCGGCGCCTACGACTCCAACATTGCCCTGCTTCTCACCGTGGGCGACACACGCCTCGAAACCTACGAGCGCATGGCCGAGGTTATTCGCCGCACCCGTATGCGCGGCAAGGACCTGGCCACCAACCTGGAGTTCCACTACGGGCTGGTGAACTGGTTCATCGGGCGGAACATCAACGCGCGGCCGACGACGCGCTTTATCGTTCCGTATCTCACGGCGGTGGGCGAGTTGAAGGCACAGGCCAACAAGCTGGATATCGACTTTGCCTGGCAGCAGATCAGCCGCGCAACCTTGAAAGGCTTGAACGACGAGGCGGCCAAGGCGCTCAGGAGCTGCCTGGAGTTGAAGTCCACCCTGCTGCTGCGACCGCTGGAGCGTCTGCTGGCAGAACCCCATATCCTCGCTGGCTGGCTCAGCGTCAACCGCGACTGTTACACCCTGATAGACGGCAAGGTGAGCTGGAACGAAAACCCGATCGAAATGCTCGCAGACACCTACCATTTCCTCAACATGGACTACAGCGCGGACGCGCCGGCCGCGACGGTGATCTGGGATCATGACCACGCACTCCTGCAGGAGGCGCTGGACTTCTACATGGAACTGTCGCAGCGTCTCGATGCCGGGGACTGGGTACAGTTGGAGAGCGTGCTGGCCAGCACGGAAGTGCCTGAGGCGTTCACGGCGGACAGCTGGAGTGCTGCGCGAGCGGCCCATGCCGGTTTCCAGGCGGGTGTGGAAATCCTCGCCGTCCTGCCCAGCATCGCCGAAGCGACAGGCTTCTTCGATCTCACGGTCAATGAAGACCTTACCATCCACATCCCCGAGCGACTGCTCGATGCGGACCTGCAGCACGCTATGGCCAAGGTGCTGGTACCGCCGCCGGTGGCCAAGTCGGATGAAATCCTCGCCGAAAGCGGCGGCATGTTCTACGGCAGGGAGTCGCCGCAGCACACCTTGTATGTGCAGGAAGGCGATCACTTCGAAGCGGGCGATCCGCTGTACATCATCGAGGTGATGAAAATGTTCAACAAGGTGTACGCGCCCTTTGCCGGCAGCGTAGACAAAGTACTGGTCGATACCGATGGCGTGATCATCCACAAGGGCCAGCCCCTGTTCAAGGTGACGCCGGACGAGAAGATCGAGGTGGTCTCTCCTGAGGTGATTGCAGAGCAACGCCGGGAATCCACAGCACGTTTCCTGCAGCAAGTGATTTGAGGTGCCCTGAATGATTACCGCGCTGGACCATATTGCCATTGCCGTGCCTGACTTTGAAAAGGCCATCAAACGTTTCATGGAAGACTTTGGACTGCCCTTTGAGGGCACCGAGGATGTGGTGCCGGCGAAGACCTCGACGGCGTTCTTCCCGCTGCCACCGACCAGTATCGAGCTGGTACACCCGCTGAATGGCGAGGGCCCGATTGCGGGCTACCTGGAGAAGCGCGGTGGGGGCATGCATCACCTCTGCTTTCGCTCCGACAATATCGACGAAGACGTCGCACGGCTGAAGGCCAAGGGGTACCAGTTCCTGTCGGATGCCCCGACCCCCGGTGCCCATAACTCACGCGTGATCTTCATTCATCCCAAGAGCTGTGACGGCGTACTCATTGAGCTCAGCCAGCCCGGCGACGCGCACTGATCGAGACAGCGGAGAGAACACCTATGAGCGACAAGATCTACAACCGTGACGCGGCAACGCCGGAGGCCTGGCGCACCGAGGCAGAGAAAAGTCTGCGGGGCAAGGGACTGGACTCACTGACCTGGCACACGCCGGAAGATATCGCGGTAAAGCCCCTGTACACCGCCGAGGATATCGAAGCCCTCGAATACACCAATACCATGCCGGGCCTCTCACCCTATATTCGCGGCCCCCAGGCGACGATGTATGCAGGCAGGCCCTGGACCATTCGCCAGTACGCGGGCTTCTCTACCGCTGAGGCCTCCAACGCGTTTTACCGCAAGGCGCTGGCAGCAGGTGGGCAGGGTATCTCCGTCGCTTTCGACCTCGCGACACACCGCGGGTATGACTCGGATCACCCGCGGGTGACGGGGGATGTCGGCAAGGCGGGTGTGGCTATCGATTCCGTGGAGGACATGAAGATCCTGTTCGACGGCATTCCGCTCGACAAGGTCTCGGTGTCCATGACCATGAACGGCGCGGTGCTGCCCATTCTTGCGGGCTACATCGTCGCAGCGGAAGAGCAGGGCGTAGGCCAGGAGCAGCTGGCAGGCACCATTCAGAACGACATCCTGAAAGAGTTCATGGTGCGCAACACCTACATTTACCCACCTGCGCCCAGCATGAAGATCATCGGCGACATCATCGCCCACTGTTCGCGGAACATGCCGCGTTTCAACACCATCTCCATTTCCGGTTACCACATCCAGGAGGCGGGCGCCAACGCTGCGCTGGAGCTGGCCTACACGCTCGCCGATGGCAAGGAGTACATCCGTACAGCGCTCGCAGCGGGCCTCAGCATTGATGAGTTTGCACCGCGGCTGTCCTTCTTCTGGGGCATCGGCATGAACTTCTACATGGAGATCGCCAAGTTGCGCGCAGCGCGATTGCTCTGGGCGCGAATCGTGGCGGAGTTCAACCCGCAGAACCCCAAGAGCTCCATGCTGCGCACACACAGCCAGACCTCTGGCTGGTCGCTGACGGAACAGGATCCCTACAATAACGTGGTGCGCACGACCATCGAGGCGATGGCAGCCGTGTTTGGGGGCACCCAGTCACTGCATACCAACGCCCTTGATGAGGCCATTGCACTGCCGACCGAATTTTCGGCGCGGATTGCGCGCAACACGCAGCTAATTATCCAGGAGGAAACCGGCATCACCAATGTGGTGGACCCCTGGGGCGGATCCTACATGATGGAGAGCCTGACCCAGTCCATTGCCGACAAGGCCTGGGAGCTGATTGAAGAAGTCGAAGCAGCCGGAGGCATGGCCAAGGCCATCGAAACCGGCATGCCCAAGCTGCGGATCGAAGAGGCCGCGGCGCGCAAGCAGGCCCGCATTGACCGCGGTGAAGATGTCATTGTCGGCGTCAACAAGTACCGGACGGACGATGCCAGTGAGGTCGAGGTGCTGCAGATCGACAACGATGCCGTACGCACCTCGCAGCTTGCCCGGCTGGACACTGTGCGCAGCAATCGCGACGAAGCGGCGGTCGAGGAGATACTTGAGCAGCTGTACCAGGCTGCGGTCAGCGGCGAAGGCAACTTGTTGGAACTCTCCATTGAGGCGACCCGCCGGCGTGCCACCGTGGGGGAAATCTCCTTCGCCCTGGAGCGCGAGTACGGCCGTTTCAATGCCCAGGCACAAACCGTCTCCGGCGTGTACGGCTCGGCGTTCCAGCAGGATGAAAACTGGCAGGGTATCAGCATGGATATCGATGCGTTTGTCGAAAAGTATGGTCGCCGTCCACGTATGCTGGTGTGCAAGATGGGACAGGACGGCCATGACCGCGGCGCCAAGGTGGTTGCCACTGCTTTCGCCGATGTGGGTTTCGACATCGACCTGTCGCCCATGTTTTCCACGCCGGAAGAAGTGGCCCGGCAGGCCATTGAGAATGATGTCCATGTCGTCGGCGCTTCATCGCTGGCGGCAGGACACAAGACCCTGGTGCCCGCACTGGTCGAAGAACTGCGCAAGCAGGGCGCGGAGGATATCGTGGTGATCGCCGGCGGCGTTATTCCGCGTCAGGACTACGATTTCCTCTACAAGGCGGGCGTGAAGTGCATCTTTGGCCCCGGCACACCGATCCCACAGTGTGCTCGCGAGGTGCTGGACGCGGTCAACGAGGCACAAGGCGCGGCCTGAGGCCATGGCTGCTGTCGATACCGATGCGCTGAGGGCGGGCAATCGCCGAGCGCTGGCCAAGGCCATTACGCTGGTGGAAAGCTCGCTTGCCGATCACCGCGAGGGTGCGCAGCAGCTGCTCGAAGCACTGCTTCCCTACACAGGTAACAGCATCCGGGTCGGTATCTCCGGTGTGCCGGGTGTGGGCAAGTCGACCTTCATTGAGGCGTTTGGACTGTACCTGATCAGCCAGGGCAAGCGGGTGGCGGTGCTCGCCGTGGATCCAAGTTCACCGATGACCGGCGGCTCCATCCTTGGCGACAAGACCCGTATGGAAATGCTGTCCAGGCGGGAGGAGGCGTTTATCCGTCCTTCACCGGCGGCAGGGGCGCTGGGAGGGGTGGCACAGAAGACCCGTGAAACCATGCTGTTGTGCGAGGCCGCCGGTTACGATGTCATCCTGGTGGAAACAGTCGGTGTCGGGCAGTCTGAGTACCAGGTCGCCGGCATGGTCGACTTTT
This sequence comes from uncultured Haliea sp., assembly GCF_963973825.1. Classification (NCBI taxonomy): domain Bacteria; kingdom Pseudomonadati; phylum Pseudomonadota; class Gammaproteobacteria; order Cellvibrionales; family Halieaceae; genus Haliea; species uncultured Haliea sp. The sequence continues at coordinate 51,785 of NZ_CAXBAE010000016.1, forward strand.
TCATGGTGTTGATGCTGCCCGGCGGCGGCGATGAGCTGCAGGGTATCAAGCGCGGCATCATGGAACTGGCGGACGCCCTGGTGATCAACAAGGCCGACGGTGACAGCGAGCAGCTGGCCAAACAGACGCGACAGCACTATAACGCCGCAATGCACCTGCTGCGCCAGACCACCTTCTGGACACCCCGGGTGATGACCTGTTCGGCCTTGAAGAATCAGAACATCGATGCGGTGTGGGGCATGCTGGTTGATTACTGGACCGACGCGCGCAAGGCCAACGCTTTCGATGCCAAACGGGCACGCCAGAACCGCGACTGGATGCATTCACTGCTGAACAATCTGCTGCTGCAGCGTTTGCAGCAGAATCCCAGAATACGTGCTCTGCTGCCGGAGCTGGAACAGGCGGTCGAGGCAGGTGAAACCACGGCCTATGCCGCGGCCCGGCGCCTGATTGACCTGCTCTGACCTGCGCTGCCAGTATGGCGCAAGACCTCTCTTCGAGTGAGCTCCCATGCGCTTTCGTCCGCTGGAAAAACTGATCAACCTGCACGATGGCTACCGTCGCAGCTTCCGGATAGACGAGCTCGCGCTGCTGCTGGTAGAACAGGACGGCGAGTTGTATCTGTTGGAGGCCCGCTGCCCGCACCGTGAACATCCACTTGATGCAGCCTCCATTCGCGATGGCGTGCTGGAGTGCCCGTTGCACCGCTATCGCTTTCGGCTGACAGATGGCGCTCTGGTGCAGGCCTCCGAAGAGCCGTGTCGAGGTCTGAAAACCTGGCCCCTGATTTACGAGGGCAATGAGGTCGGGTTGCTGTTGCCCGACTGAACGCGGCCGCCGCGTACCACAAGGAACCTGCCATGCTTCTGCTCGTCAACCTGCTGTCATTTTCTGCCCTGTGCTATCTGCTATACCGACTGCGCTGTCGCGGCTGGCCGCTGTCTCGGCAGATTCTTGCGGGCCTGATGGCGGGCGCCGTGTACGGTGTGGGCCTGCAGGTCGCCTGGTCGGGGCGCGCGGATCTGCTCACCGATACACTGCAGTGGACCGGTATCGTCGCCAGTGGTTATGTGAGTCTCCTGCGCATGATCATCATGCCGCTGGTCCTGGTGATGATGGTCGCCGCCGTGCTGAAAATGCGCGAGGTCGCGGATCTCGGGAAGATTGGCGGCGCCGTGGTGGGATTGCTGATTGCGACGACCATGGTCGCCGCGGTCGTCGGCATTCTGGTGACCAGCGCTTTCGGCCTGACCGCCGACAGCATCACCCAGGGTGCACGCGAGTTGGCCTCAGCAGATCTGCTGGCGCAGCGCTATGAAACCGTTGCCGGCCTGGGTCTGCCCGACATGCTGGTGCGCTTTGTGCCGGCGAACGTGTTCTACGATCTGACCGAGGCGCGTCCCACGTCGATCATCGCGGTTGTGCTGTTCGGCATTCTGTTTGGCGTAGCCGCCCTGCAGGTTGCGCGCTCAGAGCCGGCACGGGGTGCGCAGATAGAGGCGTTTGTGGACACAGCACGGCTGGTGGTCCTGCGGCTGGTGCATATCGTGATGGCGCTTACGCCCTACGGCATACTCGCCTTGATCGGCGGGGTGGTGGCGCGGTCGGACGCCGCGGACATCCTCAACCTGCTCGCCTTTGTGGTTGCCTCCTATCTGGCCATCGGCATCATGTTCGCGGTGCATGCGCTGCTGCTGCGCGTACATGGCATGGGCCTGCGACATTACTTCCGGTCGGTCTGGCCGGTACTCGCTTTTGCCTTCACCTCGCGCAGTTCGGCGGCCAGCATTCCCCTCAATGTTGAAACCCAAATCGACAAACTGCAGGTAGCGACACCGATTGCCAGCCTTTCGGCGACACTGGGTGCCACCATAGGGCAGAACGGCTGTGCGGGTATCTATCCGGCCATGCTGGCCGTGATGATCGCGCCGTCGATGGGCATTGATCCGTTGGCATGGGATTTCATGGCCGGCCTCGTGGGCATTATCGCCATCAGTTCCTTCGGTGTCGCCGGGGTGGGTGGGGGCGCGACATTCGCCGCGCTGATTGTGTTGCCGGCCATGGGGTTTCCGGTGACGGTAGCCGCCGTACTGATTTCGATCGAGCCGCTCATCGATATGGCCCGTACCGCCCTCAACGTGAACGGCGCCATGACCGCCGGCGTGGTAACGCAGCGTTGGCTGGGCGCGTCTGTGGCCCGGGATTGACGCAAGCCGCCAGCGTTTGTGGGGTTTGGGCAGATCCCGCGAAGGGTGTTGATTAAAGCGGGACGCTGCGGAATTCCACGTGCGGACCGCTGTGGCGCCAGAGTTCCTCGAATAAATCCCGGTAGCGTTCCGCGCGGGCCCGAGAGTCGGGCTCGCAGAACGCGGCCTGGTCGCTCTCTGCGGGCTTGCAGAGTACGCCACTGCGGTCGGTGAGGACCAGGGTTTCCCCTTTCCAGTCCGGGTGTTCGTCCAGCTGCTGCAGGATAACAGAGGAGGGCAGGCGTCGGGCCAGTGCCAACAGGCGGTGGCCGCGCTGGATGATTGGCCGGTAGTCGCTCACCAGAATACGCACTCGGGACTGTGCGGCGCGGCGCGCGAGCGCGCTTAATGCCGCCGCAAGCTCGCTGTTGTCGAACACCCGATGGTCCAGGTCGTGACTCAGGATGCAGATCTCGCGCGATGCGTTTTGGCACAGGGCGGCTGCCCAGCGTGCAAAAGGTTCCGGGTAGGCAATGCCGTTGGCGTAGACCTTGCCCAGGCCGGTGTCACGGCGCATCGCAACGTGCGGAATACCGGCTTCCTCGAAGGGTTCACCCTCCGGGCTGAAGCCTGCACGGGCGTAGAAATCTGCGGCGTGCTGTTGCGCGTGCAGGTAGACGCTGTCCAGACCGCGCTCCCTCGCCGCACCGATCAGCACATCCAGTACTGCGGCCCCGTGGCCATGGCCGCGGTGGTCCGCGAGTACCGCCATGCGCCCGATCTTGCCGTTGGGTAGCAGGCGTCCACAGGCGACGGGCAGGCCGTCGATCGTGCCCAGCACATGCAGGGCCTGCTCGTCCTGTCCATCCCATTCAATGTCCCGGGGCACACCCTGTTCGACAATGAAGACGGCTTCCCGCAGTGCGCGCAACGCCTCCCGGTGGGTTTCCCAGTCAACGAGTGCCAACTGCAATGTCTGTGTCGTTCTACTCGACATCCAATACCCCCTGTTGCAGCAGAAACTGTAGCACGGCTGCCGCGCCTTCGCCGCCCGGCGTGCGCACCGGGATGTCGGCACAGAGCTCGGCGAGCCAGCTCGCCATAGGTATCGGTGCAGTGCAGCTCATACCATTGGCGAAAACGCGTAGTTCTGCGCCCGTCGTTTGCCAGGCCACGCGGGCGCCCGGTGCCAGTCTGGCGGAGGCCCCGGCGCGCAGATGCCCGCGGAGCCGGCCGACCTCCTGTTCTGGCAGCGGTAGGCCATCGGCAGCGGTTATCAGCTCACCAAACCAGTGGTCGTCGGCTGTGTCGACCAGCAGGCGCAATACCTGCTCCCGCGCCGTCTGGATGTCGGCCGTGGAGATCTCTCCGCAGCGGTCTGCCAGCTTGCGGCCGGCGTCTTCCAGCAGTCGGCTGCTGTCGACCGTTTCGAGGCAGGCATCTGTGAGGTGAGAGAGCAGGTCAGCGAGGCGGGGAGCGCGAAAACCGAGGGAAAAACAGGTGGACTCACCGCGGGAAATACCCCAGTGCGCGACCCCCGGGGGGATGTAAAGCACATCGCCACAGCGCAGGGTGTATTCGGTGTGGCAGTCGAAGCGTGCCAGCAGTTTCAGGTCCTTGTGCGGCAGCAGGGGTGTGCCGTCATCGCAGCGCTGCCCGATCCGCCAGGTGCGCTCACCTTCGCCCTGCAGCAGGAACACGTCATACAGATCGTAGTGAGGGCCGATACCTCCGCCGTCCGTGGCGTAGCTCACCATGACGTCATCGAAACGCCAGCGGGGGATGAAATCGGTGAGCTGGCGCAGCTGGGCCACGTCGTCCAGCAGCTGATCCACGCGCTGCACCAGCAATGTCCAGGGGTGCGGTCGCTGGAAGTCACCCGGGTCAAAGGGGCCTTGGCTCAGCCGCCAGCTGGCTGCGCTGTCGGCGGGACCGCTGCATTCAGCGATTCGCGACTCCACGGCGTCCTCCATCGCCAGGCCGGCGAGTTCGTCCGCGCTGACGGGCGGAGTGAAGCCGGGGACAGCAGCGCGCAGCAGGAGTGGTTCACGCTGCCAGTACTTGGCCAGAAATTGCGCCGGGTCCAGCCCCTGCACGCGGCGCTAGTCCTCGCGGATCGCGCGCGCCTGCGCGGCGGCATTGCCGGTATAGCTCGCGGGGGTCAGTGCGAGCAGCGCGGCTTTCGCCTCCGGGGGGATGTCCAGCCCTGCGATAAAGGCCTGCAGGGTCTCCCGGGTCATCGCCTGGCCGCGGGTCAGTTCCTTGAGCTTCTCGTAGGGCTTCTCAATGCCATAGCGCCGCATGACGGTCTGAATCGGCTCCGCAAGCACTTCCCAGCTCTGCTCCAGGTCCTCTGCCAGGCGTGCCTCATTGAGTTGCAGCTTGCCGATGCCCTTGAGGCTGGCTTCGTAGGCGATCAGGCTGTAGCCAAAGCCCACACCCATATTGCGCAGCACGGTGGAATCGGTCAGATCGCGCTGCCAGCGGCTGATGGGCAGTTTGCTGGCCAGATGCTGGAAAACCGCATTGGCGATGCCCAGGTTGCCCTCGGAGTTTTCAAAGTCGATGGGATTGACCTTGTGGGGCATGGTCGAGGAACCGACTTCTCCAGCGACCGTGCGCTGGCGGAAATAGCCCAGGGAGATGTAGCCCCAGAGGTCACGGTCGAGGTCGATCAATACCGTGTTGAAACGCGCCACGGCGTCGAACAGTTCCGCCATGTAGTCGTGGGGTTCAATCTGGGTCGTGTAGGGGTTCCAGTCCAGGCCGAGTCCGACCACGAAGGCCTTCGCGTTGGCCTGCCAGTCCACCTCGGGGTAGGCGCTGAGGTGGGCATTGTAGTTGCCGACGGCGCCGTTGATTTTGCCCAGGTACGTTGCGGCCTCCAGCTGTGCCACCTGGCGACGCAGGCGCGCTACTACGTTGGCGATCTCCTTGCCCATGGTGGTGGGGCTCGCGGTCTGCCCGTGGGTGCGCGACAGCATCGGTGCCCCGGCGTGGGCGACCGCCAGCTCCGAGAGTGCGGAGAGCAGGCGCTGCATGGCGGGCAGCAACACGTCGTTCATGCCATCGCGCAGCATCAGGGCATGGGACAGGTTGTTGATGTCCTCCGAGGTGCAGGCGAAATGGACAAACTCGGCGATGGCTTCCAGTTCCGGGTTGCCGGCAAACCGCTCCTTGATGAAATACTCAACGGCCTTGACGTCGTGGTTGGTGGTGGCCTCAATGGCTTTGATACGCTGCGCATCGGCCTCGCTGAAGTCCTCGGCGATAGCGTCAAGCTGCGCATTCGCCTGCGGTGAGAGGGCGGGTACTTCGTCTACGCCGGACAGTTGCGCGAGTTGCTGTAGCCAGCGCACCTCAACCAGCACGCGGCGCTTGATCAGGCCGTATTCGCTGAAGACCTCGCGCAGGGGCGCGGTGCGTGCAGCGTAGCGTCCGTCGATGGGCGATATGGCGGTGAGGGCGGTCAGTTCCATGGCTTACTCCGGAGAATCTGTCGGATGGTGGGCCACGCCCAACTGGCGTGACAGGTCATAGGCGCGGCGCGCAATCCTGCGGCGCTGCAGCAGCAGCTTCCAGCGCCGGCCGCCAAGCTGCCGCCACAGGTGCGTGGAGCGGATGCCAGCCAGCAGCAGGGCGCGGATGGTGTCTGCGCTCTGGCGGTTCTGCAGGTGTTGAGCGTTGCCGTTCACTTTGATGCGAAATTTCAGGGTGCTCAGTGTGTCCTGGTAGATACCGGACACGCTGTGGCAGATATCATTTACGTTACCGGCGAAGTGTTCGGCGCGAAAGCTGGTGTGCTGCAGCCGGGAGTGAACCACCCGCATCATGGCCGGATCCGCGGCGAATCTGCGTTCCAGATACAGCAGGTTGAAAACGTAACGCACCATGTCGCGCATTTCCGGTGGTTGCTGGTTGTTCAACACCATTGCAAGCGTGTCGAGACCCAGCTTCACACTGCCCAGCCCACCGTAAACGGCTTCCACCGAGTCGCTGTCAAACACAAACAGGCTGTTCAGCGAGGCCTGCAGGAATTCTGCCGGACAGCTGCCCGTGCGTGAAACCTGATCGACCAGCCGCGCGGCCTGCGCGACACCCGCCAGGGCGATAGTCTGCTGATCCAGCAGCGGCGGCTGTGCAGAGCGCTCAGTCGGTTCGTTCAATGACGCCTCCCCCCAGGCAACGCTCGCCATCGTAGAGCACCACGGACTGTCCCGGGGTGACCGCGCGTTGTGGTTCGTCGAAGTGGACCCGATAAACACCGTTTTCGGCGATGACGCTGCAGCACTGGTCTGCCTGGCGGTAGCGGACCTTGGCAGTGCATCGAAACGGCAGTTCGGGTGTATCACCGGTGATCCAGAAAATATCACTGACCTGCAGGCCGCTGCTGAACAGCGCGGGGTGGTTATTGCCCTGGGCGACGCGCAGCACGTTGTGCTCGAGGTCCTTGCCCACGACATACCAGGGTTCATCCCCGTGGTCGGCAAGGCCGCCAATGCCCAGCCCCTGGCGCTGGCCTATGGTGTGATACATGAGTCCCTGGTGCCGCCCCAGGATCTCGCCGTCGAGGCTGTAGATGTCGCCGGGCTGTGCAGGCAGATACTGTTGCAGAAAATCCTTGAAACGGCGTTCGCCGATGAAGCAGATGCCGGTGGAGTCTTTTTTGTCCGAGGTGACGAGGCCGTGGCGCGCAGCAATGGCGCGCACTTCCGGTTTCTCGATCTCACCCACCGGGAACAGGGTCTGTGCCAGTTCCCGATGTCCCACGGCGTGCAGAAAATAGCTCTGGTCCTTGTTGGCATCCAGCCCCCGCAGCAGCGCCGCCTTGCCGTGGCTCTCGCCGCGACGCGCGTAGTGTCCGGTGGCGATGAAGTCGGCGCCCAGCAGCAGTGCGTAGTCGAGGAAGGCGCGGAATTTGATTTCCCGGTTGCAGAGAATATCCGGGTTGGGGGTGCGCCCTGCCTTGTACTCCGCCAGGAAGTGCTCAAACACGTTGTCCCAGTACTCGGCCGCGAAGTTGGCGCCGTGCAGGGGGATGTCGAGGGCATCGGCAACGGCCTGTGCATCGGCGAAGTCGGCTTTTGCAGTGCAATACTCTGTGCCGTCGTCCTCGTCCCAGTTCTTCATGAACAGGCCTTCCACCCGATAGCCCTGCTCGCGCAGCAGTAGCGCGGCGACGGAGGAGTCCACGCCACCTGACATGCCGACAATGACTTTGGTCGCTGCGTTGAGGCTCATGCGGGTGAAATCAGGTCCAGAGGGTATCGAATGCCGCTGCGATGCTGCTCAATGGCGGCCAGCACCAGCGGGCTGCGCATTCTAGCAGAAACTGCGAGGATTTCCTCGTAACGCAGCCAGTGCACGGCGAGGATGTCGCTGTCCAGTACCGCATCGGGCAACGCCTGGAGTGGACGCGCGCAAAACGTGGTGCGGTAGTAGGTGACCCCATTGCCGGGTGCCACATAGCGTGCAAGCCCCAGCACCCCCTCCAGCATGACCTCCCAGCCGGTCTCCTCCCGGGTTTCACGCAGTGCCGCCTGAAACAGTGTCTCCCGCGCTTCGAGATGGCCTGCAGGCTGGTTGAATACGGGCTTGCCCGTCGTCTTGTCGCGCTCCTCGACAAGCAGGTAGCGGGCCCCGTCAAACACCACAGTCGCGACGGTCACATGGGGCTGCCAATCGCTCATGGTTTCCGTCTCGGCGCCGCGGCTCGCGGGCGTCGCACAGATCCCGGGGCGCGCTGTTGCGGGGCGTGCACGGTGAGCCTGCGATGGGCGCCGGGTGCGAGGCCCTCCAGTGACCAGTCGCCGATCCGCGTGCGGATCAGCCGCAGGGTCGGCAAGCCGACCGCCGCGGTCATGCGGCGCACCTGCCGGTTCCGGCCTTCGCGGATGCTGATCTCCAGCCAGCTGTCGCTCACCGTCAATCGTGAGCGCACGGGGGGCGTGCGTGGCCAGAGCTGCGCCGGTGTGCCGATGACATGCACGCGGGCGGGCAGGGTGGGTCCGTCGCGCAGGGTGACGCCTGCCTGCAATGCGGCGACCTGCGCCGCATCGGGCGTGCCCTCCACCTGTACCTGGTAGGTCTTCCAGAGTTTGTGTCGTGGATGGGTGATCTGCTGCTGCAGAGCGCCGCTGTCCGTCAGCAGCAGCAGGCCCTCGGAGTCGAAATCGAGGCGCCCGGCTACCCGGAAGCCAGGCGCCTGCAGGTAGTCGGCCAGCGTGGCGCGAGCGGGCTGCCGGGTATCGCCAGTGGACGCGGCCGCGCTCGCCGCCGGGTGATCGCTGCGGTCGCTGAATTGGCTCAGTACCTGAAAGGGTTTATTGAACAGAATGACCGTGGCCATCGCGGCTCCGCCGTGGGGAAAAAACTGCTCCCCGGTTCAAGAGAAAGGCCGGGAAACCTGATACACTAAGCGCCGTTTTAACGGGGGCTCCCACAAGGATACCGCACCCCGGGACTCAATGGACCCACAGCGACGGAGAACAATCTATGGGCTACAAGCACATCCAGGTGCCGGCGACCGGCGAAAAGATTACGGTCAACGACGATTTCAGCCTGAACGTCCCCAACCATCCGATCATCCCCTACATCGAGGGCGACGGCATTGGTGTTGATATCAGCCCGGTCATGATCAACGTGGTCGACGCCGCTGTTGAGAAAGCCTACGGTGGCAGCAAGAAGATCTCCTGGATGGAGATCTACACGGGTGAGAAAGCCGCCGAACTGTACGACGGTGACTGGTTCCCCGAGGAAACGCTGCAGGCGATCAAGGAATACTCTGTGGGCATCAAGGGTCCCCTGACCACTCCCGTCGGTGGCGGCTTCCGTTCGCTGAACGTAGCGCTGCGCCAGGAACTCGATCTCTACACCTGTCTGCGACCGGTGCGCTGGTTTGAGGGCGTCCCCTCGCCGGTAAAGGATCCGGGCGCCTGCAACATGGTGATCTTCCGCGAGAACTCCGAAGACATCTATGCCGGTATCGAATACAAGGCCGGTTCCGACGAGGCGAACAAGGTTGTCGATTTCATCATCAACGAGATGGGCGCCACCAAGATCCGCTTCCCGCAGAATGTCGGCATCGGCATCAAGCCGGTCTCCGAGGAAGGCACCAAGCGCCTCGTGCGCAAGGCCATTCAATACGCAATCGACCAGGATCTGCCCTCCGTGACGCTGGTGCACAAGGGCAACATCATGAAGTTCACCGAAGGCGCCTTCCGCGACTGGGGCTACGAACTGGCCCAGCAGGAGTTTGGCGGTGAATTGCTGGATGGGGGCCCCTGGGTCAGCATCAAGAACCCCAACAATGGCAAGGACATCGTCATCAAGGACGTGATCGCTGATGCCATGCTGCAGCAGATCCTCACCCGTCCCAAGGACTACAGTGTGGTCGCCACGCTGAACCTCAACGGCGATTACTTGTCAGACGCCCTGGCGGCGCAGGTCGGCGGCATCGGCATTGCGCCCGGTGCGAACCTGTCCGACAACATCGCGCTGTTCGAGGCCACCCATGGCACTGCGCCGAAGTACGCGGGCCAGGACAAGGTGAACCCCGGTTCGCTGATCCTGTCGGCAGAAATGATGCTGCGCCACATGGGCTGGAACGAAGCCGCTGACCTGATCATCAAAGGCATGAACGGCGCCATCCAGAAGGGCACGGTGACCTACGACTTCGAGCGCCTGATGGAAGGGGCAACGCTGGTCAGCTGCTCCGAGTTTGGCCAGAAGTTGATCGAAAACATGTAAACCTGCCCGGCAGGCTTGCGAAGAAGGGCCCGTGGCAGCACGGGCCCTTTTTTTGTGGGCGGGGTTTTCGCGCGAAAAACAGGTCGGGGTTGAATTGACTTATAATGGGCCAATATCCACTATCTATGGCAGGGCAAACGTTTGAGAGGGATGGAGTGAACGAGGTAATCCTGGCCGGCGCGTGGCGCATGTCCGGCGATGAGGGGGAGCGCGATCGCGACGGTGGCCTGGCATTGCAGGACTCGAAACCGGAGCTCAAGAAGCCGCCGCTGTACAAGGTGGTGCTACTCAATGACGATTACACCCCCATGGAGTTCGTGGTTGAAGTACTCGAGGTGTTCTTCCGGATGAACCGCGAGCAGGCCACGCACGTCATGTTGACAGTCCATACCAAGGGCAAGGGCGTATGCGGTATATACACCCGGGACATTGCCGAGACAAAGGCAGCCCAGGTCAATCAGTACGCGCGAGACAATCAGCACCCGTTGTTGTGCGAAATCGAGGCATCGGAGGGCGAGTAGCCCGGGAGTGGTAGAGTATGCTGAGCAAGGATCTGGAACTGACCCTGAACGAGGCCTTTCGCGAGGCCCGGGGCAAGCGCCATGAGTTCATGACGGTCGAGCACCTGTTGCTGGCCCTCCTGGACAACAATGACGCCATTCGCGTACTCAAGGCCTGTGGCGCAGAGATCAACGCCTTGCGCGGCGACCTCATGGAGTTCGTCGATGCCACCACGCCGCTGATTCCCGAGGACAACGACGACCGCGAGACCCAGCCCACGCTGGGCTTCCAGCGTGTGCTGCAGCGTGCGGTGTTCCACGTGCAGTCCTCCGGCCGCAGCGAAGTCACCGGTGCCAATGTGCTGGTGGCGATTTTCAGCGAGCAGGAAAGCCAGGCCGTCTATTTTCTCAAGACGCAGAGCATTGCCAGGCTCGACGTGGTCAACTTCATCACGCACGGGATTTCCCGGGTGTCCGAGGACGGCGAGGGCAGTGCCAGCGGCAACCCGACAGGCGATGCCACCGCCGCGGAGGATGGCGAAGAGAGCCCGCTCGATACCTTTGCAACCAACCTGAACGAGGAGGCCCGCGCCGGGCGCATCGACCCCCTGATTGGGCGCATGCCTGAGGTGGAGCGCGTGGCCCAGATCCTCGCGCGCCGCCGCAAGAACAATCCATTGCTGGTCGGTGAGTCTGGCGTTGGTAAAACGGCCATCGCCGAGGGTCTGGCAAAAATGATCGTCGATGGTGACGTGCCGGAAATGCTGAAGGACAGCGTGGTGTATTCGCTGGACCTCGGCGCACTGCTGGCCGGCACCAAGTACCGTGGTGACTTCGAGAAGCGCTTCAAGGGTTTGCTCGCCAACCTCAAGAAACGTGAAGGTGCCATCCTGTTCATTGATGAGATCCACACCATCATCGGTGCCGGGGCAGCCTCTGGCGGCGTCATGGACGCGAGCAATCTGCTCAAACCGCTGTTGACCTCGGGCAAGATGCGCTGCATTGGCAGCACCACCTTCCAGGAGTACCGCGGTATCTTCGACAAGGACAAGGCCCTGAGCCGGCGCTTCCAGAAGATTGACGTGCTGGAACCTTCACCCGATGACGCCTACCTGATTCTCAAGGGGTTGAAGTCGCGTTTTGAGGAGCATCACGGGCTGCGCTACACGAACAAGGCGCTGCGCGTGGCCACGGACCTGTCGGCCCGCTACATCACGGATCGGTTCCTGCCCGACAAGGCGATCGATGTCATCGACGAGGCGGGTGCCTATCAGCAGCTGCAGCCGCCTTCCAAGCGCAAGAAAGTGATCGGCGTTGCCGACATTGAAGCGGTGGTGGCCAAAATAGCGCGGATTCCGCCAAAGTCGGTCAGCTCCGACGACCGTGAAACACTGCAGAAGCTGGAGCAGAATCTGCAGATGGTGGTATTTGGGCAGACCGCCGCCATCAGCAGCCTGGCCACGTCGATCAAGCTGGCGCGCGCAGGGCTGCGCTCGGGTGACAAGCCGATTGGCTCGTTCCTGCTGGCAGGGCCCACCGGCGTCGGTAAAACCGAGGTGACCAAACAGCTCGCGCGCCAGCTTGGGCTGGAACTGATCAGGTTTGATATGTCCGAGTATATGGAGCGGCACACCGTGTCGCGCCTGATCGGTGCACCGCCGGGCTATGTGGGCTTCGACCAGGGCGGCCTTTTGACCGATGCCGTCACCAAACATCCGCACGCGGTGATTCTGCTCGATGAGATTGAAAAAGCCCACCCGGAGGTCTTCAACCTGCTGTTGCAGGTGATGGATCACGGCACGCTCACCGACAACAACGGTCGCAAGGCGGACTTCCGCAATGTAATCCTGGTGATGACCACCAACGCCGGCGCCGAGAGCATCAGTCGGCGCACCATCGGTTTCACGACCCAGGACCACAGTACCGATGCCATGGAGGCGATCAACCGGATGTTCACGCCGGAGTTCCGCAACCGCCTCGACAGCATCGTGCAGTTCGAACCGCTGGGCGAAGATGTGATCCTCACGGTCGTCGATAAATTCCTCACCGAACTGCAGGGCCAGCTCGATGAAAAGCGCGTGACGCTGGACGTGGACGAAGATGCGCGGCTGTGGCTGGTGGAAAAGGGCTACGACCGCAATATGGGCGCCCGGCCTATGGCGCGGGTGATTCAGGAGTACATCAAGAAGCCACTGGCGGAGCTGGTGCTGTTCGGCTCGCTGGCGCAGGGCGGTGGTGTTGCTCAGGTACGCCTCAATGAGGCTGGAGACGGCCTGGAGGTGCGGGTAGAGGAAACGGAAGCGGAACCCGCCTGAGGGAGGCGGTAGCCGCGCAGTGATACCGTGGGGTTACCGCGGTATCAGCGCTCGCGATACGTGATGCGGCCCTTGGTCAGGTCGTAGGGGGTGAGTTCCACGCGAACTTTATCGCCGGTCAGGATGCGAATGTAGTTCTTGCGCATTTTGCCCGAGATGTGGGCGGTCACAACGTGTCCGTTTTCGAGTTTGACACGAAACGTTGTGTTGGGCAGGGTGTCGACGACTTCACCCTCCATCTCGATCTGGTCTTCTTTTGCCATGCGGCGGCAGTCCCTCGTAAAATCAGGGGCGCATTTTGCACTAAAGCCGCCGCGTGTACCAGTTCAATATGCGGCAAAACTGCCGCTCAATTGCCGAACAGTTTGCCGAAAGCCTTGCCGATTTCCTTGGTGGCATTCTCCAGGCTGTCATCCGCGGGCGCGGCCTCGTCGCTGGGTGCCTCTTTCGCACCACCGCCGAATATGCCGGACATAATGCCGCCCATACCCCCTTCCTCGCTGCCGTTGCCGCCACCGAAGAGGCCGCCGAGCGCGGAGAGATCGGTGGGTTCTGCCGGTAACACGAAGCGTGCGGGGTCAACGCGTCCGGCATTGATGCTGGCCACTCGCATGTCCTGGCCGTAGCGCAGTACACCCAGCTCCTTGTCGTTGAGACGGGTTTGCAGCAGGTTGGCTGCATCCTGCTGGTCGACCATGTCGCCGACACGTGACGCCATCCGGTGCATGGCGTCGCGGAAGCCCACGGCCCGCGCATCCGGTGACAGCACCAGTTCCGCCCGCTGTGCCTGGCCGTTGTGGTCAACAAAGCTCAGCGTATAGACCTCCCCCTCAATGCCTGCCACGGTCTCCTTGCGCCCGGTGGCCTCAAGGGTCTCGACGCGAACCTCCGCGAGGTCAGGTACCGCTGCCTGTGCCATGCCCCCGAACATGGACATGGCCTGTTGCACATCGATGACCATGATCTGGCCGTCGTTGTTGGTGACAACGTACAGGCTCTGCGCATTGGCCAGCATGTAGCTGCCCTGTTCCTGCGCCATGTTCACGCGCAGGTTACTGCCCTCGTATTCGAAGGTGATGCGGTTGCCTTCTGCATCAACAACCTCGGCGGTATCCGCGCTGCCGGGTGCCGCATACAAACCCAGTGCAAGTAGCAGTGCCGTGTACAGTGGGGAATGTTTCAGTGCCATGGTTGGGTCGCTCCGTGTGGGAAGAGGGTTGCGCATCGTCTGCGTTACGGCGGATAGTATTGACGCTCTTTCAGCAGATTTCCAGCGTCACGTGCGTATCCCGCACAGGACGGTGAAGCCCGCCTTAACCCTTGCGTATCTGCTGATAGGCAGCGAGGGCCGCTTCGCGGGCGTCACGGTGGTCCACCACGGGCTCCGGGTAGTCCTTGCCGAGTGTGATGCCCGCCTCTCTCAACGCGGCCTCAGGGGCTTCCCAGGGCTTGTGCAGGTAGCGATCGGGCAGGTCGGCAAGCTCCGGCACCCAGCGGCGTACATAGCTACCGCCTGCATCGAATTTCTCACCCTGGGTGACCGGATTGAAGATGCGGAAGTAGGGCGCAGCATCCGCTCCGCTACCCGCTACCCACTGCCAGCTGCAGGCATTGCTGGCCGGGTCCGCATCGACCAGGGTGTCCCAGAACCAGCGCTCGCCGGCGCGCCAGTGCGTGAGCAGATGTTTGGTCAGAAACGACGCCGTGACCATGCGGATGCGGTTGTGCATGTAGCCTGTGTGCCAGAGCTCGCGCATCCCCGCATCGACCACCGGGTAGCCGGTCTGGCCGCGTTGCCAGGCTTTCAACAGCGCTTCGTCGCCGAGCCAGGGGAAGTCCTCGAACTGAGCCTTGAACGGTGCCTGCTCAATATCGGGAAAGTGGAACAAGAGGTGATAGGAGAATTCACGCCAGCCTAGCTCGGCGAGAAACTTGTTGATCTGCTCCTCCAGCACCGGTTCCTGCTGCAGGCATGCGCGCGCTGCGTGCCACACCTGGCGCGGTGAAATTTCGCCGAAGCGCAGGTGCGGCGACAGCCGCGATGTCGCATTGTCCGCGGGATGATCGCGACCTTTGGCGTAGCCTGAGACGCGTTCCCGCAGGAAGTGTGCAAGCGTGTTGCGTGCGCCTTCCTCGCCCGGCGTCCACAACTCCGGCCAGTGCGCGGCCCAGTCAGGTTTTCTCGGCAGCAGTGCAAGGTCATCGAGACTGCTGCGCTGTGCCAGGGGATCTGCCCAGGTGGTGCGGGAAGGGAAGGGCACCGGCTGGGACGGCGCCTCTGCGCGGCAGCAATGGCGCCAGAAGGGCGTGAAGACCTTGAAGGGCTCGCCCGACTGGTTGGCGATGTGCTCCGGTTCGTGCAGTAGCGGGCCGGGATAGCGCTTGAAAGTAACGCCCATGGCCTCGCAGGTGTCGCGCAACTGTGCCTCCAGCGCCACTTCCCAGGGGCTGTAGGCCCGGCTGCAGTGGACTGCATCGATATTGCCTGAGGACAACAGGTCCCGCAGGCGGGCGTTGGTGTCCCCCTGCAGCAGGTTCAGGGTGCCTCCGCTATCGGCGATGGTGTCAGCCAGTGACCTCAGGCTGTGATGCAGCCACCAGCGGCTGGCAGCGCCGAGTGCGCGCTCTCCCGCGTTGGTGTCGTCGAGCACGTACAGCGGCAGTACATCTCCCGCTCGGCTGGCCGCAGCGAGTCCGGGAAGGTCAGTCAGGCGCAGGTCACTGCGAAACAGATAGATTGTGGTGGCCATGGTGATTGGTCCAAAGGTTTTCAGCGTATGGCATGCCCGGCAGGTTGTGCATTCAGGCGGTGACGTTGCCCCTTACCAGGGCATTCAGCAGCGTTTCGCAGGGCGTCTTCAGGCGTAGTGTAGCGAGTGCATCGGCCCGGGTCTGCCCCGGGTTCACGATCGCCAGCGCCTTGCCCTGAGCGGCGGCCTGGCGGCAGAAGCGGAAGCCGGAGTAGACCTGCAGCGATGAGCCAATGACCAGCAGGGCATCCGCATCCGCCAGCGCCGCTCTGGCCTTAGTGACCCGCTCGGCCGGAACGCTGCCACCGAAAAACACCACATCGGGCATCAAGATACCGCCACAGGCTTCGCAGGCAGGGACCCGGGTACTGGCCGACATCGCGTCAGGCAGGGCCATGTCACCATCGGGTCGCTGTCCCCGGGGTATGGAAAGCGTTGCAAGGTGAGGGTTGTCGTGGGCGAGTCGCTGCTGCATCACTTCGCGGTCGGTGAATGCGGCACAACCGAGGCACTGTACCCGGTCCAGCCTGCCATGCAGGTCAATCACCGCGCTGCTGCCCGCGCGCTGGTGCAAGCGATCAACATTTTGTGTAATGACCAGGCGGATAACACCCTGCTGTTCGAGCGTGGCAACCGCCCGATGTGCCGCATTGCTCCGTGCATCACGCACCGCTGGCCAGCCGAACCAGCTGCGCGTCCAGTAGCGCTGGCGGACAGCCGCCGCGTGCAGGAACTCGCGGTGCTGAATCGGCGTGCTGTAGAGCCAGCGGCCCGCGGCATCGCGGTAGGTGGCAATGCCCGAGCCGGCGCTGATACCGGCACCGGTTAACGCGACTACCCTCGGGTAGCGGGTAATGAAGTCCTGCAACTGTTGCAGTTCCTGCTCCGTATTGCTCATCATGGTGTCGGGACCCCGCGAAGGGGGGCAGGGCACAGTCCGCTGCCGGGTGGGCGAGCGGCGACAACGGGAGAATACAGACCATGCATATTCTGATGACCGGCGGTACCGGGTTTGTGGGTGAGGCCCTGCGCGAGTACTGGCTGGCTGCGGGGCATGAACTCACCATTCTCAGTCGCTCGCCGCACCCGGACACGCATCACTGCCGCTATGTGCAGACGCTGGAGGCGGTGCCCGCCAGCCCCTCGCCAGAGGCCGTGGTCAACCTTGCGGGTGCTTCTCTCGCGGGCGCACGCTGGACAGCTGCGTACAAGAAAACGCTGGTAGATTCCCGTGTCGAGGGCACGCGGGCGCTGGTCGCGTGGATGCGCGGCCTTCCAGTGCCTCCGCGGGTGCTGCTCAACGCCTCTGCGATCGGTTTCTACGGCCTCCGTGACAGTGAACCGTTGGGCGAGGATGCGGCTGCGGGCAGCGGGTTTGCCAGTGAACTCTGCCAGGCATGGGAGGCTCAGGCAGCGGCGGTTGCAGAGTTTGGCGTTCGCGTCTGCCTGTTGCGGCTGGGTGTGGTACTGGATGCCGGCGGCGGCGCCTTCGTGCAGATGGCACAGCCCTTCCGTATGGGAATCGCCAGTTGGCCGGGGGGCGGCGGACAGTATCTGAGCTGGGTGCATCGTGCGGATGCTGTCGCGGCCTTTGACTTTTTGCTGCAGCAGGAGGCGATGTCCGGCCCGGTGAATGTCACCGCGCCAGCGCCCGTGACACAGCGCGACTTCTGTACCGCCATGCGGGAGCATTTCAGAACGTTGCCCGGCATGCCGGTGCCCGGGGCGGTCATGCGCCTGCTGCTCGGTGAAATGGCGGATGAACTGCTTCTTACCGGTCAACGGGTCATGCCCCGACGCCTCCAGGCGTCGGGTTTCCTCTGGCGGCACCCGGATATCAACAGCGCACTCGAGGCCATACTGGGTCCTCACGCCGGTGACAGGTTGCCGTGATCGCTGGCTGCCTTGCGCACCACGCTGTTCCGGCTCAGCTTGTCCAGCGCCGATTTTTCCAGCTGGCGCACCCACTCACGGCTGACGCACAGTTTATCGGCGACCTCGGCCCGGGTCAGCGGCGGGCCCTCGTGCAGACCCCAGCGGGCAATGACGACCTGTTTCTCCGCAGGGTCCAGATGGTCAATCTCCTGCAACAGGCAGCGCTGTAAGGAGGCCGATTCCGCGGGCGCATCGATGTCTTCGAAGGGGCCGCCCGGCAGGCTGTCCAGCAGGGACTCTTCATCGTCGTCGAAGCGCGGCTGGTCCAGCGATATGGCCATGTTGCGCAGCTGCCGTAACTCCCGTGCCTTGTCGGTATCGATGCCGGCGGCGGAGGCCAGCTCTGCTTCACTGGGTTCCTCACCGCTGCTGCTCCAGAGCGCGTTGCGCTCGCGATACAGTTTCCCCACCTGCTCACGTACGTGGGTGGGGTAGCGGATGAGTGCCGCGGAGTCACTGATGTAGCGCCGCACCGCCTGGGATATCCAGTTGTAGCAGTAGGTGCTGAAGCGATATCCCTTGGTCGCCTCGAACTTTTCCGCGGCCCGAATCAGCCCGAGCGTGCCCTCCTGAATCAGGTCGCGATAGGGTGCTCCCTTGCCCCGGGCCTTGCCGGCGATGGAGTACACCAGGCGCAGGTTGTGCAGGGTCAGCGTGTCCCGGGCTTGGTTGAAACGTGAAAGCGAGAGCGCCAGCGCACTGAGCTGCGCGGGTTCCAGCCGGTAGCGTGCGCCAGACGATTTGCGACCTTCGGCGGTTGTCTGCCAGGCGTCCAGTGCATCAGCAACCCGGCATTTGACCGGTCGCTGGTTACAGCGGGCCAGTGCGCCCGCCATACCCACCGCGAGGCTGGCGGGCAGTGCCATCTCCTTGATGGTGTCGCGTGCAGCGGCGAGGTCCCCGGCGGACAGGGCGCTCGCGAGCAGCGTGACCGAGGCGACCTGCTCGCCTCCGCTGAGATAGCTGACCAGTTCGCGACGCAGCAGGAAGTGGTGGTCACGGTTGGCAAAGTTCGCGACCTCGGGTGGCTCGTGCTGGATGCGCGCGAGCAAGTCCTGCAAGTACCGGCGACCGCCCTCGCTGTCGGTGAAAAGCGTGCAGAGATCATCGACAGCACGCCACTTGCTGGCATCTATGTCGCGTTCCTGCTCGGCGCTGAGCAGGGGATAGCGGCGGGCCTCTGCAAACAGCCGCTCAAGCTCGCGATCGTCGGTTTCGGTCTTCCAGTTATCCACGTCGTCGCTCCTGTTGGTTTGGCATATATACGCTGCACCGACCCGCTTGGACAAAAATTCCGGACAGTTGTCCAGATAACATGCAGACATAACCTCGACAACTCATCCGGCATGCGGTCTTTCGCGTAATAACTCCGTACACCAACTGAGGCACGTGATATGAACGCAGCGGTAATGGAACCTCGCCCTCTCTACGGCATTGGTACAGTCGCCAGGCTGACCGGGTTGAAGCCGGACACGCTCCGGGTGTGGGAACGACGTTACGGATTGGGCGCGAGCCACAAGACGGCAACCGGTCGCCGACAGTATACGCAGGCAGACCTGGAGCATTTGCAGCTGGTTGCGGCCCTCGTCAACAGCGGCTCACGCATCGGAGAAATCGCGTCGAACGAACGCAAGACACTGGAAATGCTACTGCGCGGCAGGGGCAAGGGCGGCCGCGGTGCGCTGCCAGCACCCAAGCCTCGCGTGGTATTCATCGGCAATCAGCTCTGCGAGTGGCTTGATGAACACCAGGGTTGTCTCGCGGGGGTCGATGCCTTGCTGGTCCGCCTGTCCCTGAGCCAGATTACCGCAAAGGAGTGTGAGGAAATCGGCCGTGCCGACAGCCTCGTCGTGGAGTGTGCCAACCTCACGGGCGCTCAGACCCGTCAGCTGGGCGACCTGATTCGCAACCTTCAGGTGGAGAAAGCCCTGGTCACCTACCAGTTTGCCAGCGAACGCTGGCTGCAGTCGCTGGAGCAGCAGAATATTGCCGCTACGACCTTCCCGCCAGACCCGGCCTACCTGGCCTTTGAGCTGGCGCGCAGTGTTGCCGACAAGACGGCAAGCCTTGGCGATACCAATCTCGGTGAGCTGATGACGGCAAAGCCGCGGCAGTTTACCGATCTGCAGCTGAGTGCGGCGCGGCAGTTGAAGAGCACGCTGGATTGCGAGTGTCCGCGCCACATCGCCGACCTCATCCGCTCGCTCGCCTACTTTGAGGAATATTCGTCTAACTGCTCGGTCGACAACTGGAGTGACGCTGCCGTGCACGCCTGTATCTACGCCTACACCTGTCAGGCACGGTGGCTTATGGAAAAGGCCCTGCAGGCGGTGCTCGAGGACCGGGGCGAGGAGTACCAGGCACTCATGCGTGAACTGGCCAATGGCCGGGTGGGCGATGCCGCCTAGTGTCGTGAGCTAGCGACTCCGCGCGTCGGACTCGGCGCCCTGACCCAAGAGCAGGGCACGCCAGTGCGGGCTGTCCCGCACCGACCAGGCCCACAGCAACACGGGTGCGACCGTTGGCACAATCAGCGTGCTGAACTGGAACAGCAGCGCGATAGCGTCGGCGGAGGGCAGGGGTGTGGTGGTGGTCTTCCAGAGAAGATCGCCACCCAGCCCCAGCATCAGATTTTTCAGGGTCACCGACACAGTGCCGATGAACATCAGTACCCAGAGCACCAGCAGTCCGCGTGCAAAGCGCTCCAGCGAGCCGTCAATGCGGCTCGAAAAGTGGAGCGCTGCGTAGAACGGGATGGAGTAGGAGAGAATCCGGGTGTTCAACGGGAATGCCAGTTGGTAATCGGCCTGCTGCAGAGGCACCACGGTCTCCCCCGTCTCGCCAAACTGCGTCAGCACCAACAGCTGATGCCCTTCGATCGCTACCGACTGCACCACCCCCGGCAGGGCCCAGGGCAGCACAGCCTGGGTCAGCCACAGAGCGGGTGCCGCGGGCAGGGCACCCAGCGCATACCAGAGCGCAAAAAAGGGAACCATCAACAACAGCACCAGGCCGATGAATCGGTAGAGCGTCATCCGCTGGCGGCGCCGGGTCGCTGTTCGAGATAGCGCAGGTAGAGAATGAACACCACAAGCACATCCAGCATGATAAAGACCGGCCACAGGTACAGGTGGGTCCAGTTGAATATCTGCAGGTTCCACTGTCCCAGGTAAAACAGGCTGATGATACGTGCAATGTTCAGCACCTGAATGGTCAGGAATCCGGCAAGGATCGCCACCAGCCGGTAGCGCCAGGGTGCGGGGTAGGCGAGGACTCCGGCCACCAGCACGATGGCTGCCTCGACACCATTGCAACCCGACTCAATGGAGACCGCAAAGCCATTAACACTGTGGGCGATGACCCGTCCGTAGGCGGTGACGTCACTGTCGAAGGGTGTGATCAGGGCGGCGCTCAGTGTTGCCAGGGAGGCCGTGAAGGGCTGCACCACAGCCGCCTGCACGGGAGCGAGCATTTCCGCAGTAAACAGCGCAACCAGCACGGCAAGGAATATCAGGATAAATTTTGCCATGCGGGTGCTATCATCGACCATGAACGCTGCGCTGGAGCGCAGGATAGCACAGAGGAGTTTTCTTGTGTCGCCGACCGCTCGCAATACGGGGATTGTCGTCACGCTGGGCATGCTGGTGTTCAGCAGCTGGATGTACCTGCAAACCGGTGACTGGGTGGCCATGGTCTTTGCCGTGTTCAGCCTCGGTTATGGCGTTTTCTTTTTCTCAATCACACCTCGGGATCGCGACTCGTGATGAACCACCTGATGAAGCCGCGTTGGCGAGTTCTCTGTGCGTTGTTGTTGGCGTCTTTCCTGGCTGGCTGCGCCGGGTTGGGGCCCTCGATCGACCCACCCATAATCAGTGTCGACAGCGTGAAAAGCCTGCCGATGGTCGATTCCGGCCCGCGCTTTCGCATCGTGTTGCGCATTGCGAATCCCAACGCGCAGGCTCTGGACATCGCGGGGATCAGCTACGGAATTGCGCTGCTCGATCGCGAGTTGCTCAGTGGCGTGACCAATCAGGTACCCACCATAGAGGGTTATACCGAAGAACAGGTGACGATTGATGCCGGCGTCAACCTGCTGGAGGCGCTGAAGCTGTTGGGCAGCCTCGGTCGAACCCGGGGCGATGCGCTGGCCTACCGGTTTACGGCAAAAATAGATTTTCGCGGTCTGATTCCTACCCAGTACGTCGAGGACAGCGGCGAATTGCGTCTGAACTGATCGACGGGCAGGTCAATCCAGCAGGGACTGGGCGAAGATCAGCAGTATGATCAGCGGGCAGACCACCCGCACATAGCCCGGCCACAGTTTCCAGAACAGGCTGTGTTCGACACCGGCGTTGCCCTTGCGCAACTCCTGCAGCAGCGTGTCGCGGTGCCATACCCACCCCGCATACAGGCAGAACATGAAGCCGAGCAGCGGCTGGCTGTAGCGCGTCGTAACGGCGATGACCAGTCCGAACAGCGCCTCGAAATTCAGCAGGATAACCGTGCTGACCAGCGCAATCGTTACGCCGATCACCAGCACCGCCGGTTTGCGGGCCACGCCGTGCTCTTCAATGGTGTAGGCGACGGGCACCTCCAGCATGGAGATCGAGGAGGTCAGAGCGGCGATGGTCATCAGGAAAAAGAACACGAGGCTCACGCCAATGCCCGCCAGGCCCATGCTGTCAAACAGCTTGGGCAGTACTGTGAAGATCAGCGTGTCCTCCGAAATCAGCGCGCCGCCCGCGGTAAAGATTTCCACGCCGCTGTGCAGAGCCACGTACATGGCAGGCAACACCAGGAAGCCGGCCAGTACGGCGATGCAGATGTCGACCAGCGTAACCAGCCCCCCCACAACGGGCAGGTTTTCCCGATCGCTGATATAGGAGCCGTAGATAAGCATGGTACCCACGCCCAGGGAGAGCGAGAAAAATGCAGCCCCCAGTGCTTTGACAATCAAACCCGGTGCCAGCGCACGTTCAAAATCCGGGAGCAGGTAGACACGCAGGCCCTCCATTGCTCCGTCCAGGGTCAGTACATAAATGACCAGCAACACTAGCGACAGTAGCAATAGCGGCATCAGGCGACTGGACCAGCGTTCAATGCCCCGCTGCACACCCTCGGAGATGATGCCGACGGTCAGTGCCATGAAGATCAGCATGAACACCAGATTTCGCGAGAAACTGAAGTCCGTGAGCCAGTCACTGGCTGCGCTCATTCCAGCCAGATCGGTGAGCGCGGCCAGACAGTGAGCCAGCATCCAGCCAGCGACGATCGCATAAAAGCTGAGGATAAAGCTGGCGACAACCAGACCGATAACGCCCGTACCGCCGCCGATGCTGCGCAGCACACGGTTCGGAGAGATCTGGCGCAGGGCACTGACCGCATTGGCATGCGCATGGCGGCCGATAATCAGCTCCGCCATCAGCGCCGGGTAGGCCAGGGTAAAGGCGAGAAACAGATAGACCAGAAGGAAAGCGGCGCCGCCGTTGCTCGCGGCCTGCGTCGGGAACCCCCAGATATTGCCAAGCCCTACGGCGCTGCCCGCGGCAGCCATGATGAAGCCAAAGCGCGAGCTGAACTCGCCGCGGGGAGATGCCATAAAATCGTCCGTAAGTGCCTGCCGGGTAATGGCGCAAAGTGTAGCACGGTGATGTGGTGCGGGCTTATTGCGCGAGCATGACTTCGCAGGGTCGCGTCGTGTCAGACTGCGACCGACTGCCGCCGAAGACTTTCACCAGCAAACGCGGCACGAAGAGCATGGCTTCGGCGGAAATGTCCAGGGTGGCGGCGATGGGGGACACGCTGGTGCGCGGGCTCGCCATGTCCCCGCGCAGGCTGATGCTGGAAGGGAACTGGATGCTCCGCGACTTGGACCGCGGCGTCAGTGTCAGTGCGAGGGTGCGCTTGGGCAGGTTGAAGCTGCCCACGCCAGTGGCGATCATGTTGGGTGATTCGACGAACAGGCTGTCGGTGCGCGCGATCCCATCCTCCAGGGTGAACTGCGCCATGGTGCAGTCCAGAAACGTGGATTTTTCCAGTGCAGCACCTGAAAACAGCCAGGTCAGGATGCCGGTCGCGAGGACATCGTAGGCAGCGCCCTCCACGGTCGCATTCTCCAGCGCAAAGGCCATGCTGCCGTCCAGCTGCTGCAGCAGCTCCGCCCCCGTCGCGCCCTGGGCGCTCACGCCGCCACGCAGGTTCAGTGAGCCGCTGATATCCGTTTCGATACCCAGGTCGCGGCTCAGTGTGTTGAGAGGAATCGACTGTGCCTGCCCCGCAATACTCACTCCCGGTGGGTCCAGACTGATATCGACGATGCCCCGAATAGCGGCCGGCGCCGTATCGTAGTTGAAGTCGAACTGGTCGAGCAGATAGGTGGTGCCACTGCCGCTGATGTGGACATTGATATCGTCAAAGCGCGTAATCTCGCCCCGCAGACTGCCCACCTGCAGCGTTAAATCCACCGGGTAGCGTGGCAGCCTTGCGAGCAGCTGTTGTACCGAGGTGGTCTGCGCGTCGGCATCGACTTCCGTACCCTGTTGAGCCTCCGGCGTATCCCCATCCTTGCCGGCCGCTTGCAGGCCGAGATCCTCCAGGCGTACCATCGCGGAAGATAGCGCTGCTCGCAGGCTGTTCAGGCTGCCGTTGCTGTGTGTCACCTCGACAGACAGCGCGAGGTCGCTCTCCTCCAGACGCGTGTCCGCCTGCAGCCGCGCCGAGTGGGTATCTGCCGCGAACTGAATTTCGCCGGCCACAGGTTTCAGAGGCAGTCCGGTGAGCGCTGCGAGCCAATCCCGGTCCTCACTGGAGTAGCGTATGCTCGCCGCTGTGCGCCAGTCTGCTTCCCGATACTGCGCTTCGCCGCTGATCTTCAGGTTCAGCGCCGCATTCTCCGTGCTGTTCAGTTCCAGTTTGTCCAGGCTGTAGGCCGATTGTGCTCCGCGCAGCGCAAAGCTGCCCTGCAGGCTGCCGAGTGCTGCCGGTGGCTGCAGGTCGGGTGCGAAGCCTGCGAGCAGGGCATCGAGGTTCAGCGCCTGCACCTTGGTGTCGAGTGTGATTTTCCGGGCGCCGGTCACGTCGTTCAGGCTGCCCGTGATCAGTAAGTTACCCGGCGCACCACGGAGCGCAGCGCGAATGTCGGTCAGGGACACCTGGGCGGCAGTGTAGGTAACGTCGGCATCGACGCTCAGCGCCCCGAGTACGGGCAGTTCCAATGCCACAAAGCTGCCCAGCGCAGAGGCCTCAGGGGCGAGCGCCTGCAGCGTCGCGCGCACGGTGGCGGGGGTGTAGGCAGCGTCACGTGACAAGCGCGTACTCAGCGCGCTGATGTCGATGATGAGGTGCTCATGGGAGAGCTGTGCGCTGCCTTCTGCCAGTATCAGCTCGGCATCGGTGCCACTGAGCCGCGCCTTTGACTCGAGTGCGAACCCGGGTGGCAGGTCAGCATCGAACCAGCGTCCGGGTTCCTGCAGGTCGGTGCTGGTTGCACTGACGGCAAGCTCAATGCCGGAGGCCCGTTCGCCGTCAGCGGCCGTATCGATGGCGACCCGGGCGATCTCACCTGCGACCTGCAGGCGTGTGCCGTCTGCGCGGCCCACTTGCCCCCTGATGTTGTCGACACGCAGCGCTCCGTCATTTTCCCGCAGTTCGGCTGCCAGTTCCCAGGGGCCGGGATCGACAGAAGGTGCCTGCCCCAGCCAGGGACTGAGCACAGCCAGTGAGGGAGCAAAGGCGTGGAGGGTGAAGTCGGTGTCAGGCGGCAGATCTGTACTGCCCAGCGAGCCAGGCCCCGAAGACCCGTTCAGGGCGATCCACAGACCCTCGCTGCTGGTGGTCACGACGGTCAGCTGCTCAATGGCCGGGTTGGCCAGAGTGCCTGAGAGGGCAATGCTGGCCCGGATCCCGCCCAATGGCGAGAGGTCGAGGTCCAGCCAGCGCAGGAAGTATTTTGCGGAATCCAGTTCACCTGAGGCGATCAGTGAAAGTCTGGGGTCGGGATTTCCCTGGCTTGCCATCGAGCCGCTGGCCTCAAAATAATAGGCTGGACGGTTGTCGAGCTCAAACCTGGCGTCGGACAGGGAAAAACTACCGAGGTCGCCCTCCAGCTTGCCCTGCAGCGCCAGTGCCCCGGCTAGCGGGGGTGCCTTTGGAAAAGCGCTCATGAAGGTCTCGACCCGCGCGAATGCGGCATCCACGGTAACATCAAACTGCAGCGATTCGCCGGAGGCGGTCAGCTGCCCCGAGAGTGAGCCCTGCGTACCGGCCTCCGGTGCAGACAGCTGTGCCCTGAACTGGACGCTCCCGCTGTCGCTGAAGATTTCCTGTGCGGTGAGGTCCAGGTTGACGTCCAGCGGTGCGCCGTCGAGGTCCGCCAGAAGGCTCGCGCGAAAGGCGTTCCGGCCCACGCGACCGCCCCGAATATCTCGCAGGGGAAAGATGGAGACATCACCGTCCTGATTCACCACATGCACGGTGTCCACTTCCAGCGTCTCGGGCAGAAAACGCAGGTACTGCAGCCACTGTGCCGGTGTGGGGTCCTCGCTGTCGTCGTCTGCGGAAACATAGACCACGATGCTGCTGCTCTTCAGTGAAGTGGCCTCAAGATTGGTATGCCAGAGGTCGGTGAGCCGGGAGTGTCCCTCGAAGTCAAGAACGGTGATCAGCGCCGGGCCTTCGGAGCCTTGCGGATACAGGCTCAGTGTGTCAAAGCGCACACTCATTCCGGTGGGCGAGACCTGCAGGCCGTGCACCTCCAAGCGGTAGTCAGTGAGGGCGGTCGTGCCCCAATGTAGCGTTTTGACCAGAACCGCAGGAAACGAGAGCAGGGAGAACACGGCAATGGGGACCAACAGCAGCAGAGCTAGCGGTATGATCCAGAGCTTGCGCATACGATGTCCCGACGCATTCCTCGAAGACGCCAGTGTAGCACGGCCACCATCCCGATTTTTTGCCACCACAGGGCGCTGTGCTATGATGCGCGCCGCGCGGGTCCCGCGTCATTGCCCA
This sequence comes from uncultured Haliea sp., assembly GCF_963973825.1. Classification (NCBI taxonomy): domain Bacteria; kingdom Pseudomonadati; phylum Pseudomonadota; class Gammaproteobacteria; order Cellvibrionales; family Halieaceae; genus Haliea; species uncultured Haliea sp. Next base: position 78,226 of record NZ_CAXBAE010000016.1, read on the forward strand.
GGGCCCGGGTGGTGAAATTGGTAGACACAGGAGACTTAAAATCCCCTTAAAATAAGTAAAAAAGCTTTAAATACAATAGGTTGCACAATAGATTTATAAAATAGGTAGCATTTAGGTAGCAGACTGGCAGAGTGCTACTTTTTTCAGGAAAACAACGAGACCACGCCCGAGTGGTGAAATAGGTAGACACATCAGACTTAAAATCTGAAGGCCGCAAGGCCGTGCCGGTTCGAGTCCGGCCTCGGGCACCATTCAGCACCGAACTAATGTAGTAAGGGTCATAGGCGGGTCCAGATAGAAGCCAAAAAATTGTTTGGAGGCGACCCTAGCCGCGTCGGTGACATGTTATCGACCGCGTATTGACAAGTTATCCACGGGTTACTATAGTGACGCCCATAGCGCCCCCGGCTGTTCGTATGTCGCTCGATAATGACATCACCAACCCCGGGGGCTTTTTTATGCGTGAGAATAAATTATGAGAAAAGTCGCAATCTTGGTGGATGGAAATTTTTATCTCCGGCGTCACCATTCTCACTTTGGGGCCAAGCGAGCTTCAAACCCAAGGAAAGTGGCCAGAGATCTCTGGATTCATTGCATGAAGCATCTGGATCGGGACAAGGACCAAATATACAGGATTCTATTTTACGATTGTCCGCCTGTTACTAAACGAGTTCATCATCCCCTAACCAATAACGCTGTTGTCTTAGAGAAAACTGCCACTGCGATATTCCGGAAGGCGTTTTTTAAAGAGATCGTTAGGTGGGGTAATGTTGCTTTGAGGCTTGGTCATCTTGATGAGGATAACGCGAGATGGCATATTCGAGATCCAAAGCTACACAAACAGGTCATCACTGGAAGACAGCCCGCAGCTAATCTAACTGAAGATGACTATGTCTATCTCGCCCCTCAAAAAGGGGTGGACATGAGAATAGGCTTGGACATCGCCTCTTTAACCTTGAAGAAACTCGTGGACAAAATCATCCTCATATCTGGGGACAGTGATTTTGTGCCCGCTGCAAAACTAGCCAGGCGAGAAGGGGTGCAATTTTATCTTGACCCGATGAGGAATCCTATAAGGCCAGACCTAAGCGAGCATATAGACGGGCTGAAAACAACACTTCCCCCCTTGCCTCCCGCGCTGCCAAAACCGCCGCAGGTCTAGGTACTGGGGCGTCCGTGGCTACAGGAAATAGGTTATCAAGTCATTGGACAGCGACATGCCAGCCAAGGTCCGCCAGGACGCCGCTAAACGCCTCTCTAAAGCTCATCGCGAGGATAGGCGGTCTCTGCACAAGCTTATGGCGCTCAGCCTTGCGCTGGGCATCATGATTGGACTTGCGCTGGGCATACTGGTAGCTGAACGCTGGATAGGTGGTCAGGAGGTGATCTTTATCCCTGCCAACGGAGTAGACGTGTAGCCCCCAGATTAAAGGCGTACAACCTTTTTTATCTCGGCTTCACACGCCTTAACAGCGCCCTCTGGCTTGTCGCCATACCAGTGCTTTTCTGGAAAATTATAATGATAGGCGCGGTACGTCTGTGTCACCGCCTTACCTTTAGAAAATCTGGTTCTGCATCGAACTCGCACAGCTTTGACGCCCGGAGTCCACTCTATCCATGCGGGGCTATCGAGTAGGTTAAATGAGTGCTCATTCTGGTGCTGATCGACAAAGATACCCTCAGTGTCTAGCCCCTCACCACTGCGAACTCTTGCGACATCATTGGCCTTTTTGCCACTGCTGCTCGCTTTGCCGACAGCATAGAAAAAACCGACCACAGCCACGATTCCAACTATCCACCAAATCATATAATGGCCCGACTCTCATCCTTATCAGCGACAAGTATATCTATCACCTCCGCCCACGCCAGACTTGGCAGGCGACATGTTAGTGTTTAGGTAATTGCTTTTGAGGGACAGCAGGTCAAACCGCAGGCAGTCGCCTGATCTACTCACCCCCTTTGGGGCATTCTCCAGCCCAAGAACACCGCCGCTCTTGGCGGGGTAGCTGGCCAGAGTTTGCCAGGGAGTCAGGTTTAACCGTTCGGCTTGCCCATGTTTAACACCTCTCGCCAGTCCCGCAGATACGGCTGATTCAATGCGTGATTGCCGGTCTCATGCCAGCGGAAAAACATCAGGCCGATCAACTCGTCGCGCTTGTTAGCCTGCAATGCCTCTTGCGGTGGCGGCAGTCCCTGGTCCCATGCCAGGGTGATCGGATCGCGTTCCTCCACCTTGCGGCGGCTGCGGCGCTTTATGCTGGCCATGACTGAAGCTCATGCCTCAACTCTACCGAATCCTGCCACGTCAGGTAGCCGCCCGTTCCCGCAGGCCAGGGGCAGTCGCCAACGGCATCAACCGGGGAAGTCTGCCAGGGTGGAAGTCGTAGCAGTCGGTGCAGGCCCATTGCCTCGCCAGCATTGTATGCGTCCACGGTCTCCCGTGTGATCCTGGTGGTCTGGCTGTGTCGGCGTCTGCGCGGTGTGCCCATCAGCGGCCCCCTGGTCTGCCTGGTTTAAGGGGTGGCAGAATGTCGAGGTTCAGGGCTTTGAACGCGCCCAGCATCGCCGCTCTGGCGTCTCTCTCAGCCGCTACAGCGGGGTTTGCCTTCAACTGGTTGTAACGGTCCGCAATGGCGACACCATGCTTGTCTACCAGCTCAGCGGCCTGATTCATGCGGTCAAATGCCCTTAGCGCGGTTTCAAGCAGGAATGCCGCCCCTTCATCGGTCAGATCGAACTCGGCATGTAACCGCTTCCACCAGGATGCGGCAGCAGGCGATAGGGTTTTGGGTGGCGCGGTTGTCGTGGACTTTTTCAAAGCGATTTCCTAGTTCTGTGAAAAGAGCACTTCGGGCGCGATTTCCTAGACCAAAGTTATTGAGACTAGACCCACCCCCCCCTACGCACGCGCATGGATGTACTGCGCGACATGATCCAGGTTATCGGACTCAAACAATCGCGCCGTTGCCAGCGGTCGAGCAAGCCAGTATTTACCGCCGGGATCTCCGGTTGAGTACAGCCGGAATCCTGCCGCATGGGCTTTCTCGCGTGCAGCCAGGAACGCTCGGCAAGTGCTTGGCTCGCCGCGCTCAATGAGGTATCCGTCACGCTGGAATCTTGGCCCGCTCATCAGTGGACCACCTCGGGTTTACCAGGGATGTGCTTCTTCAGCGCAGCATCAATGGCGGCATCAATGAGGGCGGTTCCCCGAAACAGCATTGCGTTCAAGCTTGCGATAACTGCGTCACAGACGGGCAGCGTATCCGGCACTGCGAAGTCCTCTGCGATGGTGTGACCAGACTTGCATTCGAGGATAGCTTGATACCCTTGCCCCCCAACGTGGCGTACACGAATAGCCTTGGCGTAGTCACCGGGGCATCGAACAACGTGGGGAAAATAGGTGTTAGACAATATGTCTGCGAGTGTCGCCATGAGTCATTCTCCTGTGTGCGGGATACCGTTCTTGCTCACCAGCCGCCACGTAGGGCCGCTACCAGGGCGAGTGTTTTTCGCGTTGTCGCCCAGGGACAGCCAGAGACTGCCCCGATCTGTCACAAGGCGACCGCGCGCGTATTCAGTGCCGAACTGCCACGGGCCATCGTAGGAATCTGCAATTGATTTCTCGGTCGATGACTCCGCTTCCAATCTGGCAATGCGGGATTCCAGCGCGGCGAACTCAGCGCGCAATGCCTGGTCGTGAGCGTCAATGGAGTCTTTCACGTGACCACGAATGACCGGCGCAACAGCCTTGGCAAACGCTCCAAACATTTTTAAATCCATCACCAGTTCGCCCCTACAAGGATGCGGCAGGCGTCAGGGTCCAGCAGCTTCCAGTTAGCGAACAGCAGGGATTTCGCCGCGACTGCGTTGCTCTGGAACAGCGATACCGCTTGGCCCATGCCGTCCGAATCAATGTCGTCCTGAAGTTCAATCGACGCGGATTCAGTGCGGGAGATCGAAACGCCGCCCATTGCCAGGAGAACGCGAGAAGCGTCCAGCAAGGTGATGGTTGAGCCGGTAGAGTCGAGGGGCGCGCTCTGTGAGCAGATCACGGGCAGACCGCAGATTGTTCCGCCCAGCACGCCAACGTCAGGGAATACGTGTGCCCCGTTCACAGTTGTCAAGCTCAAGTGCGCTGCGGTTTCTGGATGCATTACCAAGACGCTGGTCGAGAGGTTGCGGAAGTTCTGCAACAGCTCCCGGAAACTGGCAGCGGGATCACTGCCCGCGACAATGGTTTCGGCATCCGCTGTAATCGGGCGCGGTGCCTCCGAACTCACCGCGTCCGGGTCGAGGAATTGCGCGTCCATCACCTCTGTACATGCTTCAGACAGCGCTTCCAGCAGTGCGAACTCCGCGTTTTCCTGCTCCAGGGATTCCATAGTTAAAACTGTAACCGCGCCTATCTTGCGACTCGGCAGGGAGTGGTTGACCAAGCTCTGGGAGCAAACGGGAATGGCGTGCAGCTCGGGCACCCATGCGGCTGACGCGCTGAAGGGGGAATTAACCGGCTGGTTGAACCCTACGCGCATAGTCGAGGCCGCGATCCGGGCCACCACTGACTGCCGAGTCAGGTGGGCCATGAATTCGGCGCTGGTTGAAGTGCTGTTGTGAAAGTCTCCGCTTGAAAAAGCCCCAACCGCCGCTTTGGTACGTTGCCGGTCCCAATGCCAACGCCGCTCCATGTCGGCTTCGCGCTCGTGGTGGTTCTGAACTAGAAGCGTTGTTACCAGTGCGCGGCCTGCTCTCGCCGCATCGGACAGTACGCCTGTTTTTTGAATTTGCATCCCGTGATCCTCGTTTAAGCTTGAAAATAAAGTGTTTTCGAACATCTTCTATTTTCCCACTCTGTCACGGGGAGTTACAGTGCATGTTGTGACGCTTCGTGATATGCCGTGACGCATCGTGACGTGTCGTGCAAAAATTTTTGCTTTTAGGGCATCTCCTCGACGATGTACTGCGCAAATTCCCTCACCGGCAGATAGTGCCTGCGGTTCACTGATACCACTGGCAGGGGGACGCCTGCCGCCAGCCAATTACGTAAAGTGCCAGGTGATCGGTCGAGGTAACGCGCTGCATCCTCAAACCGGAGTCGGTCGCCGCGTATCAATGGCACGCCGTTATCCCGTGCCCATTCAACAATGCGGTTGGCTTCGGCTTGTACGGGGTCGGCTGGTAGCGGCTGGCCGCACTCTTTGCAAGTGCTGGTCATGGTTGCTGCCTCCTGTTTGTGTGTTCCACTGGTGTTGCCATTGATAAGTTGGAAAAGTTGTATGCGCGTGCGAGGTATAAAAATATGAATAAGGTTCTAAAAAAACTTTACGTCTCGTACGCGCATACAATTTATTCAACTAATTACCCTGCCACCTTCTGCAATGCTGCATACCGCTCTGCCCTCGCTGCCGTGATCCTGGTGGCGTGATCCTCAAACCGGGTATGCACTTCAGGGTTCACCAGGAACAGCCCAGCGGATCGCCTGCCGCGCTTGCCGGGTGTAGCGGGTGGGGTTACGTCAATGATCCAGCCAAGCTCGATCAGGTAATCAATGGCGCCCTCGGCATCGCGGTAATCGGCGCCTTGCCAGTGTGTAGCGTTGCGGGTCAGGTCTCCGCGTTTGAAGGTGTCCCACTGCTTGCACAGGATCGCTTCAGCGGCAGATTTCACCAGAGCCAGCACTTGCCCCGCCTCCTGGTCTAAAACCCGGTATACGGCCTCTGAGTGTCTGTACAGCACGCCCATTAAGGCCCGCGCCCTCTCCATCGTCTCCGCAGTCACCATGCGCAGCGGATCGCCACCACTTTCTGCCGCCTGCATCATGTGCAAGGCAAAGGCAGTGCGGCCTAACATGCCGGGGAACTTGTCCAGGTGCTCCGCAAACCGTTTAGCAGGGGTGCGCTGTGCCAGCTTCCGAACGTGATTGTGATAGTCCTGCATGGCTCGCTGGGCATCGGGTGCGAGGTTCACCATGTGGGGCTTGTGGCTGCACCAATCGGCCAGGGTGCGGAATATCGCGCTTGCGTCTGCGTCAGTGCGGGAATCGACGCGGGCCACATAATCCACCTCTCCGGCTGGCCGCAGACACCAGAGAATGAACCGCTGATACAGTCCATCGGCTCCGGCCCCGGCTTGCTTGAACTTCTGCGCCAGCACCTCCGGCTGAATCCCGGCGAGGATTCCCACCGAAAAGTCAGGCACCACCATCGGCTGTTGCTTGGAAGCCCGGTTGATAGTCACCATGCCGCCATCGTAGGCGCGAAGGAACACGCCCCGGTCTTTGCCTCCGTCCCTGCCGCTGTAGGCATCCATGCGCCCGAGGAACTCGGTTATTTCATGGTGATACAGGTTCACGCCCTCGGGGTTGTCCACCAGTACCTGCCCGAGCGCTTCGGTGGTGGTGTCGAGTGCGTGCCTTTGCTTCCACGGTGGGCGGGGTGGTGTATCTTCTTTTGGGCTTGCCTTTACCTGTGCACTCCACGCTGCCAGGGCTTCGCCACTGTCCCGAATAAGGCGCTCATTGATCGCTTCCGGTTCGGCCTTGGCGGTGTTGATAATCGGGGATTTACCGGCGCCACTATCGCCAACCAGCCCGGCCCATTGGAACGGCGGTACACTGAATGGCCCGAGGTTAAGCCGGGTGCGGTGGTCACAGGTATTTGCAGCCGCCACCAGTAGGCAGAAGGCATACCCGCCCACATCAAAGCCCGATTGTGCTGCGCGTGCTTCGGCCAGCTTGCGAAAAGCAACCGGCAGCACTTCTAGGGGGAAGGCCGGTACAGGGTATTCCGCGAACGGGTCCGCGAGGTCTGGCCAACTGGCATCGACTCTGCTTTCAATCAAATCAACTTGCGCCGATTTACGCTCCACCCTCCGCGAAGGCATCCCAGCTTGCAGGGCCATGCGCGCCAGGGTGCCCATGCCTGCACCTCCGGGCTTGATTTCAAAGCTCTGCCACTTGCGGGGCATCTCGCGTTCATCATGCTTGTCGGCACACTGCCGGGAGTAGGCCAGCCAATCGTCATACGTCCCGCCTGCCTGCTTTATAGCGGCCCCTACGCGTTGCCAATCGTCATAATCGGCGCCACTGTTGCGAAGGTGGGGTAGCACTTCGGCCAGGGTGTAGCCGGGTGCATCTTGGCGGATTTCGGCACTGTGCCGTTTTCCGCCAGCGGCTTGTTCGGTTTCGGAAGTGTTCCGTTTCCGAACATCGGCCAGCGGCTCCAACACCAGCCCGCAATCCTTCGCAATGCGTTCAAAGGCGGCTTTGATCGCTTCCAGGTCATCGCGGGACAGCTCCACCAGATCGGCGGGACAGGTACGGTGGAGACTGTCATCAAAGGTGATTCCGTCCAGGGCGGCCCACAGGTACGGCTGCTCTGTATCCGGGTGAATGCCATAGGCCACAAACTGATTCCCGGCCCCCAGCACTTCCAACTGGTGCGCGTTCTCTTTTGCCTTGGGCATCCCGGGCGGGTAATACCTTGCGGTGGTGTACTCTGTTTTCCGCAGTTTCTCCCGGCAGACGAAAGGAACGGCGAACTTGGGCGGCTTGCCGGTGCGCTTCAGTGCCTCGCCTTTCCCATACAGGTATTCAGCCAACCACGCCTGCACAGCATCGGCCACTTTGCGAGTAGGGGTGTCAACGTCCAGGCAATGCACGCTCAAACCAGCGCCGGTGTATCCCTCGGGAATCTCTCCGCAGATCACGCCAACACCAGCACCAGGGCGCCACTGTTCCACGCTGCGGGGATTCTCCTGCCAGCCGGTGCCCTCGGGTGCCTTGCTCCCCGACTTGATAAGGCAGCATGGATAATTGGCAAACAGGGCGCGTGCGTTATCCACACTTAGCGAGTAGGTGTTATAATGCTCTGGCGGAGCATTTATGGGGCTGCACTCTTGGCGGGGGGCGGCCCTTTCTTTTGCTAGTGGCTCCGTCATACGGCGTTTCCCTCGGTCAGCAACAAAGCCCCGCGCGCCGCATCGGCCACATCCGCGAGGGAGTCAACGTCATAGCCCACGGTCCACGGCTTGCCGCGAATTTTGAACATGATCTGGGCATCATTGACGCGAATGGTGGTGGCGAATTCGCCGCGCTCCACGGGAACCAGCACGGTGCCGCCCCGGGCGGAATCAATACGGGTTGATTTGGGGTTCATTGTTAAACCCCCGCGGTGGAGTGCTTGGCGTTGGCCTCAATCCATGCCAGTACATCATCGGCACGGTATCGAACATGGCGCCCCAGCTTGACGTATCGCGGGCCTTCACCAGCCCAGCGGGCGCGCTCGCACCACGCTGTAGACTTGCCTAGATAAACGGCTAGCTCCCGCTGGCTCATGAGCCGGGGCAGGGCGGTCAACTCCGAGGGGAGCTGTGGAGTAGTGTTGTTGTCGGGGCTTTGCATGACACTGTCCTCTGTCCTAAGTAGTTGGAACAGTTCGCAGTGTCGGGGGGGATACTCCGCTAGCGGGGCTAGCGGTGGATTTTAGCCTCGGGCCAGAGTTTGTTCTTCAGCGTGCTAAGTTTGTACGGCTTCAGGCTGTCATTGTCGCCGTTCTCATTGTCTATCAAATACTCGTCTTGCAGCTTGATAGGCTTGGTGGAATCAATCGGGAGTAGTCGCAATCCGTCAATGGTGCCAACCTCCCATGCGGCCATAAAATCCTTAAAACTCGCATCGTCCGCGCGGTAGCTTGCCATCGCTTGAATGATTTTCGCCTTTAACGGGCATTTGGCGGCGGGGCGCCCCTTGCTGGCGTTCTTCCTGTTCGTCTGGTTGGTCGATTCCTTCTTGACCAGCATTTCAGCCAATTGCAACAGCTTCGCGCTGCCCTTTGCCCGCAGCCCCGCATCGCTGCTTGCCGCCATTGCCGCGTACTGCCGTTGCAGGTTCACCACAACATCGGTCAGCGGTAGCGTTTCCGTGGTGCCGTCATCGAATGTGTACTTGATTCGGGTCATGCGCTTGCCCTCAGTTGCACAACATCGGCGCCCGGCTCGGGTTTGTTATTTAACAGGCGCCACAGCTTCCGTAGGGCGTCTAACTGCCTCGGCAACAGCGGATCGCGGGCATAGTGTCGGGCCTGCACTCCGCCCAGCCCATGCGACAGCAGGCGGGCCAGTACATCGCTGCTCACGTTGTAGGGATCATCCATCAACCGGGATTCAATCGTCGCCCTGATATGCTTGCCGGTAAACGGGGCGCCTTGCAGTTCTCCGGCCTCCTTCATCGCAGTGCAGGTCCGGGCGGCAATGTCCGATACAAATTGATCGCTCATTGGGGTAGCGCCACCATCGGCGGAAAACACGTATTTCCCTGATCCGGTTATCCCATCGATTAGCGGCAGGGCCTCCGGTAGCAGGGGGATCTGATACACGCGCGGCTTGGCTCTGCGCCCCTTGTTATCTCGCAGCGTCATGGTCATGGAATCGCGGTCCACATCGGCCAGGGTGACGCGGGCTAGCTGTGCCATCCTCTGCCCGCCGGTCAGCACGTGGAGCATGGCCACGCCTCGCTGCGGCTCTGGTAGGGCGTTGATTCGCTTCCAGTACGCCCGGAATTCCGCGAGAGACAACACGCGCTCATTGGGGTTGTCTGCCCCTTCAACCTTGCGTATCTCTCGGGCGGGGTTCTCTCGCAGCCCCAGCGCGCGCAACTCTTTCGGGGCACTTACTTCATGGCGTGCATTGATCGCCCGGCTATACGCGGCCTGCATGTATCCTCTAACCTTGTCCGCCTCGCGGGGCTTTCCGTCATTCGCCAGCCGGGCCACTACCAACATGCAATCGTCTATGGTCACTGCGGCGGCGGGCTTGTTCCACAGTGCAGGGTGGGCATTCTTAACGTGGCGCTCAAGTGTGCCCTTAACCTTACCCGCTGAAACCTTGCCCTGTTTCTCCAGCAGATCGGTGTAGCTGGTCAGGACATAGCCCAGCGTATCCTGCGCGCCCTCGGTGGATGGCTTCGCCGGGCGGGTCAGCCTCGGGTCTTTGCCCTGCACCAGTTCGCCCCGTATCTCTGCCACCTTCTTGCGGGCGTTCTCCACTGTCAGCGGGTGCGCCGCTGCGGCCTCACCCTTACCTATCGCCACCTGATCGCCGTAACGCCCAATGGAGACTTTCACAACCTTGCCATTTAGACGCCCCTGGTAGATGAATGCCCGCGCGCCTCCACGCGATACCCGCAGCCCGAGTCCGGGTGTCACGGTGTCCCAATACACGGCCTGCGCTATCGGCTTTCCGTTGCTGGTAGTGGCGCCCTCGGGTGGCGGGGCTAGACTCTCAACTGCGGTTTTTGTGAACTTCAGTCGGTTCATGTTTTAGTCTCCCGTGCGAAATAGGTAGCACATAGGTAGCGGGCTAGTTCAAAGTTACGTGCTACACAGGAGACAAAATAGACGTTAAATCACTGATTTACAAGTGTTGTTAGTGCTACTTAAAAACTGTTCAGGGTGGGATTGGGGGACTTAAAATCTCCCGATCATTGCGATCGTACCGGTTCGATTCCGGTCCCGGGCACCACCAAATCGTAGGCAATAAAAAGGTTCATCGCGCATTTCCGGGGAAGGCGGCTTTGATCTTCAGGAAGAAGT
>NZ_CAXBAE010000017.1:0-43442 GCF_963973825.1 uncultured Haliea sp.
GCTCGGCGGCGGCCATCCATGGCCGCCGACGGTCCCCCCAGCGCCCGCACCGCCCCCACCGGCACTTGCGGCTTGGGTGGTGAAGTCTGGCATTGAAGGGGCGGGGTGGGGCAGCGCCCGGGAGCAAGTTCTGGCACCGCAACCAGATGAGCAGGGCGACGCGGCGCTTGAGAGTAAGTTCTGGCACCACAACCTGATGAGCAGGGCGGCGTGGCGGATGGGGGCGAGCAGGACTGTAGGAAACAGGGATGCTTCCTTCAAGCCCCCATGGATGGGTTCACGGCGTGTCCTGGTCGCCCCCATCCGTCGCGCCGTCCGCCACCGCAGCCCAGCCCAGCCCAGCCCAGCCCAGCCCAGCCCCAGCCCAGCCCCAGCCCAGCCCCAGTCCAGCCCCGTCGAGCGCCGGCAGCGCCCATCTGCCTCACGGCGCCCGAGCCGTCACCACAGCCCGCATGGGTGCCGGATACCCCTCGATCGTGCGCGTGGCATCCTCGGGGTCGAGGAAGTCAGCCAGCGACTGGAAACGCATCCACTCGGTCTGCCGCTGTTCTTCCACGCGTGTGATCGAAACATCCACCAGCGCCACATCGCGGAACTTCAGTTTGCGCAGCCAGGACATCAGCGTGTCCGGACTGGGCAGGAACCAGACATTGCCCATGCGTGCATAGCGTCCTTCCGGTACCAGCGTGGCGCCCAGCGGTCCGTCGATGACCAATGTTTCCAGGATCAGCTGTCCGCCGGGTCGCAGGCAGTCACGCAGCTCCTGCAAGTGATCCATGGGTGAACGCCGGTGGTAGAGGACGCCCATGGAAAACACGCTGTCGAACGCCTGCAGATTGGCGGGAACGTGTTGAATGCCCAGCGGCAACACCCAGACGCCGGGGTGCTGCAGGTATTTCTGCAGGGCCCAGTACTGCACGACGAACAGTGGAGTGGGGTCGATGCCGATGACCTCTCGCGCACCGGCGCCCGCCATGCGCCAGCAGTGGTAGCCGCTGCCACAGCCGACGTCCAGTACACGGCGGCCATTCAGGTCATCAATGTGGTTCTGCAGTCGCGCCCACTTCCAGTCCGAGCGCCACTCGGTGTCGATATCCACGCCGAAGAGGTTGAAGGGACCCTTGCGCCAAGGATGCAGGCGCTGCAGGGTGGCGCGCAGTGCTGCCCGCTGGTTGGCATCAAGGCCGGGCTCCAGGCTGGCTCCGACCTGCGCGCGATCGAGATGTCGGGCGCTGGGGGTGAGGTCCGGCAGGTCCTCCAGGGCAGCGAGCCAGCGTGGCAGGTCACCGTAGCGTTCAGGCGCAAGACCGGCGGCAATCTGTGCCGGCAGCTGCTCCGCCCAGGGGGCCAGTTCGCCTCCCTGCCAGCGCCGGATGAGCGGGCCGTAGTCAATCATTTCAGCGCAATCAGGGAGGCGAAGTTGAAGCACTGGAACCAGACGTCGCAGCTGCTGAAGCCGGCTTTGCGGCAGCGGTCGCGGTGCTGCTGCAGGGTTTCGCGGCGCAGGTAGCCGTCCAGGGCATCGCGTTTCTGGGCAATTTCCAGGTCGCTGTAGCCATTGGCGCGCTTGAAATCGTGATGCAGGTCGATGTTGAGGGCGTCCAGGCGCGGGTCTTCGAAGGTGACTTTCTCGGAGAGCACCATGATGCCGCCCGGGCGCAGCCCGGCGAAGATCTGTTCGATGACGGCGTCACGTTCTTCGCGGGCGATAAACTGCAGGGTAAAGTTCAGTACCACCACCGAGGCATCGGCGATCTGCACATCCTGCAGGTTGCTGCACACGAGATCGACCGGTATCTCGTGGCTGTCGGTATCGATGACGCTGCGGCAGCGCTCCAGCATGGCGGTCGAGTTGTCGACGCTGATAATCCGGCAGTCGGTGTGCTGCAGGTTCTGGCGCATGGCGAGGGTGGAAGCGCCGAGTGAGCAGCCGAGATCGTACAGGCGGCTGCCCGGAGTGGCGAATCGCCCGGCCAGCAGGCCCGTCATGGCAATGATGGTGCTGTAGCCCGGCACTGAACGACGGATCATGTCGGGGAAGACCTGGGCCACGCGGTCGTCGAAGCGAAACGGTGTGGGCTCGGGCACGGGTTGCGCGTAGATGTTGTCGCGTGGTTCGGACACGGGAGTGGCTGCCTGGCGCTGCTGCAAGTGGCGGGATTTTATCATGGATGTACTTGCCGCCCGAATAGCGCACAATATCGCGCGCTGAAACGGTTGGAGCTGGAGCATGAAAGGCACGCACGAATATGCGGGGGATCCGCGCAACGAGACGATTCTGATTGACATCAACGGCACGATTTATCCGCGTGCCGAAGCACGGGTGTCGGTGTTCGACTCGGGATTTATCCTCGGCGACGGGGTCTGGGAGGGGCTGCGCGTTGAAGGCAATACCGTCCTCTTCCTGGAACGTCACCTGGAGCGGCTGTTCGAGGGCATGAAGACCCTGGATTTTCAGCCGGATTTCAGCCGCGAAGAACTGGCGGCGCGGCTCTACGCGCTGCTCGCGGCCAACGGCATGAGCGACGGTGTGCACATCCGCCTGATGGTGTCGCGGGGCGTGAAGGCAACCCCCTACCAGGACCCGCGCATGACCATCACGCCGCCCACTGTGGTGATCATCCCCGAGTACAAGCAGGCGCTGCCCGAGGTGGTGGAAAAGGGCGTCAGGCTGTACACAGTGTATGTGCGGCGCGGGTACTCGGACGTGCAGGACCCGACCCTGAACACCCACTCCAAGCTGAACTGCATCGGGGCCTGCATACAGGCGACCAAGGCCGGTGCCGATGAAGCGCTGATGCTGGACCCGCATGGCTTCGTCGCCACCTGTAACTCCACGCACTTTTTCATCGTGCGCCGGGGCGAGATCTGGACCTCGACCGGGGACTACTGCCTGGACGGTATCACCCGCGGCAAGGTGCTGGAGATGGGACGTGAGCTCGGCCTCACGGTGCGCGAAACCAATTTCACGCTCACCGATGTCTACAATGCGGAGGAAGCCTTTGTGACGGGAACGTTTGCCGGCCTGGTGCCGGTGACGGAAGTCGATGGCCGCCAGATTGGCGAGCCCGGTGCGGGGCGCCCGATGATCCAGCGTCTGCAGGCACAGTACCGGGAAACCGTCGCCCGCTATATCGCCGGCCCCGGCCAGCAACACCCGCGGGGCTAGTTCGATGGAGACTCTACGACTGGCCATGTGGTCTGGCCCGCGCAATATCAGTACGGCATTGATGCGCGCATTCGAGAATCGGCCCGACTGCGCGGTGGTGGATGAGCCGTTCTATGGCTACTACCTGCAAGCCACCGGGCTGGACCATCCCGCCGGGGATGCGGTCATGGCCAGCATGAGCTGCGACTGGCGCGAAGTAGCACGGCAATTGTGTGAAGAGCTGCCTGCGACGGCGGACCCGGGCGCCTGCACGCTGTTCTATCAGAAGCACATGACCCAGCACATCCTGCCGGCCATGGACATGGCATGGACCGACCGGCTGGTGAACTGCTTCCTGATTCGCGAGCCGCGCAGAATTATTGCGTCCTACGCCCGGGTGCGGCCGGAGTTCGCGCTGGAGGAGTTGGGTTTCCCGCAGCAGTGGGACCTGTTCCAGCGGGTTGCCGACCGGCTGGGCACGGCGCCGCCGGTGATTGACTCTGCCACCACACTGGCCGACCCGGAAGGCGTGCTGCGTGCGCTTTGCGCACGCGTGGGTATTCCCTTCAGCAGCGCCATGCTGCACTGGCCCGCGGGTCGCCGGGACAGCGACGGCGTCTGGGCGCCTCACTGGTACGCAGCGGTTGAGGCCTCAACCGGCTTTCAGGTCGTGAACGAGCTGCCCTTGTCCGAGGTTGAACTGCCTCCGGCCTGCGAGGCGATGTGCGAAAAGGCCGAGGCAATCTACGCGAAACTGATCCCGCATGCGCTGGGCCGCGAGGCCCGGGCCTAGCGGGAAGGGATGGTAACGGCGTGCTGCTCCCAGTCGGCCAGTAGCGCGTCGATAACCTTCCTGCCCACCTGATAGGCGTTTTCCAGAGCCGCATCCAGGCCGGCATAGCTGTCATGCTGCTCTTCCAGCAGATAGGCCGCGGCGGATTTCCCGGGCGGTGGCAGGGTGAAATTGGAGGCGGTGCGCAGGACCATGACCCGGTTCTTGTCGACCTTGCCGGCTGCGTGCAGGTAGGTCAGGGACTGAAACGTGCCGGTATCCTCCATGGCCGAGCTGACAAACTCACCCTGGCCATCGGTCCAGTACTTGACCCATTCATTGGCCCAGTCGTTGAGCTTTTCCCCGTGCCAGAAGGTCATGGCGGCCAGTTGGTCACCCTTGATCACTCGCGGTGGCTGCTGGCCCACGGGGTAATCGACATAGGGGGCGCGCGCTTCCTTGAGCGTGGGGTGGTCGGGCAGTTGCATGTCTTTGGTCAGCGCGTAGGCCCAGTTCACCAGGCCTGTGTTGAGCCGGAACACCTCGCCCAGGTTGTAGCTCTTGCGTGCTGTGTCATTTGGCCCCTGGCTGAACAGCGGAAAGTAGCCGTGGCGCCAGTTTTCGGGAATTTCCCGGGCATCGATCTCATGCGCGAGGTCGCCGTCGACCAGCCACTCTGCCCAGGCCACCGAGCCCAGTGACGCATCCGCCGGGTCGAAGCCGGAAATGCCGGCAACCAGCCAGTAGGCCCGGCTCAGGTCGAAGCGCGGGTCCAGGCCCAGGGCCATCACGCTGGCGGCGGCGTTGGCGGTGCCCATACCCGTCACAATCCCCAGCACACCTGATTCCAGGTTCATGTGAATGTCGTGGTGCATGTGCGGTGCGGCAAACCGGGTATCCAGGGGCACGCGCTCATACCAGCGCTGGAACTCGCCGGCCTTGTCTCCGGTGTCGGCGTCGGTCTCGAACATGGTGACAACGACCACCTTGACGGGAATGGGGCCGGTGCCGGGCTCTTCAGCCGCTGCCGGTCCCGCCAGCGCGGCGATGAACAGGGTCAGCAATGCGAATTTCATCATGGTGAATGGATGTCCTCGTTGGAGAGAAAAAGGGCGGCGCCGACCGGGCAGGTCGGGCGCCAGCCTGCCAGGGAAGCGGGCCGGGGGGGAGCCGCCGGCCGCTTGCCCTGACGCGTTCAGAACACGCTGGACAGCGACAGCCCCCATACGCGCGGCTCGTTGGTGAAGCCGGTCAGGTTGTTGAAGTCGATGGCCCCCTGCACGTTTTCCTCATCGGTGATGTTGCGGCCAAACAGGGCGATTTCATAGCTGCCATCCCGCAGGCGCCAGCCAAGACGCAATCCGCCCTCAAACTGGCCATCGGTGACGAACTCCACAGCATCGTACAGGAACAGCTGGGTGTCGCCCTGGTAGGACCAGTCAGTGAAGGCAAACACTTCCGACTCACGGCCCACGGGCATGCGCCAGGAGGCACTGAAGTTGAACGTGGTTTCCGGTGCCTGGGGGAAAGGATTGCCGTCTACAGCCACCAGCCCATTGGCATCAATGGGGTTCAGGACTGTGCAGGCGCCGCTGCCGCAGGGGGCTACGCGCAGGCTGCTGTCGTTGATCTCCGTGTCCGCATAGCCGGCGCCGAAGGTAAGCGACAGCGTGTCGGTCACCGCCCACTCCACGTCCAGTTCGCCGCCCATACCGGTGCCCTGGTCGGCGTTCACCAGCTGGATGGCGTTGTTGCTGCCACCCACAGCCGTGAACTGGATATCGTCCACTTCATAGTAGAACAGCGCTGCGTTGAGGCGCATGCGACCTTCCAGATACTCTGCCTTGTAGCCGAGTTCGTAGGAGGTCACGGTCTCGGAGTCGGCGATGGAGGGCGCGGCACCAAAGGCGACGTCGCGGCCCTGGATGGTGGGCGCGCGGAAGCCGGTTCCCACTTTCGCCCAGTACAGCGACGCGTCATCCGCGGCAAAGGACAGTGCGAGGTCACCAGTCACCTGGTCGTCAGATACGCTCTCCTGAAAACCGGGTGCGAAGAAGTCCTTCTCGTCATCGGTCCAGCGCAGGCCCGCGGTCAGCGTCCAGGCCTCGGTGAGTGCGTAGTCGGCCTGGCCAAAGACGGCAAAGGAGGTGTTTTCGTGCGTGACCGTCGTCGCCGGCACGAAGAACGGGCTGGTTTCGACATCCAGATCGGAATCAAAATAGAACAATCCGGTTTGCCAGTTCAGGCGCTCACCGCTGTTGCTGGCCAGACGGAATTCCTGGGTGAACTGCTGTACATCTGCTGCATCCTGCGTTTGCGAGGGGAAAGGAATGAAGCCCGGACCCATGAAAGGCAGGAACGAGGCACCAAAACCGCCGTCGATGTCGCCCAGGCTGCGTCCTTTGGCGTCTTCCCCGGCGGTGATGGAGGTGAGCGTTACCGCGTCGAAAGCGTATTCCAGCTTGAGGTTGAGCCCGGTATTCCGGTATTCCTGCGGGTTGTTGTCGCCCTCGTCAAAGAACACGGTGTCACGGATGTAGTTTTCATTCAGGCGGTTGCTGCCGGTGTCGAAAATATTCGCGCGAAACACCGCGGCCGTGCCGTCAAGATCCCGATGGTGCGCGCCCAGCAGCGCGCTCAGTCGATCGTTGGGTTCGAACAGCAGGAAACCCTTCGCGGCTTTCTCGATGAATCCGCCGAGCGCATCGCCCTCGCCGGTGAAGCCGTTGTCGATCCAGTCACCGCGGCTCTGGTAAAGCACGGCAATGCGAGCGGCGACCGTTTCTGTCAGGCCACCGCCGACGGCGCCTTCAAAGTTCAGGGTCTCCAGCTCACCGATATCCACCTTGGCGCGGCCCTCGAATTCCTGGGTCGGCTTGCGGGAGTCGAATTTGACGATGCCGGCCGTTGTATTCCTGCCGAACAGCGAACCCTGGGGGCCGCGCAGTACTTCTACCTGTTCGATGTCGAACAGCGGAAAGCTCTTCAGGACCACGTTTTCCTTCACGATGTCATCCATGATGATGGAGACGGGCTGTGAGGCGGCCAGGTCGAAGTCAATGTTGCCGAGGCCGCGGATGTAAAAGCGCGGCGCTACCCTACCATTGGAGGATTCCACATACAGGCCGGGGACCCGGGCAGAAAGGCCCCGGATATCGGCACCGCCCTCAAAAATGGCGCTGAAACGCTCTCCGGACAGGGTGGCAACGGAGAGCGGTACGTCGAGCAGGCTCTGCTCCCGCTTCTGTGCCGTCACAATGATTTCTTCCAGCTGCGCCATGGCCGGGGCGGTTGCAGCGGTGGCAGCGGCGATGGCTGCGGTGAGGGCCAACCGGGATACGGTTATGCGCTTCATGAGTAGATCTCCTGAATGATCGGGATGGGTTCGTTAGTTACTGGCTTGCAGAGCGCAAATGGGGTCTGGTGCCCGCGGGTGGCCTTGACGGCGCATGGGGCGAAATTTACGCTGTTGCGCGCGGGGCTGCAGCCCCGCGTGGGAAAAATACCAGTATTTGACCATGTTCAATCGGCCGCAAGGCTGGCGGCAGGCGCTGGAAACCCCGATTCTGGGCGGTGCCCCGACGCAACGGGGAGGAGGAGTTCTGTCTTGAAGCTGTTTTATGCCGTTTTTGTACTGGGCCTACTGGCATCGTCCCCAAGCGCGCTGGGCACGCCTGCGCAGCAGGCAGATCTCATCGTGTATGGCGATTACCTGCTGACCATGGACCCGGCGCAGCCGCGGCTGCATGACGCGGCTGTTGTCGTGCAGGGAGATATCATCGTCGCTATCGGCACCCGCGCGGAGATCGAGCGCAACTGGCGTGCGCAGGTCACGCTTGATGGCGAGGGGCGCGTGCTGATGCCGGGGCTGGTCAATGGCCACACTCACTCGGCCATGACACTGTTTCGGGGTATGGTCGATGATCTCGACCTGATGACTTGGCTCAACGCCTACGTCTTTCCCATGGAAGGGCGTTTCGTCACGCCCGAGTTCGTCCGGGTAGGTGCCGAACTGGCCTGCTGGGAGATGATTCGCGGCGGGACCACAACCTTTGTCGACATGTATTTCTACCCGGACGAGATCGCCGCCGTGGTCGAGCGTTGTGGCCTGCGCGCGGTGGTGGGTGCGCCGCACATCGATTTCCCCAGCCCCGGCTTCCAGGGCTGGGAGGATTCCTTCGCCGCCGCTGACGATTTTGTGCGCCGCTGGCAGGGCAGGCATCCGCGCATCACGCCGGCCTTTGCGCCGCACGCGCCCTACACCGTATCCCCGCAACACCTGCAGGCAACCGTTGCCAGGGCGGCAGCGCGCGGTGCGCCGATCAGCATGCACCTCGCGGAGGCGCCGGCAGAAAGTGAATACGTGCAGGAACAGTTCAGCACCAGTCCGGTGCAGCATGTTGCGGGCCTGGGAATGTACGACGCCGCCCTGATTGCTGCGCACATGGTGCAGCTGGACGCCGCTGATATCGCGCTCACTGCTGCTGCGGGGATTGGCGCGATACACAACCCCACGTCGAATATGAAGCTGGGTGCGGGTATAGCGCCGGTCAGCGCCATGCTGGCTGCGGGGGTCAACGTGGGTCTGGGCACCGATGGTGCTGCCTCGAACAACGATCTGGATCTGTGGGAAGAGGTTCGCATGGCGGCGCTGCTGCACAAGGTGGCCAGCGGCGACCCCACAGCGTTGCCGGCAGGCCAGGCGCTGGCGATGGCGACCCGGCTGGGTGCAGCGGCCATTCGCAAAGGCGATGAGATCGGCCAGTTGAAGGTTGGCATGCAGGCAGACATGATCCAACTGGATGTCAGCCAGACCCGGCACCTGCCGCTGTATGATGTGGAGTCACACCTCGTGTATGTGCTGGACAGCAATGACGTGCAGACGACCGTTGTGGCGGGCCGGATACTGATGCGGGATCGCAAGGTGCTGACGATCGACGAGTCCAGCCTGCGGGCACAGGTCACCGCGGTGAGTGACCGTATCCGTGGAGCGCTGGCCAGCCAACAGGAGAACGCATCGTGAAAAGAGGTGTTGCCACAGCAATGGCCTGCGCAGCAGCGGCCGCTGCGGTCAGTGCAGGGGAGGTCGGGCCGGTGCCGGATAAAACGGCCATTATCGAAACACTGGGGCTGGAGCCGCATATCGAAGGGGGCTACTTCGTGCGTACCTTCCAGCCCGATCACCGGGCCAAGGTGGATACCCCGGCCGGACCCCGCTACACCATGACGGCGATACATTACCTGCTGACCGACGACTCACCCATCGGGCATCTGCATCGGAACCAGTCTGACATCGTGCACTTTTTCCACATGGGCTCACCCGTCCACTACTACCTGCTGTACCCGGACGGGCGCCTGGAGACCGCGGTGCTGGGGCAGGACCTGGCGGCAGGGCAGCGACTGCAGCTCACAGTGCCGGGTGGCGTGTGGAAGGCCTCGCATTTGCCGGAGGGAGCGTACGGCCTGATCAGTGAAGCTGTGGCGCCGGGCTTTGACTACGCCGACATGGCGCTGGCAGAGCGCGCTGCGCTGCTCGAGGCGTTTCCGCAACACGCCGGTGTGGTGCGCCGTTTCACTCGCGACTAGCGTTGACCTGCACCCGACAGTTGCTGTTGCAGCGAGGCCATGATGCTGGCGAGTTCGGGCTTGTTGGCGCGAATCTCCTCAACGGTCAGGCCGTGCAGCTCGTGCGGGAACACCAGCCAGTCGGCGGTTTCGTGGATGTAGTAGTCGGGAACGCGATCGGTCTTGTTGTTGCCGGGCTTGTAGTAGGGGGTTGCGATGCGGATCTCAGGCGTGTTCTTCTTGCAGGCTCGATGCAGGTCGTGAATCACCTGGTCGATGGACAGTCCCGTATCGTGCACGTCATCCACGATCAGCAGAGAGTCCTCTGACTCGAGCTGCCTGATGATGTAGCTCAGTCCATGCACTTTGACGTGCCGGTCGCGCTCGCCGATGCCGGTGTAGGATGAGGTGCGTATCGCAATGTGGTCCGCGGTGACGCCGAGCACATCGAGCAGTTCCTGTACAGCGATGCCCACCGGCGCGCCGCCGCGCCAGACGCCGACAATGTAGTTGGGGCGATAGCCGCTCTCAAAGACCTGCCAGGCTAGCTTGAATGAGTCTTCCAGCAGCTGCTGGGCGCTGATGTAGTGCTTGTGCATGGTGTTCCTGTTCCCGTTCATGTGGTTGCCGCGCAGCGCAAGGCTAGCATACACGTGCGCGGGCCGCGTGGAGTATGGTGCCGTCGGTGGCGATTGCGTACACTTTGTCTTCCCGCGCCCAGCGCGCACTCCCAGCGGAACCAGGCCACTTCATGAAACAGGCGCAACCGGCCAATGGCCTCCTTGAACGCGTTTTCAGGCTGACTGAGCACGGCACTTCGGTGCGCACCGAGGTCATCGCCGGTGCGACAACGTTTGTCACCATGGCCTATATCATTTTCGTCAATCCGCAGATGATGGCCGCCGCGGGGATGGATGCCCCCGCCGCCTTCGTTGCCACCTGCCTGGCATCGGCGCTGGCCTGCTATTTCATGGGCCTCTACGCCAACTGGCCGGTCGGGCTCGCGCCCGGGATGGGGCTCAACGCGTTCTTCACCTATACGGTTGTGGCAGACATGGGCTACAGCTGGCAGGTCGCACTGGGGGCAGTATTCCTGGCCGGCGTGCTGTTTGTCATCATGAGCGTCACCCGGCTGCGCCGCTGGATGCTCGACAGCATACCGATGAACCTGCGTGTCGCCATGGGCGCTGGAGTGGGGCTGTTTGTGGGCTTTATCGGCCTGAAGAGCGGCGGCCTGATTGTGGCGAGCGAGGCAACCTTCCTCACACTGGGGGACTTCACACGCCCCGAACCCTTGCTGGCCGCTGCAGGGTTTCTGCTTATCGCCGTGCTCTCCGTGCGTCAGGTGCCCGGCGCCATTATCGCCGGTATTTTGGCGACCACCGGGGTGGGGCTGGTGTTCGGGCTGGTGGAGTACCAGGGTCTGGTCGCGGCACCGCCCAGTCTGGCGCCCGTGTTCATGCAACTGGATATCATGGGTGCCCTGGACCTGGCCATGACCAGCGTGATCATCGCGTTTCTCTTCGTGAACCTGTTCGACACCGCAGGCACCCTGCTGGGTGTGGCCAGCAGGGCCGGCCTGGTGGACGCGCAGGGCAATATCAAACACATGGATCGCGCCCTGAAAGCTGACAGCAGCTCCAGCGTGGTGGGTGCTTTTCTCGGCTGTGCGCCGGTTACCAGCTACGTGGAAAGTGCCACGGGTGTCGCTGCCGGCGGCCGCACGGGGCTCACGGCCGTGGTGGTCGGCACGCTGTTTCTCGCAGCCATTTTCTTTGCGCCCCTGGCCGGTATGGTGCCGGCATTTGCCACCGCCGGTGCGCTGGTTTACGTCGCCATGCTGATGCTGGGCAGCCTGGAGGGACTGCTGTGGGACGACCCCACGGAGCTGTTGCCGGCACTCGTCACCGTGGTGATGATTCCGCTGTCGTTCTCCATCGCCAACGGGATTGCGGTGGGTTTCATCAGCTATGTCGTGATCAAACTGTTTGCCGGCCGCTTCCGCGATGTCTCGGTGGGGGCGTGGTTCCTCGCTGCCATCTTCATCGCCAAGTTCGCACTGATATAGGCCCGATAGACGCGAGGGGGTAACCATGAAACCGCAGGGGTTTCCGCTCGATCCAGAGCATATCTGGGAGCATTTCTACCAGCTGACGCGGATCCCGCGGCCCTCCAGGGCGGAGGCCGCCGTCCGTGACTACGTGATCGGCCAGGCCGAGGCCCACGACTGCCGTTGGCAGCTCGACGCAACAGGTAATCTGGTGGTCTACGTACCCGCCTCCCCCGGGCGCGAGCGGCACCCCACGGTGATCATCCAGAATCATCTGGATATGGTGACGGTGAAAACCGGTGACAAACAGCACGACTTCCACCGCGATCCCCTCACCCTGCAGGTGGAAGATGGCTGGTTGCTGGCGGATCGCACCACGCTGGGCGCGGATAACGGTGTGGGCTGCGCCGCGGCGTTGGCGCTGCTGACCGACCCGGATGTGCAGCACCCGCCGCTGGAGTTGCTGTTCACTGTCGACGAGGAAACGGGCCTCGGCGGTGCACTGGGACTGGATGCGTCGCTGCTCAGTGGCCGTGTCATGTTGAACCTGGATACCGAGGACTGGCACGAGCTTTACGTGGGCTGCGCCGGTGGTGCCGCCTGGGTGTTTTCACGGGAATATCCGCTGCAGCCTGCAGCGGAGGGTACCCGTTGCTGGACACTGGAAATCAAGGGCCTTGCCGGTGGGCATTCGGGTATCGAGATTCACCTGCAGCTGGGTAACGCGCTGAAACTGCTGGTCGAGGCCCTCGCGGATGTGGCCTCATGCCAGCTGGCGGCGGCCAGTGTGGGTGTCGCGCACAACGTGATCCCCCGGGAGGGCTGGATCCGTTTTGCCTGCGACGATGTCGATGCCGGGGCGCTGCAGCAGCGGCTGGAGGCCTTGCAGCGGCGCTGGTGCAGCTATCTGCCGGCGGCGGACCAGGGAGTTGAGTTGCTACTGCAGCCCGGCGAGCCCGCCGCGGTGATGAGCGCCGAGGACAGTCGGCAGCTACTGCAGGTCATCGCGGCGCTGCCCCACGGGGCACAGGCCTACAGTCCGGCCCAGCCGGCGGATCTGGTCGACCTCAGCGTCAACCTGGCGCGCCTGCAGCTGGGCGAAGGGCGCCTGGAGCTGGAATCCAGTATCCGTTTCTTCAATCCCGAGCAGGCTGCCGGGCTGCGCCTGGCGGTGGAAGGCCTGGCGCAGCTGGCCGGGTTGCACATCCGGCGCATCGACGGCTATCCCGGGTGGCAGCCAGACTTTGCCAGCCCACTGCTGGCCCGCGCCAAGGCCCTGCATGAACGCCTGTTTGACAGCGTGCCTGCGGTCAAAGCCATCCACGCCGGCCTCGAATGCGGTATTCTGAAGAGCAAGCTGCCGGACGCCGATATCCTGTCCTTTGGCCCCACTATCCGCGGTGCGCATTCGCCGACCGAACGCCTGCGCATCGCTACCGTGCCGCCTTTCTGGCGCTACCTCACCGCCCTGTTGGCGGAACTCTGACCCAGGAGACTGTTGCCATGCTGGAATGCCTACCCCAGGTGCCGGAAGATTCCATCCTCGGACTGGCCGCCGCGTGTCGCGCCGACCCCAACCCGCATAAGGTGGATCTGACCGTTGGCATCTACATGAATGAAGAGGGCCTGTGCCCGGTGTTCGATGCCATCCGCCTGGCCCAGGAGGCTCTGGTCGGGGAAGAGCGCACCAAGGCCTATATGCCGCCCGCCGGTGACCCCGGCTTCAACAGTGGCATGCAACAGCTGTTGCTGGGCACGGGCAGCCGGGCACTGCTGGAAGGTCGGGTGAGCAGCCTGCAGACACCGGGTGGGTGTGGTGCGTTGCGCATTGGCGCCGAAATTATCCAGGCCGCGGCGCCGGGTGCCAGGGTCTGGGTGTCCGACCCTACCTGGCCGGTGCACATACCGTTGCTGGGCAGCGTTGGCCTGCAGTTCGCGACGTACCGCTACTACGACCCCGCCAGTCACGGGGTGAATTTCACCGCCATGGTGGAGGACCTCAAGGGCGCGCGGCAGGGTGATGTGGTGCTGCTGCACGGCTGCTGCCACAATCCCTGCGGCGCGGACCTCGACCTCGAGCAATGGGCGCAGATTGCCGCGATGGCGGAATCGCAGGGTTTTCTGCCTTTCGTTGATATTGCCTACCAGGGCCTGGGTGACGGTCTCGAGGAGGATGCGGCAGGCCTGCGACTGCTGGTGGAGCGGCTGCCTGAAGTCTTGATTGCGGCCTCCTGCTCCAAAAACATGGGACTGTATCGCGAGCGTACGGGAGCCACGGTATTCGTCAGTGCTACAGCCGCCAGCGCCGAGGCCCTGCGCACCCAGGCGCAGGTCGCGGCGCGTCGCATCTATTCCATGCCGCCAGCGCACGGCGCCCTGCTGGCCGCGCGCGTGTTGCAGGACGACGCATTGAATGCCAACTGGCGGGATGAGCTGCAAGCCATGTGCCGACGCATCAATGGCCTGCGCACGAGCCTGGTCAGCAAGCTGGAGCTTTGCACGGAGCGCGATTTCAGCTTTATTGAGCGTGAGAAAGGCATGTTTTCCTTCCTCGGCCTGACCCCCGGGCAAGCGCTGGCGCTGCGTGAGCAGTACAGTGTGTATATGCTGGATTCCTCGCGGATCAACATCGCGGGTATCAACGGCGCGAACATCGATTACCTGGCGGAATCGGTGGGCAAGGTGCTGCAGTCGCCCTGAGCAGGCCGTTGCCTCCTTCGGCGAGGTATCAGGACTCCAGTTCCGCCCAGCGCTCGATGGCGGCATCGAGGGCGTCCTGCACACCGCTGAGTTCCGCCAGCACGGCGTCCACCGCGTCGCGACTCTGCTGGTAGAACGCGGGGTCCGCGGTGCGCGCTTCCAGTGCAGCCTGCTGTTGCTCGAGCGCTTCAATCCGCGCGGGCAGAGCATCCAGTTCGCGCTGTTCCTTGTAGGACAGCTTGCGGCGTGCGGGGGTGCTGGCGGCGGGCGCTGATGTCGCCGGCTCCGGTTTGCTCGCCGGCATCTGCTGGCCCCTGGTTTCGGGCTCCACCAGCTGGCCGCCGCGAGCTTCCCAGTCGCTGTAACCACCGGCCTGTTCTTCCACTGTGCCGTCCCCGCGCAGGATCAGCAGCTGTGTCACTACATGGTCCATAAAGTCGCGGTCGTGGCTGACCAGAATCACCGTGCCGTCGAAGGACAGCAGAATGTCCTCCAGCAGCTCGAGGGTTTCGATGTCCAGGTCGTTGGTCGGCTCGTCGAGCACCAGCAGGTTGGCCGGCTTGCTGAACAGGCGGGCCAGAATGGCGCGGTTCTGCTCGCCGCCGGACAGGGCCTTGACCGGCGTCCGTACACGCTCTGGACTGAACAGGAAGTCGCCGAGGTAGGAGATGGCGTGGCGACGCTTGCCGTTCAGCTCGATGAATTCCTGTCCCCCGCAGACATTGTCGATCAGGTTCTTCTCGGGCTCCAGCTTGCCACGCAGCTGGTCCGAGTAGGCGATCTCCAGCTTGGTGCCCAGGGTTACGCGGCCTTCGTCAGGCTGCAGTTGCCCGAGTATCATTTTCACCAACGTGGACTTGCCCGCACCGTTGGGTCCGACAATGCCGACCCGGTCGCCGCGCTGAATAATGGTGGAAAAGTCGCGTATGACGGTTTTCCCGTCGAAGCGCTTGCTGACCTGTTCCAGCTCCGCCACGACCTTGCCCGAGCGGCTGGCTTCCTCGACCACAAAGTTGGCGCTGCCCACCCGCTCACGGCGCTGCTGGCGCTCACTGCGCATCTTCTCCAGCGCCCGCACGCGGCCCTCGTTGCGAGTTCGCCGCGCCTTGATGCCCTGGCGAATCCACACTTCCTCTTGCGCGAGTTTCTTGTCGAACAGTGCGTTGGCCCGTTCTTCGGCCTCCAGCTCCTGTTCACGGTGGGCGAGAAACCCCTGGTAGCTGCCCTCCCAGCTGGTGAGGTGGCCGCGATCCAGCTCGGCGATGCGTGTGGCAACGCTCTGCAGGAAGCGGCGGTCGTGGGTGATCAGCACGATCGCCCCGCGGTACTGTTGCAGCTGGGTCTCCAGCCACTGGATGGCGGGAATGTCGAGGTGGTTGGTGGGCTCGTCCAGCAGCAGGATATCCGGGTCGGCCACCAGGGCGCGTGCCAGGGCGACGCGCCGACGCCAGCCGCCCGACAGCTCGCCCATTTTGGCGTCCTGCGGTAATTGCAGCTGGGTAATGGTGGTTTCCACCCGCTGCTGCAGGGTCCAGCCATCTGCCGCCTCCAGCGCCTGCTGTACCGTGCTCAGGCGATCGAAGTCGATGTCGTCGCCCTCGTGCAGCAAGCGGTGGTATTCCGCCAGCAGCTTGCCGGTGTCTGCCAGGCCCTCGGCAACCACATCGTACACAGTGCTGTTGTCGGCGTCCGGCAGCGTCTGCTCCAGCCGGGCGATGCGCACCCCGGGACGTACCCAGCGCTCACCGGAATCGGCCTGCAGTTCGCCTGCAAGAACCCGCAGCAGGGTTGTCTTGCCTGCCCCATTCCGCCCCAGCAAGCCCCAGCGCTCGCCGCGACGAATGGTCAGGCCGACGTCGTCCAGCAGTACCTGGGTACCGTAATGAAGCTGCAGGGATTCGAGTTTGAGCAGGGGCATGAGCACGCTGTCGTTGAAACGGGGGCTGCATTCTACGGGCTGTGCCCGGCGGGGGCCAGCGGTGCGGCATCGCGGGCACCCCAGCTGGATCGATCGCGACGAGGGGACCGGTCTTCAGATCACCCAGCCGGAAGCGGCTAGAGCAGGTTTTCGCCCCCTTCGGGCAGACGCGAGGCCTGCGCCTGCCTTTCAATGTCACTGTCGGTATTTTTCAGGTCGCCCTCGGCGATATGTGTTCCAACGTTGTCTGGCGCGGTGGGGGTTGAGTCGGAGGGGAAGGTGACACCTGCTTCCCCCGAAGGCTCCTGCAGGTCGACCCGCAGGCCCGCGGGGAAAGTGATCTCCCGGACCTCGCCGGGCATCGAGATCCCAGCCTGCTCAAACGCGGTTTTGACCAGACGAATGGCGGCCGAACGGACCTTTTGCGCATCATAAGTCGCAGTGTTGACCCAATAGCTCAACCGGAGGTTCACCGTGGAAGCCGCCAGTTCGTCCACCAGCACCAGCGGTTCGGGTTCATCCAGTATGGCGGGATGCTGGCGCAACACGTCCAGTGCCGCGGTTTGTGCCGCGGCAATAGCGTCTTTGTACGCGATGCCTACAGTGAATTCCTGTCGCGTGCGTGGGTTTGCCGTAAAGTTGACGATTTCATTCTTGTAGATGATGGCGTTGGGGATCTGCACATGGTTCCCATCGCGGGTCATGATCAACGTGGCGCGGGTATTCACTTTTTGCACGAATCCCCGGTGGTTCTTCACCTCGATAAAGTCGCCGACGGCGAAGGGGCGCTGCATGCTGATCAGGATGCTGGCGAGAAAGTTCTCGGCGATGTCGCGAAAGGCGAAGCCTATCGCCAGCCCCAGTAGCCCCGTGCCGCCTACCACCGTGACCGCGAGACTGGTCAGGCCGGCAATACGCAGCACGATATACAGTCCGAGTATGAACACCAGCGCGGCGCTTGCCCGGGAGAGCATGTCGCGAAGCAGGCGCGTGCGTACCCGCCTGATCAGCAGGCGGCTTGAGGCTGTCGCTGCCAGGCCCGCCAGCAGCCAGGTGAAACCGAGCAAGGCCAGTGCCAGTAGCGCCAGCGGGAGCGCGCGGAAGGTGGCTGCCGCCATGGCTTGCAGCTGCGCATACGTCGGAGACAGATCCCAGGGCGATGACGTTGCCAGGGTGATATTGTTGACCACCGCGACCACGCCCTGCGCATTGCGTGCCAGCGTGCCGGCCCAGGCCTGATGTTCCGGTTTCTGTGCCTCGCCGGTGAGGAAGACAATGCCGTTGTCGACGCGCACCTGCACCGACGCGAACCAACCCGTTGCCCCGAGGATCGCCCGCAGGCGGTTGGCGATGGCATCGTCCGCGGTTACGCGCTCAACGGCAATTGAGTCGGCGACTGAGAGTTCGCTGGACGTTGTCGCAGCGCGCGGCTCCCCCGGTTCCGTATCCGCAGCGCCGGCGAACGCTGCAAGCAGGCATGGCAGCAGCACAAAGAGCAGAGATGTGCGCCGTAAGTGTTGCCGTGGCAGGTTAAAACTATCCATGAGCCTCGCACGCTTCTTTCAGGGCAGCCGGTCGGGCGGATGCAGTGTAAACCCAATCTGGGCACAAGTGCAGGTGTGCTGCACAGCTGCTGTCCGTGATTGAATTCCGCGGCGTCCGGCGGCATGCTGGCTGCCGGTATCGATACAGGATTTACGGATGTCAGCGCGGCCCCTATGGAAGCCCTCCCCGGAACGGCGCGCGGAGGCACAGCTCACGCGGTTTGCTGCGCAACTCGCGGCGCGCGGTGCACTCCCTGAGCATGCGGACTACTTTGCCGTGCATGACTGGGCGCTTGCCCAGCCGGCGCGGTTCTGGCGTGCGGTGTGGGATTTCACCGGCGTGGTGGGCGAGCCCGGGACAGACGTGCTGACGGACGGGGATCGGTTCCCCGGTGCGCACTGGTTTCCACAAGCACGGCTCAACTTCGCCGAAAACCTGCTGCGGCGCCGGGATGATCACCCCGCGCTGGTGGGCCTGCTGGAGAACGGGGAGCGGCGGGTCGTCAGCTATGCCCAGCTTTACCGGCAGGTCGCGGCCCTTGTTGCCCGCCTGCGCGCCCTGGGTATCGGGCCGGGTGACCGGGTGGCTGGCCTGATGCCCAACGTGCCTGAGGCCGTTGTCGCCATGCTCGCCACGACAGCCCTGGGTGCCACCTGGACCTCGTGCTCGCCGGATTTCGGCGCCAGCGGCGTGATTGACCGCTTTGGGCAGGTTGCGCCCAGGGTGCTGTTCTGTGCCGATGGCTACTACTACAACGGCAAGGCCTGCGACTCACTGCAGCGCCTGGAGGGCATTCTGCAGGCCATCGACAGCATCGAGCAGCTGGTGGTCGTCCCGTTGCTGAGTGCCCGGCCCACCTTGCCGCAAGGAGCGCCTGCGGCCCTGTTTGGGGATTTCCTCGAAGACACGGCAGCCGCCATCGAGTTTGCCCGGTTGCCCTTCGATCACCCCGTGTACGTGATGTATTCATCCGGTACCACCGGTGCGCCCAAGTGTATCGTGCACGGTGCCGGCGGCAGCTTGCTGCAGCATCTGAAAGAGCATCGCCTGATGTGCGACATCGGGCCCGGGGACGTGTTCTTCTATTACACCACCTGCGGCTGGATGATGTGGAACTGGCTGGTGAGCGGGCTCGCCAGTGGCGCCACCCTGATCCTGTACGACGGCTCACCCTTTGCCGGTGAAGGCCGCCTGTTGCTCGATGCCATCGACGCTGAGGGTATCTCGGTGTTCGGTACCAGCGCGAAATTTATCGCGGCACTGGAAAAAGCGGGTATCCGGCCCGCGCAGACCCACCGCCTGGATACGCTGAAAACGATTCTGTCCACGGGCTCGCCACTCCTGCACGAGAATTTCGAGTACGTGTACCGCGACTTCAAGCAGGATATCTGCCTGTCCAGTATTTCCGGCGGTACCGACATCCTCTCGTGCTTCGTGGGTGGGTCGCCGACCCTGCCTGTGTATGCCGGCGAAATTCAGGCTCCGGGTCTGGGTATGGCGGTGGAGATCCGGGACGCGGACGGCAACTCCGTGCAGGCGCAAAAGGGGGAACTGGTGTGTGCCGCGCCGTTCCCCTCTTGCCCCCTGGGTTTCTGGAACGATGTCGACGGTGAACGATTCCGTGCCGCGTATTTCCAGCGCTTCCCGGGCGTGTGGGCGCAGGGTGATTACGGCGAGGTCACCGCCAACCGGGGTTTCATCATTCACGGTCGTTCCGATGCGGTACTGAACCCCGGGGGCGTGCGCATTGGCACCGCCGAGATCTACCGGCAGGTGGAGCAGTGCGATTCGGTGCTGGAGAGCGTGGTCATCGGTCAGCAGTGGCAGGACGATGTGCGGGTTGTGCTGTTTGTCGTTTTGCGCCCGGGGCGGACCCTGGACGCAGCCCTGGAGGCGGAGATCCGCCGACTTATCCGCAGCAACACGACCCCACGGCACGTGCCTGCCCGCATTGTCCAGGTGGCCGATATCCCGCGTACCCTCAGCGGCAAGATCGTCGAACTGGCGGTGAGAAACGTGGTGCACGGGCTCCCGGTCAGCAACACGGATGCGCTGGCCAACCCGGAGGCGCTGGCGCTGTTCCGGGATTTGCCCAGCTTGCAGTGCTGACGTTGAACAGGGGAGTGCCGCTGGCACGCCGCTCGCGGTTGAAATTCGGTTATCATTGCGCCCCCTGATGCAGGCAGGCAGGCCGAGGCAGCGCGATGGTACTTACGCAACAGACACACTACGACCGGCAGGTAGCCGGGTGGCTCATTCTCTGTGCCGCTGTGATTTTTGGCATGATCCTTCTGGGTGGCGTGACGCGTCTGACCAACTCTGGCCTGTCCATGGTCGAGTGGCGTCCGATCATGGGCATCATACCGCCGCTCACCGACGTGGCCTGGCAGGAGGTCTTTGACAAGTATCGCCAATCACCTGAGTACCTGAAAATCAACCGCGGCATGTCGCTGGACGCCTTCAAGACCATTTTCATGTTCGAGTACCTGCACCGGGTGCTCGGCCGCCTGATTGGCATACTCTTTTTCTTTCCATTGGTCTTTTTCGCGCTCACCGGGCGGGTGCGTGCTGGGTTGATGCCGCGCCTGTGGTTATTGTTCGTGCTCGGTGGCTGCCAGGGCCTGCTGGGCTGGTACATGGTGAAGAGCGGGCTGGTCGACAACCCGCATGTCAGCCAGTATCGACTGACCGCACACCTTGGACTGGCGTTTGTGATTTACGCCCTCATGTTCTGGGTGATACTGGATGTGCTGGCGGGGCGGCGACCCGCTGCCGGACAGCCACATGCGCTGGCGCCCTGGGGCGCGGTGTTGGCAATGCTGGTGTTCCTGATGATTCTGTCCGGTGGTCTGGTGGCGGGCACCAAGGCCGGGTTTGCCTACAGCACCTGGCCGCTGATGGGTACGTCGTTTCTGCCGCCGGGTCTGTACAGTGGTGAGCCGGCCTGGCTCGACGCCTTTGAAGACATCACCACCATCCAGTTCAATCACCGCATTTTCGCCTACCTGCTGTTTGTGTTGATCCACCTGTTTGCCTGGCACCTGTGGCGCTCGGGCCTCGGCGCGCGGGCGCGGCTGGCGGCGGGTCTGCTGCTTGCGGCACTGTGGTTGCAGGTCACCCTGGGCATCAGCACCTTGCTCCTGCACGTGCCGATCAGCCTGGCGGCGGCGCACCAGGGTGGCGCTGTGGTGCTGTTGTCGGCAACGCTGTACGCGGCGCATCTGCTGCGTCGCGGCGCCCCGGCCGCCTGAGGCGGCGCCGACCAGGTCGCTACCAGAAGCGCAGGACGGTGTCGTCTTCCCGGCGCCCGGGGCGCAGCCGCCGGTCCTCGTTTTGCGGGTCGAAGCGCACCGTGGCGCGGCGATCAGTATTACTGCGGCGGTCCAGCCTGCGCCGGTCCGGCCCCGCGTATTTCTTGTTGCCTTGCCGGTCAGCGCAAAACGCTGGCGACAGGTCTCGCGCCTCAAACAGCGTGGGTTTGTCTGACATCCAGTAGCCTCCTCAATCCCGGGGTCCTCGGGCCTTCCGGCCCCGGTAATTGCTACAGTGTGGACTCCTGCAGTGCTTCCTGCACGGATTTGGCGCGGTCTTTCTGTGATGTTGTGACCTGCGTCACATAGCAATTCACCCCCAACTGACTTATCCTCTCATCATTAATTACTAAAATATTCAGTAGCTTAGAAGGCATTGGTGATATTGTTTTAAAGGCTGCGAAGAAAGGGGCACGCGGAACCGATGACTGCCAGTATTGACGACCCACTGCTACAGAGCCTGCTGGCCCTGTGTCGGTATCATGGTGCCGCGTCTACCGCCGAGTCCCTGGTCGGCGGCCTGCCGCTGGATGAGGGGCGCCTGACGCCGTCCCTGGTGCAGCGCGCAGCGAGCCGTGCGGGGCTGGTCAGTCGCATTGTTGAACGCAGCGCGCGGGCGGTCGAGCCAGCGCTGCTGCCGGCGATTGTGCTGCTGCGCGACCAGCGTGCCTGCGTGTTGATGGGCTGGAGTGCCGACGGCGCTGAGGCCACGGTGATCTACCCGGACCTGAACGAGGCAGCAGTCAGCGTGCCTTCCGGGGAATTGCTGGCGGACGAAATGGGCAGTGTGATTGTCTGCCGGCCGCGTTTCCGCTTTGACCAGCGCACACCGCGCACCGGCACGTCGGAGCGCGGCCACTGGTTCTGGGATGCCATCCGCGCCAACATGCCCATCTACCGCGATGTCCTGCTCGCGGCATTCTTTATCAACGTCTTCGCGCTTGCGCTGCCCATCTTTACCATGAACGTCTATGACCGTGTGGTGCCCAACTACGCGGTGGAGACACTCTGGATGCTGGCGATCGGTGTCGTGATCATCATGCTTGCGGATATCGTGCTGCGCACCATGCGCGGTTACTTTCTCGACCTGGCCAGTCGCCGGGTGGACGTCGAATTGTCCGGCAAGATCATGGAGCGGGTGCTCGGTTCCCGACTGGAGAACCGCGCTCTGTCTGTGGGTTCCTATGCGGTGAACCTGCGTTCCTTCGAGACGGTGCGCGATTTCATTACCTCTGCCTCGGTGACGACCCTGATCGACGTACCCTTCGCCCTGATCTTTGTCGCCGTGATCGGCTGGATCGCCTGGCCGGTGCTCATTCCCCTGCTCCTCGGGCTGCTCGTGGTCCTGGGTTACGCCCTCGCGACGCAGGGCAAGCTGCGAGAGCTGTCGGAAACCACCTACCGCGCCGGTGCCCAGCGCAACGCCACCCTGATCGAAAGCCTGGTCGGCCTGGATACCATCAAGGCGATGGGTGCCGAATCGCGCATGCAGCGCAAGTGGGAGGAGAGCACGGCTTTTCTGGCCCACGTGGGGGTGCAGCTGCGGCTGGTCTCGAATTCCACTATCAACGTGACCCTGTGGGGCAACCAGATGGTTACCCTGTTTGTGATCATCACCGGTGTCTACCTGATTTCTGCCGGGCAGCTGAGTATGGGCGGGCTCATTGCCTGCAGCATGTTGAGTGGCCGGGTGATGGCGCCTTTCGGTCAGGTTGCCGGGCTGGTCACCTCCTGGCACAACGCCGAGATTTCCCTGAAGTCCCTGGACGAGGTGATGGCCAAGCCGATGGAGCGGGCCGAGGGCGCGCAGTTCCTGTCGCGGGAGATGTTCCAGGGCGACATTGAATTCCGCAACGTGTCCTTCGCTTACCCCGGCGCCGAGATGGAATCGCTGAGCAATGTGTCGTTCCGCATCCGTCCCGGCGAGCACGTCGCCATTCTGGGGCGCGTTGGCTCAGGCAAGTCGACTTTGCAGAAGCTGGCCATGGGCCTCTACCAGCCAACGGCGGGTGCGGTGATGGTCGACGGTATCGACCTGCGCCAGCTGGACCCCAGTGAGCTGCGTTCGCGTGTGGGCTATGTGCCGCAGGACGTCACCCTGTTTTTCGGGAGCTTGCGCGACAACATTGCGCTGTCCCACCCCAACGTCAGTGACAGTGATCTGGTGCGGGCGGCGGAAATCGCCAGCCTCTCGGACTACATCAACCGTCACCCCAAGGGCTTTGACATGCAGATCAGCGAGCGGGGTGACTCGCTTTCCGGTGGGCAGCGCAAGTGCGTGGCGCTGGCGCGGGCCATGGTGCACGAGCCGCCGATTCTGTTGATGGACGAGCCGACCGGGTCCATGGACCACTCGACGGAGGTGGCGGTGAAGCAGCAGCTGTCAGCCTGCCTGAAGGGGCGGACCTGGCTGGTGGTGACGCACCGCAATTCCCTGCTGGAAATGGTGGACAGGATTCTGGTCATCGACAATGGCAAATTGGTGGCTGACGGGCCGCGGGACAGCGTGATTCAGGCCCTGCAACAGGGCAAGATAGGAGCGGCCCGATGAGCGAGGAGCAGGTGACGACAACCGGAGCGGTGGCCGAGGCCGCATCTGCGCGGCCGCGCCGCTACCTCGCGGACTTCGTTTTTGCGCCCTGGCTGCGCAATGCGGCGGATGCCACGGGGAACTGGGAGCAGGATGTTCACCGCGCCTATCTGGAGCAGCAGCCGTTGCGCGCGCGCAACCTGCTGTATGTAGTGGCGGTTATTGTCATCGCACTTGTGACCTGGGCGGCCTTTGCCGAGGTCGACGAGGTGACCCGAGGCGAGGGCAAGGTCATACCCTCGCAGCAGATCCAGGTCATGCAGTCACAGGACGGGGGGGTGGTCACCGAAATACATGCGCGGGCGGGTGACGTCGTCGAGGCGGGGCAGTTGCTGGTGCGGCTGGATCAAACCCGTTCCACCTCTAACCTGCGGGAAAACCAGGCCGAGTTTCGTGCCCTGTCCGTGCGCGCGGCGCGCCTCAGTGCCAATCTGGCGGGCACCGAATTCATACCGGAGCCCGAGTGGTCGCTGCAGGCCCCGGGTATCGTCGAGCAGGAACAGGCTCTGTATACCTCGCTGCAGGCGCAGCTGACCCTGCAGCGGCAGATTGCCGAGGAGCAGTTGGAGCAGCGGCAGCAGGAACTGGCGGAGGTGACGGCGCGGTCACGGCAGCTGGCGCGTTCGCTGGAGCTGAGCCGCCAGGAGTTGAGCGTTACCCGTCCGATGGTCGCTTCGGGTGCGGTCTCGCAGGTGGAGATTCTTCGCCTGGAGCGCGAGGTGAATCAGCTTAGCGGCGAGTACGATCAGTCCCGCGCCCAGCTCAAGCGCATTGATTCCGCTATCGCCGAAGCGCAGCGGCGCCTGAGTGAAGTGGAAGTGGAGTTTGAGAATACGGTGCGTGAGGAGCTGACCGATACGCTCGCGCGCATCAACGGCCTGCGTGAAGCGGGAGAGGGTCTCAGTGATCGCGTGCGTCAGACCGAGGTGCGCTCGCCGGTCAAGGGCACAGTCAACCGCCTGTACTTCAATACCATCGGCGGCGTGGTACTGCCGGGCAAGGAAGTCATTGAAATTGTCCCGCTGGACGACAGCCTGCTGGTGGAGGTGCGGATTCGTCCCAAGGATATCGCCTTCCTTGTGCCGGGGCAGGAGGCCCTGGTGAAACTGACGGCCTATGATTTCGTGGTGTATGGCGGCCTTGAGGGCGTGGTCGAACACATCGGGGCCGACACCATCATGGATGAAGAGGGCAATCCCTTTTATGAGGTGCACGTGCGCACCAAAGAGTCGGGATTCGGCGAAGACATGCCGATCATGCCCGGCATGACGGTGCAGGTGGACGTGCTCACCGGCAAGAAAACGATCCTCGCCTACCTGATGAAACCTGTGCTGCGCGCGAAACAGTACGCGCTGACGGAGCGCTGATGAAACATGTGTTTGTGACGCCGGCCAACACGCTGCGGCC
This sequence comes from uncultured Haliea sp., assembly GCF_963973825.1. NCBI lineage: Bacteria > Pseudomonadati > Pseudomonadota > Gammaproteobacteria > Cellvibrionales > Halieaceae > Haliea > uncultured Haliea sp. The sequence continues at coordinate 25,007 of NZ_CAXBAE010000017.1, forward strand.
CCGGTGGCGCGAGGCATTTCCGGATGCGCTGGTCGTGGCAGCAGTCGAGCAACTCGCCGTAGACGCGCCGGCTGCCGAGGTGGCCTGGCTGGAGGCAAGCCTGCTGGACGCGGCGGCGCGCAACGCCGCCCTGGCCGCCGCAAGTGCCGCGGGGTATCGCGTTGTGCTGATGACGGCGACGCCCGCGGAAGCCGATGCCTTTCAGGCACTCAACGCGGGCGCGGTAGGCTATTGCCACAGTGAGTCGGCACCGGAGCAGCTGCGCGAGGTCGGCCTGGTGGTGGCCCACGGAGGTCTGTGGATGCCCCCCGAACTGGTGCAGCGCCTGATGGCCCTGTCCCTGCGGGTACAGCCGCAAAGCACGGGTCCAGGGCCGGACCTGGGTGCGCTCACGCCACGGGAGCGGGATGTGGCGCTGCAGGTGGCGCTGGGCGCGAGTAACCGGGAAATCGCCGCGTCGCTGGCAATCACTGAGCGCACGGTCAAGGCGCACTTGTCGGCGGTGTTCGAGAAACTCGGCGCCAGGGACCGGGTGCAGCTGGCGCTGATGATGAGCCAGGGTGCGTTTTGATCGCAGGCGATTGAGCCATCCGTCACCGTTTATTGCCGCTGGTCAGAGCCTGCTGGTATTGCACATCCGCATCGGGATACTGAAACCTGATGTAATTGCCGGTATCAGGAGCAGTCACGGCGTGAGTAGAGTGACCACAGTGTTCAAGCACCCATCGGGGGGGTTCAGCCTCATCGAGATGATGGTCGTGCTGGTGATTCTGGCAATATCCCTGTTGCTGGCCGGCCCCGCCTTTACTGATCTCATCCGCGACAATCGCCTTGTATCCAGCGTCTACAGCGTTCGTGCCACCCTCAATCTTGCTCGATCTGAGGCGCTCGCGCGTCGCGATCGTGTGGTGGTATGCCCCAGTAACGTCACGGGCACGGGCTGCGTCGACAGCAGCAACTGGAGTGCCGGCTACATTGCGCTCATGGGCAGTGATGTGAGCGCCGCTGTCGATGCAGCCAATCCGGGGGGCACTCGGATTCACTGGGAGAATGAGACCAACCCCGCTGTCACGGTCAGTTTTGTTCCCAAGCTGGTGGTGTTCGATACCATCGGCTCTGCGCTGGGCAGCGCGGGAACCTTTGTGTTTTGTGATGAACGCGGCGCGAGCAAGGCTCGGGGATTGGTTCTGACCAACGCCGGGACGGTTGCCGCCAGCGTCGATAGCGACGCCAATGGCATAGTTGAAGACGGAGCGGGTAACGATGTTTCTTGCTAGAACGGGGTCGCGGCCAAGCCGGCAATCCGGCGTCACGCTGATTGAAGCGCTGGTGACCTTTGTCATCCTGTCTGTCGGACTGCTGGGCATTGTCAGCCTGCAGGCGGTCTCCAAAAGTGCCCAGCACCAGGGGATCCAGCGCAGCAAGGCAGTCATGCTGGCCAATGACCTGGTCGAGCGAATTCGTATCAACCCGGCGGGTCTGGCGACCTACACGGCGGGCGGCCTGACCACGCCCCTGGGCGGCGGTACCCTGAGTGCCCCCGGGACCGATTGCGCCACGGCGTCGTGCACCCCCGCCCAGCTTGCGGCTTACGACCTCTGGCTGTGGGAGCAGGGTATCGATGGCGCCACGGTCACCGTAACGGGCTCTGATGCCGTGGTTCGCAATGCGGCGGGCCTGATTGCACCACAGGCCTGCGTACGTTTCACCGCAGATCCCGGCATGGCGCGTACTGGCCTGGTCGAGGTGATTATTCAATGGCGCGGGCTGGGTGAGACCGAGGACGCTGTGGCCGCTGTCGGCGGGGAAGCCTGTGGTGGTGCCGCTGCAGGTGCGGACGATTACCGCAGGCAGCTGGTGGTGAGCACCTTTGTCATCGACGAGGCCGAATTATGACAGTGGGCAACACAGGCGTGTATCAGCAGCGCGGATTCTCATTGGTCGAGTTCATGGTCGCCATGACGCTGGGCTTGATCCTGATTGCGGGCGCGGTGTCGGTGTATCTGGGCACCAAGCGGTCGTATAACGAAGTCGAGCAGGTAGCCAGCCTGGCGGAGAACAGCCGCTTTGCGGTACAGGTGTTGAACGACGCCTTGCGCCATGCCGGTTTCTTCGGCGGTGCGCATCCGCGTGATATCGTGCCCGACGTCTCGCTGGGAACGGTAACCGGCGACTGCACGGGGGATGCCGCCTTTATAGAGGTGGGCAACTATCTGCTGGCCGGTGTGCCCTCGGCAGCCGGCGCCGCGTTTAACTGCGTGACCGACGCACTGCCGCCTGCCGCGGGCGCGCCACCGCGCGAGGTGTTGGTGGTCAAGCAGGTATTGCCGCGGCCGCTGTATGACCGCGATCCTGATGACGCGGCCGCCGCGGTTGACGGTGTGATCAGTTTTCCCACCGCGATGAGTGGGCAGGAAATCTACGTCATTGCCAACAGTGAACGCGGCATTCTGCTGGATGGTGCGGACACGGCGCCGGATGTGCGCGCGGGGAACCCCTTCGCACTGGCCGCCGCCTGGCCCTATCGGCTGCAGGTGTACTACATACGCAACCTGCCAACACCGACCTTGAGTCGGCGTGTGCTGGCCTGGGATGCCACGGCCGGCGCCATGGCCATGACCACGGAAGATCTGGTGCCCGGGGTTGAATCGCTGCGTTTCCGGTTTGGCGTGGATACCACCGGCAATGGCGAGGTCGATCGCTTTATGACCGTGGCAGAGATGACGGCGACACCGATGTGGGATACCGCAGAGGCGGTCGAAGTGTCGCTTCTGCTGCGTGCGCCCGCTGAAGACGGCAGCTATGTGGACGGGCGTACCTATACCATTGGCGGCGTAACGGTTACGCCCGGCGGTAACTGGCGCCGCCAGCTGATTCAGACGAACGTTTCGCTGCGCAACCCGAAACTCATGATTCGCGGAGGTTTGTGATGACTCGGCAACGCTCCCAGCGCGGTGTCGCGCTCGCGGTGTCCCTGCTTTTCCTGCTGGTGGTGACCATTGTCAGCATCACTGCAGCGACCAACAGTTCCATGGGGCTGCGTATGGCCGGCAATCTGCAGGACAACTTCGAATCCTTCCAGGCAGCGGAGGCCGGCGTTTATGGCGCCCTGGCCCTGGCGGGTACGGCGCAGGATCCCTTCCTGCGCGTGGATGACGATACGCCGTTCGCCGGCCTCAACGCCTCGACAGAGCACCCGCTGCGCCGCCTGCGCGATGGGGTCGGGTCCGTGGATGTGCGGGTTGCGGTGGTGGGTGTGGCGCGGGAATGTCCGCGTCCGCCGGGTGAAACCGGCGGCAGCAGTATTGGTGTGTTTGATTGTGACTATTACCGGGTGACCTCGGAACACGATGTGGCCGGCAAGGCGCGTTCGCGCGTTGAGCTGGGTGTGGTCAAGACGGTGGTGGGCGAAGCCGGATAGGCATTGATTGAGCCTGTGTGAAACAGGGGGCGGAACTATGAAGATGGCAACGGGTATGTGGAACGCAGTTCGGATCACGGCAGCGGCAGCGGTGCTGCTGTCGGCGGGTACGTTTCCCGTGAGTGCGGACGACACGGAGATCTACAAGGCCGAGTTCAGCGCCAGCACCGGGTCCCGGCCCAAGGTGCTGGTGGTGTTCGATGATTCGGGCAGTATGGCGACCATGGTGGACCAACAGCGCCCGCCCTACGACCCCGAGGCGACGACCTACCAGCACACCTTTGTCTCGGGCGGCCGTCCATCCAACTGGTCGGATCGCATCTACTGGTCCACCGATGGCAATGTGCCGCCCAAGCGTATCGGTGGCCAGGCCAACCCCAACTGGTTTCTGAAGAGCAAGAACCGCTGCGCGTCCTCCTACGACAGCCTCGCTCTGGATGGTCGCTTTACGGCAGACCGGGCGCGGCGCTGGGTGGATTCGCGCCTGGTGGAAACGGCAGGCTATTTCCGCTGCGAAAACTCCGATGAGACTTTGCAGGGCAATGGCTGCTACAAGTTTGTTGATGTTGACGTCACCACTGAGATTTGTCCTGACCCCGTAGTTGTCGAAGTTACACGGTCTGAGTGGGAGGCATGGCCGGGCGAAAAGACCCGGGATTGCCCCGACAAGCGTGTCAGCAGGTGTGAAAGCGGCGCGGTTGCCTGGGACTATTTCATCGTCAGGCAGGATCCCTGCACCACGGAAACCGTGACAGAGTCCACCTGGACGCGCATGCGCGATGCGGTCTGGGTGCCGCCCTCCACAGCGCTCAGCTTTGAAAGCTGGCAGCCTCTTACAGGCGGTGTCACCGAGCCGCCTCACGTGGAGTGCCTGAATGACGTGGCCTCCGGAATTGCCAACAATGGTGCGGGTATTGGCCCGGGTTATCCCCAGGATGGCGTGCAAACCGGCAATGAGTACGGCCCGAACCCGGACCCCTCGATGAATTGGGGTACTGGCGCGTATACGTTCTATACCGGCCACTACCTGGACTGGTACTACGACGATTCACTGGAGGAGCCCCGCAGCCGTATCGACATCGCCCAGGATGTGGTGTCGACGATCATGCGCAGCAACCCCGGCGTCGACTTCGGCCTGATGGAGTTCAACAGCAACCAGGGCAGCAGTAATCACGGTGGACGCGTGGTCAGCCGCATCATCGCAAACATGACGGATGCCCAGCGCACCAACGTGATCAACATGGTGAATTCGATGACGGCGGACGGGGCTACGCCTCTTTGCGAGTCGATGTATGAGGCCTACCGCTATTTGTCGGGGGGGCAGGTCCTGTGGGGCGATGATCGCCGCACGGGTGACAGCTGGCCGCCGGATGATGCGTTGCCGCAGGATCCGCTGGCATCCAGTGGCGGTACGTATATCTCGCCGAGTACTGACTGCGCCTACACCTATGTCATCCTCATGACTGACGGTCAGCCGACCAACGATGACCGAGCGAATACGTTCATTGAAACGCTCACGGGCAAGACCTGTAACAACTATCAGCATGATAGTGGGCAGGGCATGCGCAAGAACTGTATGCCCGAACTCGCCGAGTATATGGCCAATACCGATCTGGACGACGACACGACCAACGGTAACCAGTTCGGTATCACCTATACCATCGGTTTTACCACCGACCAGCAGTTGCTGGCAGATACGGCCGAGAAGGGTAAAGGCGAATACTACACGGCGAACAACGCGCAGGAACTGGCGGCGGCATTCCAGGGTGCAATTGTCAGTATCCTCGCAACGGATACTACGTTCACCTCGCCGGCCGTGGCGGTAGATACCTTTACCCGCACCCAGAGCCGCGATGAGATTTTCTACGCGATGTTCAAGCCGGGTGAAACCGTAGACTGGCAGGGCAACATCAAGAAACTGAAGCTGCGCATCGACGACGGTGAGGCCGTGTTGGTGGATGGTAACGGTACGCCTGCCATCGATGCCGCCACCGGCTTTATCAAGGACAGCGCGGTAACGTTCTGGGGTTCTACTGCCGATGGCGGTGGCGTGGAGAAAGGCGGGGTCGGCGGACTGCTTGCGGCACGGAGTGCCGGCTCGCGTTCGCTCTATACGAACACCGGATCGGGGGGTGCCTTGCAGGCGCTGGAGTCCGATAACATCACAGCGAGCGCCATGGGCGTTGCCAATGACGCGGAGTTGTATAACCTGTTCGGTGTGGCTTCGGACGTGGCCTTGACCCGGCTGATCAACTGGGCTCGCGGCTTTGACGCCTATGACAAGGACGGTGATGGCGACAGCACGGATACCCGCAGCTGGATCATGGGCGATATCCTGCACAGCCAACCGCTGGTATTGAACTACGGTGCTCGCAGCGGTTATACCCAGGCGGCTCCGGACATTCGCTTGTTGGTGGGTACCAACGCGGGCTTCGTGCACATGTTCGGCAATGACAACGGTCAGGAAGACTGGGCATTTTTCCCCAAGGAGCTGGCATCCATTCTCCGTGCCCGCAGCCAGAACGCGCGCTCTTCGCAGAACATCTACGGCATGGACCTCACGCCAGTGGCCTACACACTGGATGTGAATGGTGACGGCACGCTGAATTCCGGCGCCGGCGACAAGGTCTGGGCGTACTTTGGCATGCGTCGGGGCGGCGATGGCTACTACGCGCTGGACATTTCTGACCCGGATAGTCCGTCCTTCCTGTGGCATATCGACGCGTCCACCACCGGCTTCACTGAAATGGGGCAGACCTGGTCGGAGCCGGTGGTAACGCGTATTCCGGGCTACACGGACGGCAGTGGCGTACCCAAGCCGGTGCTGGTGTTCGGTGCCGGGTACGATACGAACAAGGACAGTTCCGGGGTGGCAACGCCGGACAGTAAAGGCCGTGGTATCTTCATTGTTGACGCCCAGACCGGGGCGCTGGTGTGGAGCGTCACGCCGGCGGCCAACAGCGTGAAGAACCTGCGCGAGTCGGCGCTGCAGCATTCTGTGGCGGCACCGGTCACGGTGCTGGACGGCAACGGGGACAAACTCACCGATCGCATCTACTTTGCCGATACCGGTGGGAACATCTGGCGGGTGGACCTGCCGGGCAACACGTTGCCGACCGCGAGCCAGACCACCTGGCAGATCAACCAGCTGGCCAGTCTGGGCGGTGGAAATGCCGCGAATGACCGGCGCTTCTTTAACGCGCCGGATGTCGTGCGCATCCGCTTTGACGGCAATCCGATTGATGCGATCCTCATAGGCTCTGGTGATCGCACCAACCCGAATGCAACGGATGTCAATAATCGCTTCTACATGATCCGGGATCTGGCGATTGGTGCTTACTCCACTCCCAGGCCCAGCACTTCGGACTGTGCCGACGATGACATTGCCGACTTCCGCTGCTTCCTGCCGATCAATAATGCGGGCCTGTATAACATCACCAACAACCGTCTGGTAACGGGCACCGATGAGCAGCGTGCCACCGCGCTGGCGGCACTGAAGTCTGCGCTTGGTTGGCGTCTGGATCTGACGGGTGACGGTGAGAAGGCGCTGTCCAAGTCGATTACGCTGAACGGCAAGGTGTTTTTCACCACGTTTACACCGAGCAGTGTGCTGGACGACATCAACGTATGCGAACCCGTGTCGGGTGTTGGGCGCCTCTATGTGGTGGATCTGTACACGGGCGACCGGAACACGATTGCCCTGGGTGCCATTATTCCGGATACACCCTCGGTGCATTTCGGCGAGGATGGCCAGATACGCCTGCTGCTGCCACCAGGCACGCCGCAGGGTGATACCGACGGCGACGGCGAGCAGAATTGCGAGGCCGGTGTGTGTGATATCGGTGTGCCGCTCCGCGCACCCTATGGTGACTACTGGTTCGAGGAGGGCTACTGATGCCAGGGGTCGCATTGAGCGTTGCGCAGCGCAGCGGAGTGGCGAGGTGCAGTGCCACAGGAGGCTTCACACTGATGGAAGTCATGATTGTGGTGGTGATCGTTGGGATCCTGATGTCAGTCGCCCTGCCGGCCTATCAAGGCAGCTTGCAGAAAGGCCGGCGTAGCGATGCGATGTCGGCACTGCTCGACGCTTCCAATCGGCAGCAGCAATTCATGCTGGATCAGGGCCGCTACACCACCGACATGCAGGAGCTGGGTTATGCGGCCAGCCCCATGATTTCCGATGAGGGTCACTACAGTGTCAGTGCGGCAGCCTGCACCGGTGGCGTGATCGCCAACTGTTTTCAGCTCACTGCCACGCCAGTGAGCGGTTCACCGCAGGCCAGTGACACGCGCTGCACCACCTTTATTCTGGATTCATTTGGCACCCGCTCTGCAACGGGTACAACTGCCGCCGAGTGCTGGTAATGCGGAAACGAGTAGGAGAGAGATGATGAATATAGCAGGTCGTTGGAGCGCGCTCGCAGTGTTTTGTGCCTTGTCTGTTTCCACAGCGCTGGTGTTTGCGCAGGCGAAGATGCCGCAGGGTGAGTTTGTCTGCCAGGTGAAAGATGCAGATGGCGAAACACGCTTCGTCGGTATACAGGCCTCTGATGTGAACAGAGCCAAGGCGATTGCCGAGGGTAAAGCGAAGTGGGCGGTGCCGGCGGGTCGCGAGGTGGTCGAGTGTATTAATCCGAACACGCAGACTTTCAGGCAGCGGGAAGCGCAAAAGCTGTATCGGGAAGACGTTCGCTAGTCGCGCAGTGCTCACTCGCTGTTTGTCCTGCCCCCGGCGTTGCTGTTCGATTCAGGGCGACGCCTTTTCAGTGCTCCGTTCCCTCCGCGTCCAGTGATAGCAGGGCGCGGAGTGTCGGCATTTACCTCTCTGGTCTGCGGTATCAGCGGCCCGCCATTATGAGCAGGGACGCTGGATTTAGCTTCGAGCGGGGCGCGGAGTGATTAGCTACGCGCTCTCCGGCGCGCTGATGATTCTGGCATCGCCGCTGGTCAATGCCTGGCCGCTGGTTGCTGTCGCGCTGGCACCTGCGATAGCCGGTTTCTGGCAGGATTCCGGGTTGTCGGCCAGTGCAGCACAGCCCCGTCGGTATTGGCGGATGGTTCTGGGCGGATACCTGGTTGGCCTCTGCTATGCCGCGTCTCACTTCTACTGGCTTATAGAGTTCAAGCCTGCGTGGCTGTTCCCGGTGCTGGCTGGTTTTGCACTGATGCCTGCCATCCTTGGTCTCGCCGTGTCGCTTGCCGTTGGTGCGGGGCTGCGCGGTTTCGCACTGTTAGTGTGGACGACTCTAAGCTGGACGGCGATTGAAGTACTGGCCTCGGACCTTTGGCTTGGTTTGCCGTCCTATGCGCTGGGGTATTACCTGTGGCAGGCCCCGCTGTTGCTGCAAACTGCAGACGTGGCGGGGGTGTTCGGTATCAGCTTCTGCGTCATGGCAGTGAATGTACTGGCAGCGCAGTGTTGGCGGGCGCGCGGTGTCGGCAGGGTCTCCTGGTGGTTGCTGACGCTGTGCCTGAGTGCGTCAGTGTTGGGCTATGGTATGTGGCGCCAGGCGGCGGTCGAGGGCCTCATTGAAGCGGGGCCCAAAGTGCCGGTACGTGCCCTGCACACCGATATTACGCTGGAAGAAAAACACGATGAAGCGAAAACCAGGCGCATGTTCGCCGAGTTTATCAGGGTCACCCGAGAAGCCGCAACCGGGTCTTCTGCTGCCGCGTTGACGGTGTGGCCGGAAACCAGCCTGCCACTGTGGCTGCGCTCTGCAGAGAATCTGGACATCCTGCAGGAGTTGTCGCTGGCTGCCGCGGACACACACACACCCATACTGGTTGGTGCCTATTCCATGACCCTCTCGGCCGCTGGGAAACCCCGGTTATCCAATTCCGCTTTTCTGGTTCCCGTTGCCGGCGACATTACGGAGGAATATCACAAGGTGAAGCTCGTGCCCGGAGCCGAGCACAATCCACTGGAGGGCTGGCTGCCGGAGCGCTGGCTAGAGCGGTGGCCGTCGCGCATGGCGCGGGGAGAGACCAGTCGGCCGCTTGACGGGGGCGCGCTGCAGCTTGGCGTCTTCATCTGCTGGGAGGCATTCTTCCCGCAGCATGTTCGTGCGCTGTCCCGTGCTGGTGCTGATCTGCTGGTTAACATGTCGAACGATGAGGCCGCTTTCGGTCCACTGCGCCGCGCGTATTCCATTCCCCTGCCGCACCTTGTCTTGCGAGCGATCGAAAACCGCAGGTTTGTTGTGCGTAGCGCCAACGTCGGTGCTTCGTTATTCATCGCACCCACTGGCGAGATCGTTGCCACTTCGCTGCCAGCCGCCACCGGGATAGTACAGGCGCTGGTCACGCCGTTGCAGGAGCAGACCTATTTCACGGAGTACGGGTTTCAGATCGCTCGAGCCGCGCTTCTGTGCTGGCTTGCCTGGACGTTGTGGTTGGTGGTCCGCTTGGGGCTTCGCCCCGATGTGCGTCTCTAGCGTTTTCCGCACGCAAAGACGGTCTCTCCGGGCCTGTTGGTTTTCCAGCATCTGAAGGCCTTTCCTGGCCGACCGCACCGGCCCCGGGAACACTGACAACGCCCATCCAAGCCTGCGTACGATCACTGTATTGATGCGAAAGGGCAGGATTCACCCAGTTCTGTGAAGAGCATCACCTTTCCACGGCGGTTCTTGGCCTTTCGTACAATGCCGGCCATCGTCTGTTGTTTTACGATCAAGATGTTGGTCAATGCACGTGAATCGCGTGCCTACGGTTTCAGGAGAACACATCATGGCAAGTCAGCCGATTGCAACAGTCGTCTCGGTTTCAGGCACCGCCTACGCGCGCCGCCCGGACGGGGACTTGCGAGAACTCCAGCCGGGTGATGTCCTGCTGGAAGGGGAGACGGTGGTCACGCCGAATGGCGGTGCGGTGGAACTGCTGCTGGAAGATGGCAGCACGCTGGCGGTGGCCGAAGTCCCCGAGTTGCTGCTGACGCGCGATATCGTGGCTGAGCGTGCCGCGACCGCCGATGAGAGCGCCGTCGAGGACGAGACGATAGAGGCCTTGCTGGCGAACCTGGACGGCGACGGCGATATTCTGGACGGCCTCGAGGCTCCGGCTGCCGGTGCCGAGGGCGGCGGCGTCAGTGAAGGGCACGGTTTCGTGCGCTTGGCCCGCATTGTTGAAAACACGGAAGAGTTCCATTCGGTTGCCGTCTTCACGCCTGACGAGAGCGTGCTGTTTGCCGAAGAGCCGGCCCTGCTGACAGTCGATGCGGTTGATGATGCCGAAACGACGGAAGAGGGTGTGCCCGTAGTGATTTCCGTCAAGGACAATGATGTCTTTGTCGAAGGCTCCATCATTACCAACGTCAGTCAACCGGCCAACGGTGGCGTGATAGTGAACGCCGACGGCACGGTCACCTATACCCCAAACGAAGGGTTTGTCGGTACCGACACGTTTACTTACACGGCGACGACGCCGGATGGCAATAACGGTGATACGGCGACGGTGACGGTCGTAGTGACAGCTGGGAGTCCATCGGCGCCACCGGTACCTCCGGTGCTGTCGGTGAGTGACGTTACGGTGGTGGAAGGTGATGTGGCCGAGGTGGTCATCAGTCTTTCAAAGCCGAGCGATACACCGGTGACCGTGCAATTCCAGAGCAGTGACGGGTCGGCAACAGTGATCGGTGGTGACTACGACCCCCAGTCCGGCACCATCACCTTCGCGCCGGGGACTACAAGCGTCACCGTGCAGTACCAGACGAATGCAGATGCCCTGCAGGAAGGTACCGAGCAATTCACCGTGAACCTGAGCAACGCCGCCGGAGCGACTATCGGTGATGCACAGGGTGTTGTGACCATTCTCGACGATTTTATCCCCGTCATTCGCATCAATGATGTGACCGTGACCGAAGGCCAGACGGCTGAATTGACCCTCAGCCTGTCAGGGCCCAGTGACCAGCCGGTGACTGTACAGTTCGCGACGGCAGATGGCAGCGCGACGGTGGTTGGCGGTGATTATGATGCCGAGACAGGGACCATCACCTTTGCACCCGGACAGACAACGGCGACGGTGTCTGTCCAGACCAATGATGACAACCTGGAGGAAGCTACCGAGCGCTTCTTGGTGAATCTCAGCAATGCCACCGGCGCAACCATTGCGGATGCGCAGGGCACAGTGACTATCCTCGATGGCACTGAACCGCCACCGCCACCGCCACCGCCACCGCCACCGCCACCGCCACCGCCACCGCCACCGCCCGGCGACACTGAGCCGACGGCGAGCGATGGCGCGGCGACGACGGGTGACGCGACCCTGGGCGCGGACAGCGGGACGCTGTCCTTCGACCTGGGTGATGACACGCCGGTGACGTTCAGCGCGGTGTACGACGGCGGCCTGGGTGCGGCGACGCAGTCCAGTGCCGGGGGAGTGACGACGCTGGCGGCGGATGACGGCAGCTGGACGCTGACCGTGAATGAGGCCACGGGTGCCTACGTGTTCACGCAGAACAGCGCATACAGCCATGCGGTGGGTGCGGACAGCGCCAGCGCGGTGGTGGACATCACGCTGACAGACAGCGACGGCAGTGTGGCGACGCCGCAGCTGACGCTGACCATCAACGATGCGGGTCCGACGGCGGTTGCAGATACGGCGACGGCGACAGAAGGTGGCCCGGCGGTTGAGGGCAACGTACTGGGCAATGACCAGGCCGGCGCTGACGGTGGCATCACGGTCACCGGGGTGAACGGTGCGGCACTGGCGTCGGGTACCTCGACGACGGTGGCGGGCACGCACGGCAGCCTGACGCTGGCGAGTGACGGCAGCTGGAGCTATACGCCGAACGGCAGCGTACCGGTGGGTTCCACGGACCAGTTCAGCTATGAGATCACGGATGCGGACGGCGACACGTCGAGCACCACGCTGACGCTGAGCTTTGCCGGTGACGGCAGTGCGCCGACGGCGAGCGACGGCGCGGCTGCGACGGGTGACGCGACCCTGGGCGCGGACAGCGGGACGCTGTCCTTCGACCTGGGTGATGACACGCCGGTGACGTTCAGCGCGGTGTACGACGGCGGCCTGGGTGCGGCGACGCAGTCCAGTGCCGGGGGAGTGACGACGCTGGCGGCGGATGACGGCAGCTGGACGCTGACCGTGAATGAGGCCACGGGTGCCTACGTGTTCACGCAGAACAGCGCATACAGCCATGCGGTGGGTGCGGACAGCGCCAGCGCGGTGGTGGACATCACGCTGACAGACAGCGACGGCAGTGTGGCGACGCCGCAGCTGACGCTGACCATCAACGATGCGGGTCCGACGGCGGTTGCAGATACGGCGACGGCGACAGAAGGTGGCCCGGCGGTTGAGGGCAACGTACTGGGCAATGACCAGGCCGGCGCTGACGGTGGCATCACGGTCACCGGGGTGAACGGTGCGGCACTGGCGTCGGGTACCTCGACGACGGTGGCGGGCACGCACGGCAGCCTGACGCTGGCGAGTGACGGCAGCTGGAGCTATACGCCGAACGGCAGCGTACCGGTGGGTTCCACGGACCAGTTCAGCTATGAGATCACGGATGCGGACGGCGACACGTCGAGCACCACGCTGACGCTGAGCTTTGCCGGTGACTCCGTTCCCGTGCTGCTGGTGTCCAACGACGCCATGGTGGACGAGGATGACCTGCCGGGCGGACTGGGTGACCAGGCGCCAGGCGACGATGATCCCGTCACCACCGGACTGATTGAATATGATACGGGCGCAGATGGCTTTGCCGGCATTGCCTTGTCAACGGCCGGCGGCACCACACCACTACTGACCAACGATGGACAGACCGTCGACACCTTCTGGGATGCCGGCAGCAATACCCTGATTGGCTATATCAGTGGCCAGGATCCCATGGCTGCGGGCAGTCAGGTGTTTACGGTTGCGTTGAACACGATAGGTGCAAGCTCAGCATCTTACGCGGTCACACTGCTGCAGCCGGTGCGTCATGCCCCGTCTGCAGAAGAGGACAATGTGTCCTTCTCGGTGGACGTGCAGGTTACAGACGGCGACGGCAGCGTAGGCAGCGCGGCCTTCACCGTCAGCATCGATGACGACAGCCCGCACGGCGCCAGCCAGACTGCACAGACCCTGGTGGTTCCACTGAGCGAGCTTGCCGTGGGATCCCTCAGCGCAAGTTGGCAGAATATCACCTCGACCAGCGGCAGTGGCAGCATCGCATCCAACGCTGACAGTGGCGGTATCGGATTGCAGTGGGGTGGCAGCAGTGGCTCTGGCTACGACTTCGACTACGTGCCCTCGCTCATCGGCAATGCACCCGTGCAGGCTGACAGCGTGTTTACGGTGGGCAGCCTGACCCACAATAACTTCCCCATCTCGGCAAGCGCCAAAGTGCTGCAGACGGTCGATCTTGGCGTGACGTTCACGCTGGTGATTGATGGTGTGCCGACGCAGGTCTCGACAACAGTTTCGTTGCGGCATACCGAAACCCCGAACAATGTCTCGCCGTCCTCGAACCCGGCGAATGACGACTTTGTCAGTATCACGAATCCGAATCAGGTACAGACCATTACCGTGGGTGGTCGCGAGTTCGAGCTGGAAATTCTTGGCTTCCGCGACGCGCAGGGGAACCTGGTCAGCTCTGTGCGCACGGTGGAGGGGCAGTCCACCACTTACGAACTGTTCGCCGAGGTGCGGTCGATGGATGACCTGCCCGAACTGCAGGGCACTGTGCCCGGCAACTGGGGCGCGGACGGTCCGGGGGCCGGTGGCTCATTGATCTGGGATGGTGAAAATGCGGGTCAGGTGCAGGGCAGCTTCGGCACGCTATCGGTGGATGGCCAGGGCGGGTACACCTATGTGCTGTCGGCTGCCGCCCGGGACAGCTTCAGCGTGGGAGAGACCCGTCAGGAGACGTTCACCTATACGCTCGTTGACGACGATGGCGACAGCCAGGTCTACACGCTGACGCTGAATCTCGACGGTGTCGCCAACGCAAGCATTGTGGACGGTGTTGTTGAGGGCATGAGTTACGAAACCTCCTCTGGCCTCTCCGGCCTGACCGATGAAGACGGCGGTTTCCTCTACCGGCCCGGTGATACGGTGACGCTGCGTGTTGGTGGCGTGCTGCTGGGCTCATTCGTCGCCGAGGAGGCCATTGCCGATGGCAAGGTGTTCCTGCAGGAGATTGCGGGCGTTGGCCTGGGTGACCTGAATGACGATCATGTGGAGAAAATGGCCGTGTTCCTGCAGTCCATCGACAACGACCCTGACCCCTACAACGGTATCGTCATTACCGACGCCGTGCGGCAGGCGCTGTCCGATGATGTGTTTGACCTCGACAGCATCAGCAAGTCGGAGTTGCAGGCGCTGCTGACCGAGAACGGCTACGCGCCGGTCAACGAGGATGACGCCATGCAGCACGTCAAGGACATGATCATCGAGCATGCCGGCGAGACTGAGTTTGATGCGCGTCTTGCCGATGGCGGAAACTTGCTGGCAAGCCCGGGCGACGATGTCTTTGCCTTCTCACTCGCTGATGCGGGCAGTGTGGCACCCGAGGTCAGCATTGTTGGATTTGGTGAAGCGGGCAACGATGTGCTCGACTTGCGTGACCTGTTGCAGGGCGAGGAATCCACCGCGGACCTCACCAGCTACCTGAACGTGACCTTTGATGGCACCGGTACGGTCATCGAAGTCAGTGCAACAGGGGCCTTCACCGGTGGCGAGCGTGACGCCAGCGCAATCAGCCAGACCATCCATCTTGAGGGTGTTGACCTGGTGAGCGGCCATGATGATATGGCGTCGGTCATCCAGAGCATGCTGGACAGCGGCAGGTTGACTGTCGACCAGTAGAGGATCTGGGCTATGATGACCCCGGCGGCCGCAGGGTTGCCGGGGTACTATAATGGAGTACAGCCACGATGCCTTTTGTTCAACGGGATTCTGCGCAGCGTATCGTCGCGGTCAGCCAGCTCCCGCAGGATGGCCTGGAACCGGTGGCGGCAGACGATGCCGAGCTCCTGGAGTTTCTGGCGGCGCTGAGTGATGACGCCAGCCGCATCAGCGCGACCGACCAGGATTTCGTGCGCGTGCTTGAGGACGTCGTGGAGCTGCTGGTCAGCCGCGGCGTCATCCTGTTTACGGACCTGCCCGACTCCGCACAGCAGAAAATGCTGTATCGACAGCGCCTGCGCAGCGTACTGCCGGGCAGCCTCGATTTGTTGGGCGACGACTGATTAATCGGCTGTGCGTTGCGCAGCCAGTTCGCTGATTGCTGGTCCGGTCGCGCCATCGAACCCAAGTTCCCGCAGTTGTGCCCATTCCGCCGCACTGCGCACACCTTCCGCGATAACGGTGACTCCGATGGAGTGGCCCACGGTGCAGAGGGTCCTGAGCAGGGCCTGGTTGCCGGCATTGCTGTCGATCTCCCGGATGAATGCCGCGTCGACCTTGAAATAGTCCAGACCCACATCGTGCAACTGGCCAATGTCGGCCAACTGGTGTCCAGCGTGCTCAATGCCGACCTTGCAGCCGTAATGGCTGGCGTGACGGGTGAGCAGGCGGAACGCATCGAAGTGACGGAATGCCATGGACTCCGGTACCTCCAGCCAGAGTCTGCCGGCAGCGCTACCGGCCTTGGACAGGGTCTGGTCGAGCCAGTGCAGGAAGGCCGGTTCCACCAGTGCACCGACAGACAGGTTCACCGCCAGTGGTGTGGTAGCTTCGCTTTCGGCGCTCGCCAGGGCCATCTCGATGACGCGCTGGTCGAGATCTGCCGACATTTCCAGCCGGTTGATCCAGGGCAAAAAGGTCGCAGCCGGCAGTTCCTGCTGCTCCTCGCGCAGCCTCACGGGTGCTTCCATGTGCATCAGGCGCCCGTTACTGTCCAGCACCGGGAAGCCTGCCAGACTGAAGCGGCCCTCCAGGAAAGCGCTTTGCAGAATCCCCCGCCAGCGCGTCATCTGCTCCCGCACGGGCAGCATCTGGATGTCGCCTGCAAAGGTGATGTTGATCTCTGAACTGCCCGCCTGATGCGCCGGGATCAGCGCGCTGTCGAGGCGTGTGAGCAGGGCGCTCAGTGTGTCTTCGTGGGTATACAGCGTGGCCGCCGAGGGCAATGCGCTGTCGGCCTCCATGCTGTGGGCGTTCAGCGCCTCCTCCATCACCGCCTGCATTTCAAGCACCAGCTCCCGCGGGTTCGTGGCGCGCGGTGCCATGATGGCAAAGTCGGAGCCGTTCAGGCGCGCGGCGGCCCAGCGGCTGTGTCGGCTGACGATTGTGTTGAGTGCGGTGCCGATATCCTCCAGCACCCCATCGATCACCTTGCGCCCGTAGGTCTGATTCAGGTGGCTGAGTCTGGCGATGCGTACCAGGGCCATGCAGCCGGTCGCGTTGACGTCGTCGCTGCCCAGGGCTGCGTCCAGATTGCGCAGAAAAGGCTCCCGGTTCAGCAGTCCGGTGAGTCCGTCGGTATGGGTTTCCTTCTGCCACTGGTTCAGGCGGCTGGCTTCCTGCTGCAAGGCGCCGCGTATGCGTTTTGACAGGGTGTTCATCGCGCTGACCAGGCGTTTGAACTCCAGCGTCTTTGGCTCTGGCAGGGTGACGAAACGCCGCTGTCCGATGGCCTCAGCCTGATTCACTACGTCGTTCAGCGGAGTGATGATTTTCCGCAGCAGCAAGCTGCCCAGCAGCCCGCTGACTGCCATGGTGCAGAGAAACAGCAGCGCCAACAGGCGCGTGCTTTCCCACAGGGCCTGGTAGGCAAAGCGCGAGTGGCTGCGCACGGTCAGCGTGCCCACCTGTTGCCAGCCTTTCTGCACCTGTGCGATGCCCGGCTCCACCTCCAGCGGCAGCAGCCCGGGCAGCCAGGCAGGGGCACCGCTCGCGGGCCGCCGGTCCTCCCGGCGGATCAGTACCTGGCCATCGGGGTCAGTGAGTGCTATCAGTTCGTAGTGCCCCGTATCGAACTGCGCGGCGAGGGTCAGTTCCAGCAGAACACCGTCGGCCTCCTGCTGGCTCAGGGACAGGGCGAGCGCTGCGGCGTTGTCCACATTTTTCATGTACAGCTGCTGCTGAAGGTAGCGCTGCGCCGCGAGGCTGCTGACCACCAGGCTGCTGCCGAAGGCAATGGCGAGTAGCAGAATGATGGCGAGCCAGAGTTGCTTGAAAAGTGACATGCCGATAGTTCCTCAGTTGTCCCGTGTCAGCCCAGCCCATCGGCTGCCATGCGTTGCAGGAGATCGCGCCAGCGCGAGAGCCGCGCGGCGGGGTTTTGGATCGACGGCGTACTCGCACCTCCGACCCAAATGCCCTCGCTGTTGAAACCGAAGACCGGTTTCAGGTCGTCACGCCGTGAGGCGGGGCGCACCTCGGAGATCATGTTGTCGAGAATCAATGGATCCGCATTCGGTGTCGGGTAATACGCCAACACCATATGGGCTTGTGTGACGGTGCCGTCAACGCCCCCCAGCCGGGCTTTCACGTAGGTTATTCGCATTTTGCCCACCTCGACGCCGGACAGCAGCAGGGTCATGTACTTGGCGATACTGAAATCCTCGCAGTCACCCTCGCGCTTGGCCATGAGTTCGAGTGGCGTGGCCCAGTAGTCGTGCTGCTGCCAGACATCGATGTCCTGACGCCAGCGCGCGAGCCGGTTGAAATAGGCATTGACCCGCTCAATCTTCTCGCGCTCGTCGAGTGTGCTGATATCCTTGAGCATGGCGCGCCACAGGCCTACTACCTGTGCAGTATCCGCCCCGTGACGGCTCAGTGCGAGGCGCTCCATCCGGTCCAGATCGGCCCAGGCCAACAGCATCGCGCCGGAGAACAGCAGGACGAGGGAGAGAGCGATCAAGCCCGGCGCGCGCTGAAGAAGGTTGGCCAGTGAGAGCATTGCGTTAATCCAGTGCTGGCCAGCCTCTCGGCGCGGCCCTTGAAATGCGCCAGTGATCCCGATGTTCCACGAGCACAGCACCGAGTCTACGGGATTTTGTCGCAATTCTGGACTTTTTAATGGTTCATCGCGCATTTCCGGGGAAGGCGGCTTTGATCTTCAGGAAGAAGTAA
>NZ_CAXBAE010000018.1:0-37500 GCF_963973825.1 uncultured Haliea sp.
CGAGCCTTGGGCGGATGTTGAGTCCTGATCCGGTGACACAGGCGCCCGAAAACGCACAGAACTACAATCGATACTCTTATGCGTTTAACAATCCGTTGAAGTACACAGATCCTACGGGTTGGTTTGCGTGTTTTGCTTTTGGAGCTGCGGTGAATGATGGCGGTGGATGTGGAGGGTATCCTAGCTTAGATATTGGCTCACCTTTGGGGCAATTTGGTCCGTCTCCGTTGAGCGGTCTAGGCTGGTTTATGAATCTGGGGGTATTAGAGTTTGTTGGTCTATTTGCTGGGTCCAACGTTCCTCTTTCGGATTTAGCTTCACCATATTTCAAGTGGCGATATGGGGAAGAGGGGCTTGCGATACTCGGCGACATTGCGAACCACAACGGTACTCCTACAAAAACGTTAACTGCGGTCGGAGCGCGTCAAGCAGGTAGAGTAGGAGTGAGGTCTGTTTTAGACTGGGAGCCAGCCGGCAACAACTACCCCATAATTGACCCGCCTAACGGAAACATTGCAACACATCGTGTTTTGGGCGCCAATATAATGGGTTTCGTTGCTGGGCTATTATATGACCGATTGCTTCGTGCCGACAATGAGTGGGCACTTACACGTCGGAGATATATTCTTCTGCAAGATCAGGTCTATCTAGAATATTACTACACTGACGAAGGGGGGCTTAATCAGTTTAAGGGCTGGGTTGATACTGGTGATGTGTATATGGGAGAGGAGATTGGCGATGGAGAAGTTCTCCAACGCCAAAAAACGACGGATTCTCAGGGCGATCTTTCTGGTGGGGCTATTATAACTGATGAATGGGACTAATAGGTTTTTTTGGGTAGTCGTTCTGTCGCTGCTGTTCACGGGGTGCGAGCAGGGGCCTTTTTATGGCTCCAAAAAAGTACGTATACCCTACTATGAAAGATGCAACGGATTTTATGATCGTCTTCTAGAGCAACTCAAAGAATATGGAGTCCCCGTTGAAATAGATCTAGTCCTACCGGATAAATCAATCCTTCCCGATTTCGATCCTAACGGCATTATAGTAATTGGATATACAGAAAGCTCAGCCGGCCTGATTGAACCTACAATCAATGCCTACCTGCATTCTTGTGGGCCAAACGCGTCAATTATTATTCCTTCTAGTGAGGTTTCGGAAAGAGAAATACGTGCTGTTATCGAAGAAAATTTAGACGGCGCTGCTTATATGGAAGATATTTTTCTACACTTAGAAGACGATCGTATACAAGTGTTTTTTACCCGTAAAAGGTAATCGTATAGGCCGTCATAGGCTCCAATGCTGTGGATATCTCGGGATACGCTGCTCTAAGCCAAGTCGGATTCTTTAATGAAGAACCTATATTTCTTAATTGTCATACTTTCACTCTGTGGATGCGCCACTAGTAGCGCTTCTAAACTCACAAGCCGCAGCAGCGACGCTATTGAAATGTGTCGCACTGAATACACAAAGATAACCGGTACGGAGCTTCCGCTAGATATAAACAACGTTTACGTCCACGCGGGGAAGACCATGTTTGCGTTGCTATTCACCCACGGAGACTTGGGAACATTTCGAGAGAGGAGTAAGGATTATCGCGCTCGTATTTCCTGTTATGTATTTTTAAGGCCAACGATGCAAGTTCAGGATCTTCGGGAGGGGCCTAAAATATTAAAAGAGTCAGCGACTATGATTGACGATGCATCTTTCTACGAGGAAAAAATTTACGAGCTCTTTTTCTCAAAAAGCGGCCCTCAGTTCACATTTGAAGATATGCAGATATTTTCAATCGATAGAATAAACGCGCTGTGACCCCAATATCATGGGGTACCTTTGTGCGCGATCTGAGCGTGTACTCCCAATTAAAAAGTTGTGAATACCATCAGAAGGCCCTTCACAACGGTCTGAATGCAAGCGGCAAGGCTTCGGCTTTAGCCGCTTTCTTTTTGCCTGAGGCCTTCACAATGGTTGTGAAGGTTTGCCGAGAACACGCTCTACCGCTGGAAGTCGAAGCACGGCGGCTTGGAGGTCTCGGAGGCCAAACGCCTTCGAGAGCTTGAGTCCGAGAACGCCAGGCTTAAGCGGCTGCTGGCCGCGGCTACACGAGCCACGAGCATCTGGATGATGTGGGGTTCACGTGCACCTATGGCACCGGGGGTTACACGCTCAGCCGCGTGACCGACTAACCGCGTGAAGGCTATTATTTGGCCCATGCCAGCGTGTACAATCAAGTGGGTTTTATAACGACAAGAAGGAAACTCCTATGAACATGTTTATCGTTGATTTCGTTTTCCGCTGGGCGCACGTGCTATTCGGTATCACCTGGATTGGCATGCTCTACTATTTCAACTTCGTGCAGACTGAGTACTTCAAGGAAGCCGAGGCCGGAGCCAAGGCAGACGCCATGAAGAAACTGGCGCCTCGGGCACTGTGGTGGTTCCGCTGGGGTGCCATGTTTACCTTCCTGACCGGCTTCATCCTGCTCATGGCGGCGCGTCCCTTCGGTAACATGGGCGCCAGCGCCCTGATCCTCATGGGCTCCCTGACCGGTACGCTGATGTTCCTCAACGTCTGGCTGATTATCTGGCCCAACCAGAAAATCGTCCTCGGGCTGGCAGAGGGCGACGGCCCGGTCGCGGCTGCCAAGGCCGGCCTGGCCTCGCGCACCAACACGCTGTTTTCCGGCCCCATGCTGTTCGGCATGCTGGGCGCCAAGCACGCACCGTTTATCACCCCCAGCACAACGGGCCTGATTGCCTGTGCCGCGCTTATTCTGGCGCTGGAAGCCAATGCCCTGTTCGGCAAGCAGGGGCCGATGACCAAGGTGGTGGGCGTCATTCACATGAGCATCCTGCTCACCGGCGTGGTCTGGGCGCTGCTCGCCTTCCTGTAACACCGTTCCTGTCGCCGGGCCGATATCCCAGGCCCGGCACCTGCCTACGCGGCAACCCCTGTGTCACGCTGGCTCTGCAATAGCGGTGCTGCACATGTATAATGCCGGCTCATTTTCTTGCCAGTGACCGACCATGTCTCAGGACGATATTGACCACATGCCCTCCATCGTTCCCTCCCGGGAAACCGGGCAGGAACCTGTTGCGCCCAAGCCTCGCGGCAGCAAGCCCGAGAAGGGGCGGGCGGGAAACACGCGGCCGCCCTCGGGTGGCGCGGGTACCCCCGCGGCTGGCGGCAGCAGCATCCTGTTGCGCCTGATGCTGGTGCTCGCGCTGGCCGTGGCGGGTGTGGCCTGTGCCTGGGCCTACCAGTTGCAGCAGGCCCTGGACAGCAGCGCCGCGCAGATGGAGCGCTACGCCAAGCGAATTTCGGACCTCGAAGACCGGCTGTCGGATACCGATGAGGGGCTGAGCCAGAACACCCAGGCGATGGCCGTCAAGATCAAGGAACTGTATTCGGAGGTCGACAAGCTGTGGGCGTCGGCCTGGCGTCGCAACAAGGCCGCGATTGAAGAACTGGAAAAGACCAGTGCCAGCCAGGTGAAGAAAGTGGCCGCGGCGGAGAAAACCCTGGCCGCCAATGCCGAGCAGATCAAAAGTGCCTCCGGCGACATCGCGCGCCTGAAAAGCGTGGCGGGCGACCTCGAGCGGCTTATGGCCAGTGCCAAGGCCAACCAGGCCGAGGTGGAGCGTGTCGCGGACAGCGTCAACCGGGTCAACGTTGAGCTGTCCAAGCTGAACAAGCGGGTGCAGGAAAACGAGGACTGGGTAAACTCGATCAATGCATTCCGCGGCCAGATCAACCGCTCGATTACCGATCTGCAGTCTTCCGTGAGGAGCCTGCAGTCGACGCCCTCTACTCCCTGAACAGACTCCAAGGATTCCTGCCATGACCGTTATCCGCCAGGATGATTTTATCGATAGCGTCGCCGACGCGCTGCAGTTCATTTCCTACTATCACCCCCTGGACTTCGTGCAGGCGGTTCACCGTGCCTGGGAAATGGAGCAGAATCCCGCGGCCAAGGACGCGATGGCACAGATCCTGATCAACTCGAGGATGTGTGCCCAGGGTCACAGGCCCATCTGCCAGGATACCGGTATCGTGACCGTGTTCCTGAAGATCGGGATGAACGTGCGCTGGGAAGCCACGCTGTCGGTCGCGGAGATGGTCAATGAGGGCGTGCGCCGGGCCTACACGCACCCGGACAACGTGTTGCGTGCCTCGATACTGGAAGATCCCGCGGGCGCGCGACGCAACACCAGGGACAACACTCCGGCAGTGATTCACATGGAGGTCGTGCCGGGTGATACCGTGGACGTGCAGGTTGCGGCCAAGGGCGGCGGTTCCGAAAACAAGTCCAAGCTGGCGATGCTCAACCCCTCCGACAGTATCGTCGACTGGGTGGTGAAAACGGTACCCACCATGGGGGCCGGCTGGTGCCCGCCGGGCATGCTCGGTATCGGGATTGGTGGCACAGCGGAGAAGGCGGCGCTGATGGCGAAGGAGTCCCTGATGGACCCGGTCGACATTCACGAACTGCGCCAGCGCGGCCCCGCCAACCGCAGCGAGGAGTTGCGCCTTGAAATCATGGATGCGGTGAACCGCCTCGGTATCGGTGCGCAGGGCCTGGGCGGCCTGACCACGGTGCTGGATGTGAAGATCCGCGATTATCCCACCCACGCGGCGTCGCTGCCGGTGGCGATGATTCCCAACTGTGCGGCAACGCGCCATGCGCATTTTGTGCTGGATGGCAGTGGTCCCGCCCTGCAGACGCCGCCCAACCTCGATGACTGGCCGGAGATCACCTGGGAAGTGGGCGAGCAGGTGCGCCGCGTCAACCTGGACACGGTGACCCCGGAAGAAGCGGCGCAGTGGCAGCCCGGCGATACGCTGCTGCTCTCCGGCAAAATGTTGACGGGGCGCGATGCGGCGCACAAGAAGATGAAGGAACTGATCGACAGCGGTGAAGGTCTGCCCGCCGAGGTCAACCTGAAAGGCCGATTTATCTATTACGTGGGCCCGGTCGACCCGGTGCGCGACGAGGTGGTAGGCCCGGCGGGCCCCACCACCTCCACCCGCATGGACAAGTTCACCGACTTTATTCTGGAGAAGACCGGTCTGCTGGGCATGATCGGCAAGGCAGAGCGCGGCCCTGCCGGCATCGAGGCGATCAAGAAGCACAAGGCGGTGTACCTGATGGCCGTTGGCGGTGCAGCGTACCTGGTGTCGAAGGCCATCACTTCGGCCCGTGTTGTGGCCTTCCCGGAGCTGGGCATGGAAGCGATCTATGAATTCGAGGTCAAGGACATGCCGGTCAGCGTCGCCGTGGATTCTCGTGGGGTTTCGGTGCACGAACTCGGCCCGCGTATCTGGCAGGCAAAGATCGAGGAGCAGGCCATCGAGTTGATCTGAGCCGCGCACGTAACCAGGCATGTCGACCTTTTACTGGCACGACTACGAAACCTTCGGCGCGGACCCCGCCTGGGACCGGCCGGTACAGTTTGCCGGTCTGCGCACCGATGACGACCTCAACGTCATCGGTGACCCCCTGGTCATTTATGCCCGCCCCGCCGATGATTTTCTGCCCCACCCCCAGGCCTGTTTGATCACCGGTATCACACCGCAGCTAGCACTCGAGAAGGGGCTGCCCGAATCTGAGTTTGTTGCCCGTATCCACACTGAGCTGGCACAGCCCGGCACCTGTTCGGTGGGCTACAACTCACTGCGTTTCGACGATGAAGTCACGCGGTATGCGCTGTATCGCAATTTCTACGATCCCTATGCCCGCGAGTGGCAGAACGGAAATTCCCGCTGGGATATTATCCATTTGCTGCGCACCGCCTGGGCGTTGCGCCCCGACGGCTTCGCGTGGCCGCGCCGCGAAGACGGCCACGTCAGCTTTCGTCTGGAAGAGTTGACCTCGGCAAACGGCATCGCGCACACCGCGGCCCACGATGCCCTGTCCGATGTCGAGGCTACGCTGGCGATGGCGCGCCTGGTGCGCGAACGCCAGCCGCGGCTGTACGCCTGGGTGCTGCAAAGCCGCGACAAACGCTGGGTGCAGGGGCAACTGCAGCTCGGCTCGCTGAAGCCTGTGCTGCATGTCTCCGGCATGTTTGGTGCGGAGCGCTTCAACACCGCACTGATCCTGCCACTGGCGGCGCATCCTGTGAATCGCAATGAAGTCATCTGCGCCGATCTCAATGAGGACCCTGCCGTTCTGCGCGAGGAGGCGGTGCCCACACTGCAGCAGGCCCTGTTCGCCCGGCGCGATGCCCTGCCGCCCGGCCAGCAGCGCCCCGGCCTGAAAAGCGTGCACATCAACCGCTGTCCGGTACTGGCGCCGCCGACGATGGTGACGCCCGAGGTCGCCGCGCGGATTGGTCTCGACGGTGCGCGCTGTCGGCGGCACCTCGCAGCCCTGCGTGCCTGGCACGCGGATGATGCCAGGGGTATGGTTGAAAAGTTGCAGGCCATCTACGCCGGGCGCGAGTTTGCGCCGGTCACGGACCCGGACCGCATGCTCTACGGCGGCGGGTTCTTCTCGGAGGCGGACCGGCGCAGTATGGAGCAGGTACGATCTGCCACCCCGGAGGCCCTCGCACAGCAGTCCTTTGCCTTCGAGGATGCCCGCCTGCCGGAGATGCTGTTCCGCTACCGTGCGCGCAACTTCCCGCAGACCCTGTCGCCGGCGGAGCGCGCCCAGTGGGATGAATTTCGCCTGCAGCGCATCACTGAACCCGATGCCCCGGGTGCGCTGGATATGGAGGCGTATCAGGCACTGATCGACACGCTGCTGGCGCAGCAGCGCCCCGCAGGCGAGCGCGAGCTCCTCGAGGCACTGCTGGAGTACGGGGACGCGCTACTGGCCTGAATCGCCCATGGGCAAGCGGCTGGCGCAGGCCGTATAATGCCCGACGTCGGTGGCGGGTCACCGCCAGATGCCAGAGCAGGGAGTGTTTGCGTGCAGTTTGCCGGTAGTCATATTCTCTCCATCGCCCAGTTCGAGCGCCCCGATGTGGAGCGGGTGTTCGCGGTGGCAGACAGTATGGAACCCTACGCCCACCGGCGCCGCGTCACCAAAGTGCTCGACGGCGCTATCCTGGGCGCCATGTTTTTCGAGCCCAGCACGCGTACGCGGGTCAGTTTCGGCAGTGCCTTCAATCTCCTCGGCGGCGAGGTGCGTGAAACCACCGGCTTCGAGCAGTCGGCCATTGCCAAGGGGGAGTCACTCTACGATACCGCGCGGGTGCTCAGCGGCTATTCCGACGTGATTGCCATGCGTCACCCGCAGGAGGGCTCGGTGGCCGAGTTCGCCGCTGCCAGCCGCGTGCCCGTGCTCAATGGCGGCGACGGCAGCAATGAGCACCCCACGCAGGCCCTGCTGGACCTCTACACCATTCGCAAGGAGCTGTCCGCCCGCGGTCGCGACGTCGACCGCCTGCGTATCGCTATGGTCGGCGACCTGCGCTTCGGCCGCACCGTGCATTCACTCTGCAAGCTGCTGTGCCTGTTTCAGGGCATCCAGGTGGTCCTGGTGTCGCCGGTCGAGCTGCGTATGCCGGGCGATATCGTCGAGCAACTGCGCGCGGCGGGCCACGATGTGCTGGAGTCCGAAGCGCTGGAGTCCAGCATCCGTCACGTCGACATCGTGTATTCCACACGCATTCAGGAGGAGCGCTTCAGCTCCCAGCAGGAGGCGGATCTCTACCGCGGCCGCTTCCGCCTGAACCAGAGCATCTACACCGAACACTGCGAGCCCAACACGGTCATCATGCACCCGCTGCCGCGAGATTCCCGCGTGACCGCGCGCGAACTTGATGACGACCTCAACGACAACCCCAACCTGGCGATTTTTCGCCAGACCGACAACGGCGTGCTGGTGCGCATGGCGCTGTTTACCCTGGTGCTGGACGTGGCGGAGCAGGTGCACAGGCACGCGCGTGACGTCAACTGGTACACCGGCGGGCGCTTCGATGGCCTTTGAGCTCACCTTTGCCGGTGACGCGGTGCGCGTGTTGCAGAGCGAGGCAGCGTTTGAGGGGTATTTTGCTGTGCGTCGCCTGACGCTGCAGCACCAGCTGTTCGGTGGCGGCTGGAGTCCGCCCCTCGTGCGTGAGGTTTTCGAACGCGGTGATGCGGTTGCCGTGTTGCCTTACGAGCCGGAAACCGACTGTGTCATTCTCATTGAACAGTTTCGTCCCGGCGCCCTGCGCGATGCCCGCAGTCCCTGGATGCTTGAGGTGATTGCCGGCGTGGTAGAGCCCGGTGAGACCGATGCGGAGGTCGCACACCGTGAGGCTGGGGAAGAGGCCGCCTGCGAGCTCGCCGAGTTGGTACCCATCGCCAGCTATTACCCCAGCGCGGGCGCCTGTTCCGAACATGTGCGGTTGTTCTGCGGCCGGGTCAGGCGGGCGGGCGCCGGTGCCGTGCACGGCGCCCGTGGTGAAGGCGAGGACATTCTGGTGCACCGTATTCCCCGTCTTGAGGCGCTGGCACTGCTGGCCGCGGATCGTGTGCCCAACGGCCACACGCTGATCGCCCTGCAATGGCTGCAGTTGCAGGGGGAGTCCCTGCGCCAGCGCTGGCTCTCCTGATGGCCAGCGTGCAGTGACCGGCCCCGCCGCACCCGGGACACCGGAGCCCGCGCCACCGGGGCTGCTGCGCTCCAGCGCGGTGGTCGGCAGCATGACGCTGCTGTCGCGGGTGCTCGGCCTGTTGCGTGACGTGGTCATGGCGGCGGTGGTGGGCGCCAGCGCCAACGCAGACGCCTTCTTTGTGGCCTTCAAGATCCCCAACTTCCTTCGGCGCCTGTTTGCCGAGGGCGCTTTTGCCCAGGCCTTTGTGCCCGTGCTCGCCGACTACCGCGAGGACGGCAGCGTGGTGGCAGTGCGGGCGCTGGTGGACCGTGTTGCCGGCGTGCTTGGTGGCACGCTGCTGCTGGTGACGGTGCTGGCGATGGTCGCGGCGCCGCTGGTAGCCACCGTGTTTGCCCCGGGCTTCGTCGCTGACCCGGTAAAATTCGAACTCACGTCGCAGATGATCCGCATCACCTTTCCCTACCTGCTGCTCATCTCAATGACCGGGTTCTGCGGTGCGATTCTCAACAGCTACGGTCGCTTTGCGGTGCCGGCCCTGACCCCGGTGTTTCTGAACCTGTCCCTGATCGGCGCCGCGCTGCTGGCGGCGCCACAGCTGGAGGAACCGGTCTTTGCGCTGGCCTGGGGGGTGGCGCTGGCAGGCGTCATACAGTTGCTGTTCCAGCTGCCTTTCCTCTACCGTCTGGATCTCATACCGCGCCCGCGCTGGGATACCCGCCATCCCGGGGTGCGGCGTATTCTCAAGCTCATGGTGCCCGCGCTGTTTGGCGTGTCGGTGAGCCAGATCAACCTGCTGCTGGATACGGTACTGGCCTCATTTTTGCCGACGGGCAGCGTTTCCTGGCTGTATTACTCGGACCGGCTGATGGAGCTGCCGCTGGGGGTTTTTGGCATCGCCATAGCCACCGTGATCCTGCCCAGCCTGTCGGCGCATCGCGCCGGGGCCAGAATGCGCCAGTTCGGCCTGACCCTGGACTGGGCGGTGCGCTCGGTTCTGCTGGTGGCTGTGCCCGCCGCCGTGGCCCTGGCCGTACTGGCGCGGCCTATTCTGGTGACCCTGTTCCAGTACGGCGAGTTCCGGCCGGAGGATGTTGCCATGTCGGCGTTGAGCCTGCAGGCCTACAGCCTGGGGCTGGCAGCGTTCATGCTGATCAAGGTGTTGGCCCCGGGCTACTATGCGCGCCAGGACACCGCGACGCCGGTGCGCTACGGCATTATTGCGATGGCCGCCAATATGGTGTTGAACCTCGCGTTCGTGTTGCCGCTGATGTACTGGTTCCAGGCCGGCCATGTAGGCCTTGCACTCGCCACCAGTGTTGCGGCCTACCTCAACGCAGGCCTGCTGCTGCGCGGGTTGTTGCGCGATGGCGTCCTGCAGCCGCAGGCAGGTTGGGCCGTTTACACCGGGCGTTTGCTGCTGGCCACCAGCGCGATGGTCGCGGTGCTGGTCCTGCTCAGCCCGGGTGTGGAGGACTGGTTGGCCCGGACGCTGTTCGAGCGCGTTGCCCACCTTGTGCTGGTGTGTGGCCTCGGGGGCCTGACCTACCTGCTGGTCCATGTGGCGTTGGGCACGCGGCTGCAGCACCTGCGCACGCCGCCCTCGGGGTCCTGACGACATACGGGCGCCCCCTCCGGCATAGGCTAGTGCGGTACTTTTCGCTATACTCCAGCGTTTGCGTTGACAGAGTAAGCCCGACCTCATGGAGCTGATCAGAGGCCTGCATAACCTGGGGCCGCAACACCGTCCCTGCGTGGCCACGATAGGCGCCTTTGATGGGGTGCATCTTGGTCATCAGGCGGTGATTCGCAAGCTTCAGGGCAAGGCGAAAGAACTCGCACTGCCGGCGACGGTGATCGTGTTCGAGCCGCTGCCCCGGGAGTATTTTGCGCCGCTGGAAGCGCCGGCCAGAATCATGAGCTTCCGGGACAAGTTTCGCGCCCTGGCGTGCCTCGGCGTCGACCGTGTTCTGCGTATTCGCTTTACGCCCAGCCTGCGCAGCATGTCAGCGCAGGCCTTTGTCGACGAGGTCTTTGTGCAGGGGCTGGGCATACAGCATATCGTGCTGGGCGATGATTTCCGGTTCGGCAATGACCGCCAGGGTGACTATGCGTTCATCAAGTCGCAGGGCCGACGCTATGGCTACGAAGCCAGCGCCACGGAAACC
This sequence comes from uncultured Haliea sp., assembly GCF_963973825.1. Taxonomy (NCBI): domain Bacteria; kingdom Pseudomonadati; phylum Pseudomonadota; class Gammaproteobacteria; order Cellvibrionales; family Halieaceae; genus Haliea; species uncultured Haliea sp. The sequence continues at coordinate 10,715 of NZ_CAXBAE010000018.1, forward strand.
TGTGAATTTGACGGGGAGCGTGTCAGCAGCACGCGTATTCGCGCGGCCCTGGCCGAGGGCGATTTCGCCCTGGCAGAGCGCCTGCTGAGCCGCCCTTACCGCATGAGCGGCAAAGTGATTTATGGCCGGCAACTGGGGCGGGAGCTGGGTTTTCCCACCGCGAATCTGCAGTTGCACCGGCTGCGCTCGCCGCTCTCCGGCGTGTACGCGGTGACCGTCACCGGCGGCGGTCTGGTCGATGCGCCGGCGGTGGCAAACGTCGGCACGCGGCCGACGGTGGATGACAGTATACAGGCCAATCTCGAGGTCCATGTTCTGCAGGGTAACCCGCAGCTTTACGGCAGGCACCTGGAGGTGACCTTTCTGCACAAACTGCGCGATGAGCAGAAGTTCGCCTCGGTCGACCTGCTGCGCGGCCAGATTGACCGGGACGCAGAGGCGGCCAGGCGTTGGCTGAGCGAACACACAAACGGTCCGGCGTCGACTGACGCGGACTGAACTGATTGATACGGGATTGACGTTTACATGAGTGATTACAAGGACACGCTGAACCTGCCACAGACCGGGTTTCCAATGAAGGCGAGCCTCGCCCAGCGTGAACCGGAGCGTATTCGGCAGTGGCAGGAAACCGGCCTGTACGGAAAGATTCGCGCCGCCAGCGCAGGTCGCCCGCGCTTTATCCTGCACGATGGCCCCCCCTACGCCAATGGCGATCTGCACCTGGGGCACGCGGTCAACAAGGTCCTGAAGGACATCATCGTCAAGTCCCGCTCGCTGGCCGGCTTTGATGCGCCTTATGTGCCCGGTTGGGATTGCCACGGTCTGCCCATCGAACTCAACGTGGAAAAGAAGGTCGGCAAGCCCGGCGTCAAGGTGTCACCCGCGGAGTTTCGCCAGAAATGCCGTGATTATGCGGCGGGGCAGGTGGACCGGCAGCGCCAGGACTTTATCCGTATGGGGGTGCTGGGTGACTGGGAAAACCCGTACCTGACCATGAATTTCCAGTTCGAGGCGGATATCGTGCGCACCCTGGGGCGCATCATCGACAACGGACACCTGCACAAGGGCTTCAAGCCAGTGCACTGGTGCCTGGATTGCGGGTCTGCGCTGGCCGAGGCCGAAGTCGAATACCAGGACAAGCGCTCCACCGCGGTCGACGTCGCCTTTGTCGCGCTGGATCCCGCGGCGATCGCCCGGGCCTGTGACAGCGAGTACGCCGGTGAAATCGCCGTGCCGATCTGGACCACGACGCCCTGGACGCTGCCGGCCAACATGGCCGTCTGCCTGCACCCCGACCTTGACTATGTGCTGCTTGCCGGTGAAGGGCGCGCGCTGGTGGTGGCCGAGGAACTGGCAACGGCGGTCGCTGCGCGCTACGGCCTGCCCGGTGTGAACGTGCTGGGACGTTGCAAGGGTCGGGCGCTGGAGCACCAGCGGCTGCAGCACTGTTTCCAGGCGCGCGACGTGCCGGTAGTGCTGGGCGAGCACGTGACCACTGAAGCCGGCACGGGGGCTGTGCATACGGCTCCGGCACACGGCCAGGACGACTTCCAGGTCGGCCAGGCCTATGGCTTGGAGGTCTACAACCCGGTTGCGGGCAACGGCGTGTATCTGCCGGATACGGCAGTGTTTGGCGACCAGCATGTGTTCAAGATTGACCAGCCGATGCTGGAACTGCTGCAAGAGCGCGGGGTTTTGCTGCACAGCGAGGGCTATGACCACTCCTATCCACATTGCTGGCGGCACAAGACGCCGATCATATTCCGCGCCACGCCCCAGTGGTTTGTGAGCATGCAGCAGAACGGACTGCTGCAAGGCGCCCTGGCTGCGGTCGAGCAGGTACAGTGGGTGCCCGAGTGGGGCAAGGCGCGCATCGATGCCATGCTGGCACAACGCCCGGACTGGTGTATCTCCCGCCAGCGTACCTGGGGCTCACCCATCACCCTGTTTGTGCACCGGGAAACGGGCGAGTTACACCCGCGCACCGCGGAGCTTATTGAGGCCGTCGCGCAGCGCATTGAACAGCGCGGTATAGAAGCGTGGTTTGACCTCGAGCCCGCCGATCTCCTTGGCGACGAGGCGGCTGTTTACGACAAGGTCACCGATACGCTGGATGTGTGGTTTGATTCCGGGGTAACGCACGCCTGTGTGCTGCGCCGGCGGGAAGGCCTGCGTGCACCTGCCGATCTGTACCTCGAGGGTTCGGACCAGCACCGGGGCTGGTTCCAGTCCTCGCTGCTCACAGGCATTGCGGCCTTCGCTGAGGCGCCTTACCGACAGGTGCTGACCCACGGATTCACCGTGGATGCACAGGGTCGCAAGATGTCCAAGTCGCTGGGCAACGTTATCGCGCCGAACGCGGTGATGAACGATCTGGGCGCGGACATCCTGCGTCTCTGGGTTGCGGCGACGGATTACCGCGGTGAACTGACCGTGTCCGACGAGATCTTCAAGCGCACCGCAGATTCCTACCGGCGTATTCGCAACACGGCGCGCTTCCTGCTCTCTAACCTGAACGGCTTCGACCCGGCGCAGCACGTCTTGCCCTTTGCCGATCTGCTGTCGCTTGATCGCTGGGTGATTGATCGCAGCGCGCGGCTGCAGTCCGAGATCGAGGCGGCCTATGAAAGCTACCAGTTCCATGTGATCTACCAGAAGCTGCATAACTTTTGCAGCAACGATCTCGGTGGCTTTTATCTGGATGTCATCAAGGATCGCCAGTACACCACGCGGGCGGACAGCCGCGCGCGTCGCTCGGCACAGACGGCGCTGTACCACATTGCCGAGGCGCTGGTGCGCTGGATCGCCCCGATTCTCAGCTTCACCGCAGAGGAAATCTGGGAGAACCTGCCCGGTGAGCACGCCGAATCCGTCTTTCTGAGCGAATGGTATCAGGGGCTCGAGAGGCTCGAAGGCAATGAGGCCATGGGGGCTGCCTATTGGCAGCAGGTCATGGCAGTGCGCGCAGCGGTGAATCGGGAGATCGAGGTGCAGCGCGCTGCAGGGCTGGTGCGCGGCTCGCTGGATACCGATGTCACACTGTACGTTGCAGCACCGCTGCAGGCGCTGTTGGCAAGCCTCGGAGATGAGCTGCGGTTCGTGCTGATTACCTCCGGCGCTACGCTGGCTCCGCTGGATTCGGCACCCACTGAGGCAGCAGCGACCGAGTTGCCCGAGCTCCGCCTGCAGGTGCACGTGAGTCCCGCGGACAAATGCGAGCGCTGTTGGCACCGCCGCGAGGACGTGGGCCGCCACGCACAGCATCCAACGCTGTGCGGCCGCTGCGTCGACAATGTCGAAGGCCCAGGGGAGCAGCGCCACTTTGCCTAAACTGCACCCTGTTGTCGGCTGGTATGCGTTGGCCTTGCTGGTCATTGTTCTCGACCAGATCACCAAGGTCGCTGCGGAGCACTACCTCAGCTACGCTCGCCCGCTGCCGGTGACCAGCTGGTTCAATCTCACCCTGCAGTACAACCCGGGTGCGGCGTTCAGCTTTCTCAGCGATGCAGGCGGCTGGCAGCGTTACTTTTTCAGCGGGATTGCCATCGTCATCAGTGGAGTGCTGGTCGTGTGGCTGTATCGCCTGCCCGCGGGCCAGCGCCTGCTGCCCGCAGCGTTGGCACTGATTCTCGGCGGCGCGATTGGCAACCTGTGGGATCGCCTGGTCCTCGGCCACGTCGTCGACTTTATTTCGCTACACTATGCGGGAGCATTTTTTCCGGCGTTCAATATTGCCGATTCGGCGATTACCGTGGGCGCCGCGTTGATGATACTCGACAGTTTCCTGGCACCGCGGCAGGCGGCGCAGACCGGAGGTAAAGGGCCCCAGTGACAAACAGCGATGTAGCGGTAGGCGAGGGCACACGCGTGTTCCTGAATTTTTCTGTCAGCCTGGAGGACGGCTCCGAGGTGGACAGTAACTTCGGCGGTGAACCGGTGAGCTTTGTGGTGGGCGACGGCAATCTGCTGCCAGGCTTCGAGCAGGCCCTGATGGGAATGCAGCCTGGTCAGCGCCATGTATTTACCATCCTGCCCGAGGACGCCTTCGGGCAGCCCAACGACAACAATGTGCAAACGGTGGCGCGGGATCATTTTGACGACGATGTGGCGCTGGAAATCGGCCTGGTGTTTTCCTTTGCCGATGCAGCCGGTGGCGAATTGCCGGGCCTGATTGTGGCGTTTGATGAAGAGGAGGTGACGGTGGACTTCAATCATCCACTCGCAGGGCGCACCATACTGTTCGATGTGCACGTGCACCGGGTTGAACCGGCAGAGTTGCACTGATGGATATTCGTCTGGCCAATCCCCGGGGTTTTTGCGCCGGCGTCGATCGCGCCATTGATATCGTCAATCGCGCGCTGGACATGTTTGGCGCACCGATCTACGTGCGCCACGAGGTGGTGCACAACAGGTACGTGGTGGACGATTTGCGCGCGCGCGGAGCGGTTTTCGTCGAGGAGCTGGAAGAGGTGCCCGACGACTGCATCGTCATATTCAGCGCACACGGCGTGTCGCAGGCGGTGCGCAAGGAAGCCGCCGCGCGCGGGTTGCGGGTATTCGATGCCACCTGCCCGCTGGTCACCAAAGTGCATATCGAGGTCGCGCGTTACAGCGCTGACGGCAGCGAGTGCATTTTGATTGGGCACTGCGGCCATCCCGAGGTGGAGGGCACCATGGGCCAGTTTGATCGCAGCGCGGGTGGCGATATCTATCTGGTGGAGGACGAGGCCCAGGTGGCCTCACTGGTTGTGCGCAACCCCGAACGCCTGCACTACGTCACCCAGACAACGCTCTCGGTCGACGATACGGCGCGGGTTATCGATGCGCTGCGCGCCCGCTTTCCGGCCATTCAGGGTCCGCGCAAGGATGATATCTGCTACGCCACCCAGAACCGGCAGGATGCTGTGAAGCAGCTGGCCGCCGAGTGCGACCTGGTTCTGGTGGTGGGATCACCCAACAGCTCCAACTCCAATCGCCTGCGGGAACTGGCGGAGCGCATGGGCGCGGTCGCTTACCTGATCGATAGCGCTGAGGACATCCGTCCCGCGTGGCTGGAGGGTCGGCAGCGCATCGGCGTCACGGCAGGCGCCTCGGCACCGGAGGTGCTGGTGAGCGAAGTCATACAGGGCCTGCAGGCGCTGGGCGCGAGCCCACCGGTGGAGTTGGCCGGGCGTCCGGAAAACGTGACCTTCTCCCTGCCGCGCGAGCTGCGCATACCCCTGCGCAACGTCTGATTTAGTCATTTGCAGCCGGGCGCTGGCGCGTCCGGGGTTCCCCGCTAAGCTTCCCCTCTGCAGGGAGGCTGTGCATGGACAGGACGTCACTTCGCGGCCCGCTTCGCGGGCTCACCTTGATCGAATTGCTGCTGGTAGTTGTGCTGCTGGGCGTGCTGTTGCTGGTGGCCGTGCCGGGCTTTGAGCGTGTGCAGCAGCGTCTTGAAATCCGTGCCGAGGCCGGGCGTCTGTTCACGGCACTGCATCTCGCACGCAGTGAAGCCGTGAACCGCAACGAAGTGGTGACCCTGTGTCCGTCCGCGTACGCGCGCAGCGGTGTACTGCAATGCGCCGGCGACTACCGCGACGGCTGGGTCCTGTTGCGCGGCGGCCCGGCTGCGGGGCTGCTTCCCGCCGCAGCACTGCTGCGTGCCTGGGCGCCGATGGCGGCAGGCCTGAGTGTGCTGGATCGCGCGGGGGCGCGACAGGTGGCGGATCCGATCAGCTTCCGGCCCGACGGTACCGCCGGCCGCAATCGCACCCTGATGGTCTGCTCCGGCCGTCATCCCCGCCTGATCTCCTGGAGCGTGGTCATGAATGTGGTCGGTCGTGCCAGGCTGGTGCGGGGCTGGGGCGACTGTCCGCAGGCGGAGGTCGCGTGAGCAGGGCGCAGGCGGGGTTCGGGCTGATCGAACTGCTGATCGCTTCTCTGCTGTTCAGTGTCGGTGTGTCCGGCCTGCTTGCGGGGCAGGCCGTCGCCTGGCGCAACAGTCTGGAGAGCGCTCAGGTCGCTCGCGCCACGGCGCTCGCGAGCGACCTGCTCGCTCGCATGGAGAGTAACCCGGAGCCACTTGCCGTCTACACACAGGAGGGTCTGGCGCCCACGGGGCTGCCACAGTTGCCACCGCGTGCCGCCGCGGCCTGTCACGGTCCCCTCGAAGAGGGGCCGTGCACCGCCGAGACCCTTGCGCAGTACGATCTGGCGGACTGGCTGGCTCTGCTTCAGGATGGTGGGGAGCGGTCAGTGGCGGGGGAGCCGGTGGCGGGCCTGCCCGAACCGCATGTCTGTATCGCAGTGCAGGCGAACCGTCTCACAGTGGCGATTGCCTGGCGCGGAGCCGGCGTTACGGTGGCTCAGGCTGCCTCTCCCTGCGGTGCGGGTCGGGGCCGCTACGGCGTGAATGACCGGCAACGCCGCGTGGTCGCGTTGCAGACCTGGATCCCCGGGGGTAGCCGCGGTGATGGCGCGTAGACAGCGATATCCTGTGCCGCGTTCGTCAGGCATTTCGTTGCCTGCGCTGCTGATATCAATGGCCCTAGGGCTGCTGTTTGCGGCGCTGCTGGTGTGGACCTTTGCGGAAGCCAGGCGTCAGTTTCTACTGGCTGACGAGCTCGCTCGCGTCAGGGAAAACGGGCGTTTCGCCATGGCGCTGTTGCGCAGGGAACTCGCTCTCGCAGGGTTTCACGGGGGCCTGCCGCTGCACACCGCAGCTGCACCGCCGGTGGCCGTGGACGGTTGCGGGGTCAGTGCACGCTGGCCCCTGGGCGACGTCGATGCGCTGGATCTACAGGTAGGTTACGCGGGGGGAGCGCCGCAGACCGTGACCGGCGTGGTGCTGGATTGTCTTCCTGCCGCGATGCTGCAGCGCGGAAGCGACCTGCTCGCCATTCGGCGTACCGCGGCAGAGGCTACGTTGGCGAACGGGGAGTGGGCGGCTGCGGCATCCGGCGTTGATCGTGGGCACTGGTACCTGCAGATTCGCGGCCAGACGGCTGCCGTGCAATGGTGGCAGGCGGGCAGGGTAGCCGCAGCCGAGGCGGTGCCCGGCAGCGGTGTGGATTACTGGCGTCTACTCGCTCGTGTGTTTTACGTTCGCCGCTACTCGGTGACGCCGGCTGACCACATTCCCACGCTGTGTGCCGCAGCACTTGCTCCAGCGGGCATGTTCAGTCAGTGCCTGGTCGAGGGCATTGAGCGCATTCACATTGAACTGGGTGTCGATGGCGACGGGAATGGTGTGCCGGAGCATTACGTTCTGCAGCCGGACGCGGCACAGCTGCGGCGCGCGGTTACCGCACGCGTGGCGTTGCTGGTGCGCAGTCTCGTGCCGGTCCCCGGCTACGCCGGTGCGCGGCGCTACCGATTGGGGCAGCGCGAGTTCGTCGCCGACGATGATGGCTATATACGGCGTGTCTTCAGCACAACGGTAGGCTTGCGCAACCTGCGGCCGGCGGTCGCCTGGGGGGAAACCTGATGCGTCGCGCAGGCCCCGGTGTGTCATGCCTGGCGGGTGGGGGCGGCTACATACTCCTCTTGGCGCTGGTGTTTCTCGGCTTGGTCAGCGCTGTTTCTATCGCCATGTTGCGCAGCAGCGTACTGGAGCTGCGCATGACCGGTAACCTGCTGCAGCGTGAAGAGGCACTGCAGCTTGCCCGGGGGGTTGCCGCCGTGCTCAGCAATACCGCCCTGCCGTTCGCCGCCATGCAACAGTCAGGGCGTGTGTACTGTGCAGCCCCGGATGCCTGCAATGCCGATCTCGATCAGCGTGTGCGCGAGCTGCTCGACGCTGCCCAGCCGGCTGCACAACGCTTTCAGATCCACTATGAAATACGGCGGATCAAGCCGCATGTGCCCGGCGCTGTGGCGCCACGCCTGGGTGAGACGCGGGTCTCGGACGCGGGGTATGACACCTTCGTGCCGTTTGAGCTGCGGGTCAGTGTGAGTGACCCACAGGATGCAACGCTGAGGGCAGATGTGGTGCAAGGTGTGCTGTTGCGGCTTGCAGATTAGGAGTATTGACAGGGAGTGTCGATCATGTTGAGAACTCGAGTATCGCTGTTTCTGGTGTGTTCGCTTTTGGCGGCTGCTCCGCTGCAGGCGCAGGATCTGGATGCCTGGTGGGCTTCGGGGGACCGCACTCACCTGCGACTGGAGTTGGCTCTGCGCCAGTCGACGACGCCGGTACTGTGTACCTTGGGACAGGACTGCCGTCAGCGCTTCACCAGCTCGGCGTATCGCCTGCTGCAGGGTGCGCATGCAGAGGGTGCGCCCGTGACATCCGGCGATGCGGTCACGGTGATCATCCGGTCGCTCCTGCAGCGCTTGCCGCCGCAGGTCACGGTGGAGACGCGGCAACGTCCGCTGTCCGCGTTTTCAGGTGCTCCAGCGGTCGATGCGGTCTACCTAGCGCGCGGCACCGCGGCGACCGCGCCCTCGGCACGCGCGGGGGGCTGTTTCCGCCAGCATTCACTGTCGCTGACCGATACACCGGCGCCCGGGGCGATCGTGCTGCCAACGCGGGATCCGATACAGCTGGAGCGCCGTCTGGAGGAGGCTCTGTGGGGATTTGCACGTCGTTCCGGCAGTCTGGTGTCCAGCGCGTTCCGGTCCGGAGCATCCACAGAGAGTGCGCTGTTGATCGCCGGGTTCGAGCTTGGGCCGGGTGCGTCCTGGGCCGGTAATGTGAAGAAGCTTCGCATCCCGGCCGCTGGCGCCGGCCTCGCTGCCGTGGAAGATGCCAGGGGGCAGCCTGCCCTGCGGGAGTCGGCTGGGGGCCCTGTGCGGCTGCGGGATTCTGCACTGACATTCTGGACCGATCCCGCACGAGTCCTGCCGGGGCTCGAACCTCCCGTTCGCGCAGGCGCCGATGGCGGTGCGGTGCGTCGCGGTGGTGTCGGGCAGCATCTCGTGAGCCATCCGATGGTGTCCGACCCGCCGGTAGACGACGGCAGGTTGCTGCTGACTGAGGCTCCAGAGCCGGCGGATCATGCAATCGGACCTCGGCCACTGCTGCCCCTGCGCGCTGATCTCGCGAGTGTTCGCGCGCTGCGTCAGAGTCTACCGCTTGTCGAAGAGGCGGAGGGCCTGCAGCTGCTGCGCTGGCTGCTGGGCGAAGACGTTGATGAGGCGCCGCAGCGTGGCCGCCCCTGGTTGCTGGGTCCTGTGTACCACTCAAGGCCGCTGGCGCTGGATTACGGTGCGACCGGCGACGGCTACGGCGCGTCGAATCCGAGAGTACGCCTCTTCTTCGGCAGCGCTGACGGCGTGTTGCACGCTGTGGAGAACACCGATGCCGCGGGCCGGGAAAGCGGCAGGGAAGTGTTCGGGTTCCTGCCGCAGAGCGCCCTCGCTGCCCTGCACAGACGGCGGTCTGCCGAGTCACCGGTGCCTGTCGCCTACGGCATAGATGGCAGTCCAGTGGCCCTGCGCGTTGATCGAAACGGCGATGGCACGCTCCGCGTCGACGAGGGTGACGAGGCCATTGTGGTTTTTGGGCAGCGTCGTGGCGGCAGCCGCTACTACGCCCTGAACGTCTCTGACCCACTGCGGCCGCCCAGCCTTCAGTGGCGCATTGAACGCACGGAGGGCGGCGATTTTGATGAGCTTGGCCTCACGTTTTCCACCCCGGTGGTCGGCCGTGTGCAGTTCGATGGCCAAGTGCGGGACGTATTTCTGTTTGGTGGCGGCTACAACGGCGGTGTCGACGCAGTAACGGGCGAACGCCTGGGCAAGGATGCCACAGCAGGTGATGATGCAGTCGGTAACGCGATCTATGTGGTGGATGCCAGAAGCGGTACGCTGGTCTGGAAAGCGGTCCGGGGCGACTCTGCGGCGGCGGACAACAGCCGGTTCCCGCATCCGGATATGCGCGACAGTATTGCGTCGGAGATTGCGGTGCTGAGGAACGCTGCGGGCATTATCCACCGCCTGTATGTGGGGGATACCGGAGGACGTATCTGGCGCGTTGACCTGCCGCCGGGCGGCTTGCACGATCCACAGCACCGCGCACGGCACTGGTCCGCTTCAGTGCTTGCGGAGCTGGGCGCAGAGACTGTCGGCCCGGACGACAGGCGCTTTTTCGCTGCGCCCGCACTGGTGCGGACGGTGGATGCCCGCGGGCACCCGGTGGACGGCGTGTTGATCACCAGCGGCGATCGCGCCCAGCCTCTGGTGCAGCGTGCCGCGAATTATGCCTTTTACCTGCGGGATGACCTTGTCCGCAGTGGTGATGCCCGGGTGCGGGAACGGCTTGCGCTGACGTTTGATCAGCTGCCTCCCGCCGGTAGCTGCAACCCGGAGCAGCGCGGGCCCTGCGCTGCGGTGCAGGGGCCGGGCTGGAAGCTGGCGATGCCTGCAGCCGGGGAGAAAGGCTGGGAAACCCCCATGATTGACGGCGGGCGGGTGCTGTTTGGCAGTTTCGAGCCGCGGCAGGCGCCCTGTGAAGCGCCCCCCGGGCGGGCCCGCCTCTACGCGGTGAACCTGGTGGATGGCGCCGCTCCTGATGGTGGGGCAGCAGGGTGGGATCTGGGCGTGGGAGTGCCGTCCGGGTTGCTGCGAGCCGGTGAGTGGCTGGTACTGCCTGGTGGCGTTCCGGAGGCGGCGGCTTCAGGCGCAGGACTACTTCCGGACGCGGAATTGCAGCGCTCGGGCGCGCCACAGTTGCTCCGAACCTACTGGCGTGAGCCGGGTGTCGATCCGTTGTAGTGAGCAGGCAGGGGTGTTCAAACCACATCGCGCAGGCGTAACGCTGCTGGAAATGCTGCTGGTTCTGGTGCTGTTGTCGGTGTTGCTGGTGATTGCCGTCCCACAGTACAGCGAGCAGGTCTTCAGGGGGCGGCGCAAGGTGGCGACCAGTGCGCTGCTGGTGATTGCGGGTCGACAGGAGGAATTCCTGCTCTATCACCGGCGCTATGCGACGAGCCTTGTCGAGCTGGGGTTCAGCACAGCGCAGCGTGTCGGTCTGGGGCCTGGCGGGCAGGAGGTTGAACGGGACGCGCTCTACGAGATATCCCTTGAGCCGATGCTTGACCCCTATCAGTTTCGGGTGTGGGCCCGGCCCGTGGGGCAGCAGGCAGGGGACCTGCGCTGCGGCAGCTACAGCCTGGACGCAGCCGGTGTCTACGCGAACAGTGGCCACGCCGACAGCAATGCCTGCTGGTAGCCGGCTTCAGTCTTCGATGTGCAGCTTTTGCAGGCGGTAGCGAAGGCTGCGGAAACTGATACCCAGCAGGCGCGCGGTGGCGGTTTTGTTCCAGCGACACTGTTCGAGTGCCGCCTGCAGTATGCGGCGCTCGATGTCCTCCAGATAGCCTTCGAGATTGCCAAAGGCCGCAGTGATGTCAGGCGGAGTCTCGCTCGGCTCGCCCAGCAGCTTGTGCGCTGTGTCGAGGCGGTCCGTGAATTGCAGGTCTGCTTCGCTGATGGTGTCGCCGTCCGCCAGCGCGACTGCGCGTTCCAGTACGTTCTCCAGTTCACGCACGTTGCCCGGGAATGTACAGCGTTGCAGGGCCGCCATGGCGTCTGGCGCTATGGCCGGCGCATCAACGCCGAGATCCCTGCAAACGCGTCGCAGCAGTGCATTGGCCAGCTCCGGAATGTCTCCGCTGCGCTCACGCAGGCTGGGCACGCGCAGGTCGATCACGTTGATACGGTAGTAAAGGTCGTTGCGGAAGTGTCCCGCCGCCACCTCCGCCGCGAGGTCCTTGTGGGTCGCACTGAGCAGCCGCACATCCGTTGCCTGTTCACTGCTGCCCCCCACCGGACGCACGGCTTTCTCCTGTATTGCCCGCAGCAGTTTCACCTGCATCGCCAGCGGCAGGTCCGCCACCTCATCGAGGAACAGGGTACCTCCTTCAGCTGCCTGAAACAGGCCCAGCTTGTCGCGATTGGCGCCTGTGAAGCTGCCTTTCAGGTGACCGAAAAACTCGCTTTCCATGAGTTCCTGGGGAATCGCACCGCAGTTGACGGCAATGAAGGGTTTTGCCGCGCGCGGTCCGTTGGCATGAATCAGCCTGGCCACCACCTCCTTGCCGACGCCGGACTCCCCCTGTATGTGCACGGGTGCCTGGCTGCGCGCGAGCTTGGCGATCTTTGCGCGCAGTGCCACGATTTGCGGCGCGCTGCCTAGCAGGCGCAGGTCGTCTCCATCGGCTTCAGGCTCAACGGAGGGTGTGCCCTCGTTGAGCCGCAGCGCCGAGCTGACCAGACTGCGCAAACGCTCGAGTTCGATGGGCTTGCTGATGAAGTCGAAGGCACCGGCCTTGAGGGCGGCGATGGCGGTTTCTACGCTGCCGTGCGCGGTGATCATGGCCACCGGCATGTCGGGAAACTCCTGCTGGATGTACTCGACCAGGTGTATGCCGTTTCCGTCGGGCAGCCGCATGTCGGTAAGGCAGAGGTCGGGTTTAACCTGGGTCAGCTGTTTGCGGGCTTCATCCAGCGTCGCGGCGCTGAAGGACTCCAGCCCCATACGGCTGAGCGTAATCGCCAGCAATTCACGAATATCGGGTTCGTCATCAACGATAAGGACGGTTTGAGCGCTCATCTTGCTACAGGTCCCTCTGGTTCAGCGCCACCCGGAAACAGCTTTCTCCGCGCGTGGTGCTGCGATAGTACAGGTCGGCGTTGTTCATTTCACATAACTCTTTGCACAGGAACAGCCCCATGCCACTGCCTTCGCTGACCGTCGTGTAGAACGGCTCGAACAGCAGCGGCTGCTCCTGGGCGGGTACGCCGGCTCCCGCGTCGATCACGTCAATCAGGCACTGGTGTTTGGTGAAGTCCAGGCTGACCTCGATGCGGGCGGTTTCCCTGCCCGTGGCCATGCGGCTGTGGCGCAGGGCATTGTCCAGCAGATTGGTGAGCACGCGTTGCAGGTTTTCCTGGTCGAACTCGACCAGCAGGTCAGGGTAGCTGCAATCGATGGTGATTTCCGCCATGTCCTTGCCCGCATCAAGGTAGTTGCCCACAAAGTTCGGCAGCCATTCGGCGAGCAGGATGTACTCCGGCCTCGGCGGCTCGCGCCTCGATATCTGCAGCACGCTCTCCACGGTCTGGTTCACCCGTCGGCTGTGCTGCTGGATGATGTCGGTGAGGCGACGATCCGGCTCGGACAGTCCGGAAGACTCGCGTAACAGCTGTGCGGCATGGCTGATGGCGCCCAGCGGATTGCGGATCTCGTGGGCAATGCTTGCGGTCAGGCGCCCCAGGGAATTCAGTTTCAGCGATTGTGCGTAGCGGGTAATGGGAGTGTAGTCCTCAATAAACACCAGGGTCTCCCGTTCGCCACCGGACTGGAGCTCGCGGAAGTGGGCAATGACCGCCGGTGCATCCTCGGCGACCCTGAAAGGCTGTGCGCGGTGCTGCTGGGTTTCTCTCCAGTGCTGGAACTGCTGCGCCAGGTCTTCACTGTAGTCGCTCAGCTTTCGCCCTTGTTCCATGGTGATCGGGCGTTCCGGCGACAGCATCACACTGGCCGCCTTGTTCATGACGCGCACGGCGCCGCTGTCGGCGACCAGCAGAATTCCGGTTTGCATATGCTGCACGATCTGCTCGTTGAGGCGCTGCAGGTTGTACAGGTCGCTGGCGCGGCTCCGCGCCAGTTCCTCGGCGCGCCCGAGGCGTGTGGCGACGAACTGAACCATCAGTGAGACGCCGAAGATCAGCAGTCCTAGCAGCCCGGCGGGAAACAGCGCATTGAGCTCCAGGCTGTTGCGCAGAATCAGCCAGACGGTGTCAGACAGGATGGCCAGTGAGCTGAGGGCCGCCAGAAGCGTGGCAAGCGTACGGTTGGGGATCATCACCGACGAGGCCGCCACGGTGACGACCAGCAATACGGGCAAGCCGCTGATCATGCCGCCACTGGCATCTGCCATCAGTACGACGGCGATGATGTCCACCAGGAATACGCCAAACAGAGCGCGCTGGTTGAAACGCCACTGCCACGCCAACGCCGCGAGCAGCAGCGCGCTGGAGGCGAGATAGGCGGACGCCACGCCAACATACAGTGAGGGGTTCAACGCGCCGACCAGTTGTCGCGTGTTGGGGCTGATCAACATGATCAGCAGCACCACGGACAACATCGAGCGGTAGGCGACGTAGATACGAAACAACAGAACATTCTGTTGCGAAACGGCCCGTGGGGGAGGCCGGGTCAAAATCGCGGGTCGAGTCACGCGGCAATCGAGCCTGAGTCCAGTGGAGCGATTAGTGTAACAGGCTGTGCAGGGTGTGAAACGCCAGGCTGCAGTGCATCCGCTGTAGGCGAGTAATTCGCACCCGGGTCTGGCAGCCGGGGCCGCTTTCCCGGAAAATACAGCCTCCCTCACAGCAAACGCGGAAACTCCATGTCCAGGCTCAACATACTCATGGTGCAGATGAATACCCTCGTCGGCGATTTCGAGGGGAATACTGCCCGCGTTATTGACGCCATGCGGCGGGCGGAGAGCCAGGTCAGCGCACCGGTACTGGTGTTCCCCGAGCTGACCCTCAGCGGCTATCCCCCCGAAGACCTGTTGCTGCGCCCCAGCATTGAGCTGCGTGTGAACCAGTCGCTGCAGGCGATCAAGGCGGCGATGACCGGTGACAGCTGGCTGGTGCTGGGCTATCCGCGCCGGGAGGGCATCGCCCTGTATAACGTAGCTGCAGTGCTGCATCGGGGTGAAATCGTCGCGGAATACCGCAAGCAGTGTCTGCCGAACTACCAGGTCTTTGACGAAATGCGCTATTTCCAGAAGGGCGACAGTCCCTGTGTGGTGCAGATCGAGGGCGTTCGCGTCGGACTGACGGTGTGCGAGGACATCTGGGAGCCGGGGCCGGTGCGTGAAGCGGCACGCGCCGGGGCCGAGCTGGTGCTCAACCTCAACGCCTCACCCTACCACCGCGGCAAGCGCATAGAGCGCTGGGATCTGGTGGCGGATCGCGCACGCAGCAACCAGTGCCCCATCGTCTATGTGAACCAGGTGGGCGGGCAGGACGAGCTGGTGTTTGATGGCGGCTCCTTCGCCGTTGATGCGCAGGGCAACCGGGTGGCCACAGCGCCGAACTTTGTCGAGGGGGAGTACTGGCTGACGGCGCACCGCGAAGGCGAAGTGCTTTGTCTGGCAGGTGAGGATCAGGCGGCACCGTTGGACGAGCTGGAGGCAACCTGGCAGGCCCTGGTGCTGGGCCTGCGCGATTACGTGAATAAAAACCGCTTTCGTGGCGTTGTGTTGGGTCTGTCGGGTGGCATTGATTCCGCGTTGACCCTGGCGGTTGCCGTTGAGGCCCTGGGTCCCGAGCGGGTGGAGGCGGTGATGATGCCCTTCCGCTACACCGCGCAAATGAGCGTCGAGGATGCTGCGGAGCAGTCTGCCCTGCTGGGTGTGGCTCACAAGGTCATTTCCATCGAGCCAATTTACGAGTCGTTCATGGCCGCACTGCAGGACGAGTTCGCGGGAACCCGGACGGATACCACGGAAGAGAACCTGCAGGCGCGCTGCCGCGGAGTGCTGCTGATGTCGATTTCCAACAAGAAGGGCCTGTTGGTGTTGACCACCGGAAACAAGAGCGAACTGGCCGTGGGTTATTCCACGCTGTACGGCGACATGGCGGGCGGTTTCGACGTGCTCAAGGATGTGCCCAAGACCCTGGTGTTCGAACTGTCGCGTTACCGCAACAGCATAGCGCCATGCATACCCCAGCGTGTGATTGACCGGCCGCCTTCGGCAGAGCTGGCACCTGACCAGAAAGACGAGGACAGTCTGCCCCCCTACCCGGTACTCGACCGCATACTGGAGCTGTATGTGGAGCAGGATTTCAGTGCCGCGGCCATCATTGCCTCGGGCATGGACGCCGAGCAGGTGCACCGGGTGTTGCGGCTGGTGGACCTCAACGAGTACAAGCGGCGCCAGGCGCCTGTCGGAGTCCGTATTACGCGCCGCGGCTTCGGTCGCGACCGGCGCTACCCGATCACCTCTGCCTGGACACCCGGCGAGTAGTTACCGCGGTTGGCGGTAGAGTTCCCGGGTATCGAACTCAGGGACTTCTGGCGGATCGAACAGGCCCAGCGTGACCCGATTTATGATCGAGCGTTCCGGCCCGTCCAGTGAGTAATCCGAACGGAAGTTCCCGTCCTTGTCCAGGGCGGGGTAGTCCGGGTAGTTGAGCTTCAGCACCTCGATGGCATCTTCGGCAAGGTCGTTCATCCCGAGCAGGATGTAGCCCTGGGCCATGACGGCCAGGCCATCGGCGACGGCGGGTGTGCGCTGGAAGTTCTCGACCACGTAGCGTCCGCGATTGGTGGCGGCCAGATAGGCGCCGCGGCGGAAGTAGTAGTTGGCCACCAGGATTTCATGCCGCGCCAGCAGGTTGCGCAGGTGCACCATGCGTGCCTTGGCGTCTGCCGCATAGGGACTGTTGGGGTAGCGGGCCACCAGCTGGGCAAACTCGGCGAAGGCCTCCCGCGCATGCTTCATGTCGCGGCTGCTTTCGTCGGTCGGCAGGAAGCGCGCGAAGATGTCGGACTTTGCCGAGTATGCGGACAGTCCTTTCATGTAGTACGCATAGTCGACGCTGGGGTGTTGGGGGTGCAGGCGGATGAATCGGTCCGCGGCCTCTACGGCGGCCTCGTGCTCGTAGGCCCCGTAGTGGGCGTAAATCAGTTCCAGCTGCGCCTGCTCGGCGTATTTGCCAAACGGATAGCGTGACTCCAGCAGCTGCAGGCTGCGCACCGCGAGATCGTAATTACGGCTGCGCAGGTAGCGTTGGGCGTTTTCATACATCTGCTGTTCGCCGCTGTCGGCAGACAGATCGTCGAGTTCATCGTTCCCGGCACAGCCGACGAGCAGGGCGAGGAGCAGCAGGAACGGAGTGATTTTCAGTGATTTCAACAAAGTGGCAACCGCTGGCGTGATAGACTGGGAATGTACTGAGGTCGCTATTTAACCACATCGCCTACGGGGCATAAACAGGAATTCCGATGACAGACAGGATCCGTGGCACAGCTGAAGTGGAGGCTGCTCTCGACGGCGAGCGGCTTGACCAGGCAGCAGCCAGGCTGTTTCCGGAATACTCCCGCTCCCGATTGCAGACCTGGATCAAGCGCGGTGAGCTGTTGGCGGATGGCAAGGTGTGTCGGCCGCGGGACAAGGTCAGGGCGGGCACGGCGCTCACCGTTGACGCGGCGCTGGAGGACGAAGTCAGCTGGCAGCCGGAGCGCATTGCACTCGATATCCTCTACGAGGACGAGAGCATCCTCGTGTTGAACAAACCCGCGGGCCTGGTGGTGCACCCCGCCGCGGGGCATGCCGATGGCACCCTGGTCAACGCCCTCATCGGCCATGCGCCGACAATGGCGCAGTTGCCCCGCGGTGGCATTGTGCACCGGCTGGATATGGAGACCTCGGGCGTGATGGTGGCGGCCAAAACGCTTTCCGCGCACCATCACCTGGTCGCCCAGCTGCAGGCGCGTACCGTCAAGCGCCAGTACTGTGCGGTATGTATCGGGGCCATGACGGGAGGCGGCACCATCGATGAACCGATTGGGCGACATCCGCGCCAGCGCAAGAAAATGGCGGTGGTCAGCGGCGGCAAGCCGGCGGTCACGCACTACCGCATCGCCCGTCGCTTTGCTCATCACACCCGCATTACCGTGAATCTTGAAACCGGCCGCACCCACCAGATCCGAGTGCACATGGCCCATCGACACTACCCGCTGGTCGGCGACCCGGCCTACGGTGGGCGTCCGCGTATCCCCCGCGGCGCCTCGGAGCGACTGATCACTGCGCTCCGGGGTTTCCCGCGCCAGGCCTTGCACGCCGAATCCCTGGGTCTGTTGCACCCGGTCAGCGGTGAGGCGATGCAGTTTGAATGCCCCTTGCCCGAGGACATGCGCGCCCTGCTGGCCGTGCTGGAGGAAGAAGATGGTGTACAGGCCCGGCCTGATCACGCCTGACTGGCCGGCGCCCGCGACGGTGTCGGCGCTGGCCACCACCCGCCTGGGTGGGTTGAGCAGCACACCCTGGAACACATTTAACCTGGGAAATCACGTCGGCGACGAGGCGGCGACTGTGGCGGGCAACCGAGAGCGGCTGCAGACCTGCCTCGCCACAGGTACCCGGGTGCAGTGGTTGGCGCAGGTGCACGGCGCTACGGTGGTGCCTGCGCAGTGTGCCGGCGAGACACCGGAGGCGGATGGTAGCTGGACGCGCGACCCGGGTATTGCCTGTGCCGTGCTGACAGCGGACTGCCTGCCGGTGCTGTTTTGCGACCGCGGGGCGACCGCGGTGGCGGCGGCGCACGCCGGGTGGCGTGGCCTTGCAGCGGGCGTGCTTGAGGCCACCGTGCACGCCTTGCCGGTGGCCCCCGATCGCCTGCTGGCCTGGCTGGGGCCGGCCATCGGGCCAGGGGCCTTTGAGGTGGGAGCCGAAGTCCGGGACGCGTTTCTCGCTGGCGGCGCGGGTCCCGAGACGTCTCTGGCCTTTGTCCCGGCGGCGCGCAAAGGTCATTTCTATGCCGACATCTACCGGCTGGCGCGGCTGCGGTTGCAGGCCGCTGGTGTGACAGCCATTTTCGGTGGCGGCTTCTGTACCTTCAGTGACCGCCAGCGCTTCTACTCGTATCGGCGCGACGGGGTGACCGGCCGCATGGCAAGCTTGATCTACCTCAATCGCGCCTCAGGTCCACCCTGAACCCACACTTGAAACAGGGTCTTTTTGCCCCCATTGACTGCTCATGGATTGATGCACTGCCAGCACCTTCGACTGGCGCGCAAGGAGATATTGAGCAATGAGAATGGACAAATTGACCAACCAGCTGCAGCTTGCACTGGCCGACGCCCAGTCACTGGCGTTGGGCAAGGATCACAATTTTATAGAGCCCGTGCACCTGTTGGCGGCCCTGCTCCAGCAGCAGGGGGGCTCCACGCGGCCGCTGCTGCAGAAGGTGGGGGCCAATGTCACCGGCCTCGCGGAAGGCGTCAGCAAGGCTGTGGAGAGCTTGCCCAGGGTGAGTGGGAATGCCGGCGATGTGCATGTCTCCAACGACCTGACGCGCATCCTCAACGTCAGCGACAAACTGGCACAGAAAGGCGGCGATACCTACATTTCCAGCGAACTGGTCCTGCTGGCGCTGGTCGAGAGCAAGGGTGTCGCCGGCGAGCTGCTGAAACAGCACGGCGTGACTGCGCTGGCCCTGCAGGGCGCGATTGAACAGATGCGTGGAGGTGAAGCTGTGCACAACCCGGAAGCCGAAGAGTCCCGGCAGGCGCTGGACAAATACACCATCGACCTCACGGAGCGGGCCGAGCAGGGCAAGCTGGACCCGGTAATCGGTCGTGATGACGAGATTCGGCGTACGATCCAGGTGTTGCAGCGCCGCACCAAGAACAACCCGGTGCTTATCGGCGAGCCCGGTGTGGGCAAGACCGCCATCATCGAGGGGTTGGCGCAGCGCGTGATCAATGGCGAAGTGCCGGAGGGCCTGAAGGACAAGCGTATTCTGTCGCTGGACCTCGGTGCGCTACTGGCGGGCGCCAAATACCGTGGCGACTTCGAGGAGCGCCTGAAAGCCGTGCTCAACGAGCTCTCGAAGCAGGAAGGCCGGGTCATTCTGTTCATCGACGAACTGCACACCATGGTGGGCGCCGGCAAGGCCGAGGGTTCCATGGATGCCGGGAACATGCTGAAGCCCGCATTGGCGCGCGGTGAGCTGCACTGCGTTGGCGCAACCACCCTGGATGAGTATCGCAAGTATATCGAGAAGGATGCAGCCCTGGAGCGGCGCTTCCAGAAAGTGCTTGTGGATGAGCCCAGCGAGGAAGACACCATAGCCATCCTGCGCGGCCTGAAAGAGCGCTATGAGGTGCACCACTCGGTCGATATTACCGACGGCGCCATCATCGCTGCGGCCCGGCTCTCGACACGCTATATCACCGACCGGCAGTTGCCGGACAAGGCCATCGACCTCATTGATGAGGCCGCCAGCCGTATCCGTATGGAGATCGATTCCAAGCCCGAGGCCATGGATCGGCTTGAGCGCCGCCTGATTCAGCTCAAGATCGAGCGCGAAGCCGTGAAAAAGGACTCCGATGCCGGGGCCCGCAAGCAGCTGGAACTGCTCACCGAGCAAATCGACAAGGTCGAGCGCGAATACTCGGATCTGGAGGAAGTGTGGAAGGCAGAGAAGGCCTCCTTGCAGGGCGAGGCACAGGTCAAGAGTGACCTTGAACAGGTCAAGCTCGAGTTGGAGGCAGCGCGCCGTGCCGGCGACCTCACCCGCATGTCCGAGCTGCAGTACGGGCGCATACCGGAGCTGGAGAAGCAGCTGGCGTCCGCACAGGCAGCCGAAACCGAGGAGCGCACGCTGCTGCGCAACAAGGTTACCGATGAAGAGGTGGCTGAGGTGGTATCCCGCTGGACCGGCATACCGGTATCCAAGATGTTGGAGGGTGATCGCGAGAAACTGCTGCGTATGGAAGACTTCCTGCACCAGCGGGTTGTCGGCCAGGACGAGGCGGTCAAGTCGGTATCCGATGCCGTGCGTCGCTCGCGCGCCGGCCTCTCCGATCCCAATCGCCCCAACGGTTCGTTCCTGTTCCTGGGGCCGACCGGGGTCGGCAAGACCGAACTGTGCAAGGCCCTGGCCGAGTTCCTGTTCGACAGCGAGCAGGCCATGGTGCGCATCGATATGTCCGAGTTCATGGAGAAGCACTCCGTGGCCCGGCTGATCGGCGCACCGCCCGGGTATGTGGGTTACGAGGAGGGCGGTTATCTGACCGAGGCTGTGCGCCGGCGCCCGTATTCCCTGCTCTTGCTGGATGAAATCGAAAAGGCCCACTCGGATGTGTTCAATATCCTGCTGCAGGTGCTGGACGACGGGCGCCTGACTGATGGCCAGGGGCGTACGGTCGATTTCCGCAACACCGTGATCGTGATGACGTCGAACCTCGGCTCAGATCTGATTCAGGAAATGTCGGGCGAGGAGAACTACCCGGCGATGAAAGCGGCGGTGATGGGTGTGGTCGGGCGGCACTTCCGTCCCGAGTTCGTCAACCGTATCGACGAGACGGTGGTCTTCCATCCGCTGGCCGCGGACCAGATCCGGCATATCGCCGACATCCAGCTGCAGTGGCTGCGCAAGCGTCTGGCAGAGCGCGAACTGTCCATCGAGATTACCGATGCCTTCATGGACCGCCTCGCCGCTGTCGGCTACGACCCGGTATACGGTGCCCGCCCCCTGAAGCGCGCTATCCAGCAGGAGCTGGAGAACCCCCTGGCACAGCGTATCCTGTCCGGTGAGTTTGTACCGGGGGACACGATTCGGGTGGATGTGGCTGGTGAAGGCAGCACGTTCAGCAAGGCCTGAGTCAGGTCGCTGCTGGTCGCTTCACCGCGACCAGCAGGCGGCTCCGGCCCAGGGCGCTTGCAGCAGGACACCGTCCTGTGTCACCACGAAGGTGCCGCAGGGGTCGTCGGCCTGGCGACCTCGCGGTGTTGCCTGCATGGCGTAAGCCGCTTCACTCGGGCCTTCGGGCAGAATATCCGTGGCGTCGCCAAGGACATAGTGTCCGGCCAGGGAGAGTCCCTGTGGGTGAGGCCAGATGTCCTGCACACTGCCGAAACGCCCGTGCGCCGAATGCCAGCGCTGTTGCAGGAGCTGTGCACGGAGCAGACTGTTCATTGCATCGCTGCGGCGGTTGCTGCTGAGTTGCGGGTGGATTACCCAGGCCAGTAACGCCCCGACAAGGAGTGCCACAGCCAGCGCGATCAGCGCCGATTGCAGTCGGGGAGGCTTCACTCAGGTGCGCGGGACACGCTGGAGGCGCGCATGTTTCGCCGGATCAGTCGCAGTACTGGCGAATCGCCTCTTCTGCCTTGGCGCGCTCGGCGGCAATCTGCTCTTCATCCAGATACCGCAGTTCGCCCTGGTCGTTGCGCAGACGGATGCGCCCTGGTTTGTTCAACGTGGCGAGGTTATTGCGGGCCGTCTCACAGAACTCCGGATTTTTCTTGCTGCGCGCCATGTCGGACTCATCGACCTGGTCAAACCGGTTGCCCGGACGCGGCACGACCTCCGGGGGCACAGCACCTTCGTCAGCGCTCACCACCCGCTTCAGCCCGGAGCGAGAGGAAATGACCTCATACTCGGTGCCCTTTGGCGGCGGCCGATCGCTGTACACCGGGTTGCCGCGGCCATCCTGCCAGCGGTAGTGGGTGTCTGCAGCGGCCAGTTGCAGACTGGCCGTAGCCAACAGCATTATCAGGGTGCTGCCGAGACCCTTGCGGAGTGCTGATTTCACACGCATTGTCCCTGTTCTGGAAGGCGTTCGTGGTTAAAGTACCCCAGCCCGGGCGGAGGCGCAATGCGCCTGTTCAGGCAAATTCCATCCTCTGCGGGTTTTTCACGTTGACAAGCCTGCGCGCGGCGCAAACAATAGGCGGGTCTCTTGAGTGGTAACGACTAATTCCGGGTACCCCCGGCCACTGGTCTACCGCTGTGATGTCATTATTCACAGCGGCTGTTCATGAGTCCCGTATTCAATCCGCGCCGCACTGGCGGGATTGAGGGCCAGACACTGCGCTACCTCGCAGGGCGACCGATACACGGGTGTTCGTGATCGATTTCCTCCGCGGAGCGCCGCCGCAGCATGCCGGTGGCGGGTCTCGAGCAGTGTATCGCGCCCAGGGGGTGGCGTCGCCAGCCGGGTACCGGGTCAGGTACCGGTTTCCGCAACGTCCACACAGCAACTTGAACTGCTTCGGCGAGGGTTACGCGCCGGGCGTTTACGTTAGTGGGAGAGACATTGTGGAGCTGTTATCCGGCGGCGAGATGATCGCCAAAGCGCTCGAAGATGAGGGCGTAGAGTACATATTCGGCTATCCGGGCGGTGCGGTCCTGCACATATACGACGCCCTGTTCAAAACCAGCAAGGTGCCTCACGTACTGGTGCGTCACGAACAGGCGGCGACCCATGCGGCGGACGGCTACGCGCGCGCCACCGGCAAGCCAGGGGTGGTGCTGGTCACCTCGGGGCCCGGCGCGACCAACGCGATTACCGGGATCGCCACCGCCTACATGGATTCAATACCCATGGTGGTCCTGTCCGGGCAGGTAGCGACGCACCTGATCGGCGAAGACGCATTTCAGGAAACCGACATGGTGGGCATCTCTCGCCCCATTGTGAAGCACAGCTTCATGATTCGTCGTGCCGAGGATATTCCGGCGACCATTCGCAAGGCGTTCCATATTGCCACCACTGGCCGTCCGGGTCCTGTGGTCATCGACATTCCCAAGGATTGCACGCGCCCCGATGCGAAATTCGAATACCACTACCCAGAAACCGTCAAGCTGCGTTCCTACGCGCCCGCCCAGCGTGGCCATACCGGGCAGATACGCAAGGCGGCGAAGCTGCTGCTGAGCGCCAAGCGACCGGTCATCTACGCAGGAGGCGGTGTCATTCTGGGAGAGAGCAGTGAACTGCTCACCCGGCTGGCGCGCAAGCTCAATTACCCGGTGACCAACACGCTGATGGGACTTGGGGCCTACCCTGCGACAGACCGCCAGTTCCTCGGCATGCTGGGCATGCACGGCTTCTATGAGGCCAACATGGCGATGCACCACAGCGACGTGATTCTGGCGGTGGGCGCGCGCTTCGATGATCGCGTCACCAATACGGTTTCGCGCTTCTGTCCCGGGGCCAAGATCATTCACATCGACATCGACCCCACGTCAATCTCGAAGACGGTGGCGGCGGACATTCCCATTGTCGGGCCGGTGCAGTCGGTGCTTGAGGACCTGCTGGATATTCTCGAAAGCCTGCAGGAAAAAGATCCCAAACAGCCGGATACGGCGGCCCTCGGGCGCTGGTGGCAACAAATCGATGAGTGGCGTGCCAAGCACGGCCTGTGGACCGGGCGTCGCTACGGCGAGAGTGATCGCATCATGCCGCAGCAGGTTATCGAGAGCCTGTATCGTGTGACCGGCGGTGATGCCTATGTGACGTCAGATGTCGGCCAGCACCAGATGTTCGCTGCGCAGTACTACAAATTCGACAAGCCACGTCGCTGGATCAACTCGGGCGGTCTGGGGACGATGGGCTTTGGTCTGCCCGCAGCCATGGGGGTCAAGCTGGCCTTCCCGGATATGGAAGTCGCCTGCGTGACCGGTGAAGGCAGTATCCAGATGAATATCCAGGAGCTCTCCACCTGCAAGCAGTACAGCACTCCAATCAAGATCATCAACCTGCGCAATAACTACCTGGGTATGGTGAAGCAGTGGCAGGACATGCAGTACGAGGGGCGCTATGCCATGAGCACCTACGAGGACTCGCTGCCGGACTTCATGAAGCTGGTGGAGTCCTACGGTCACGTCGGGATACAGGTCACACGCCTCGAGGAACTGGATCAGCGCATGGAGGAGGCGTTTGCGATGAAGGACAGGCTGGTGTTCCTCGACATCTTTATCGACCCCATGGAACACGTGTATCCGATGCATGTCGCGCCCAACGGCGCCATGAAGGATATGTGGCTCAGCAAAAACGAGAGGACCTGACATGCGACGCATCATTTCCATACTGCTGGAAAACGAGCCGGGTGCGCTGTCACGGGTTATCGGCCTGTTTTCCCAGCGCGGTTACAACATCGAAACGCTGAACGTGGCTCCAACCGAGGATCTCACGCTATCCCGCCTGACACTGACCACCACAGGCGACGACAAGACTATGGAGCAGATTACCAAGCAGCTGAACAAGCTGGTGGATGTCGTCAAACTGGTAGATCTTTCCGAGGGCGCGCACATCGAGCGCGACCTGATGCTGATCAAGGTGCGGGCGAGTGGCGCCATGCGCGACGAAATCAAGCGCACGACGGACATTTTCCGTGGCCAGATTGTGGATGTGGGGCCCAATACCTACACCATTCAGCTCACCGGGACGGGGGAGAAGCTCGATTCGTTCGTGGCGGCGATGGCCGAAGCGGATATTCTCGAGGTTGTGCGGTCTGGGGTGGCTGGGATCTCTCGCGGGGAGAAAGTGCTCAGGCTCTAGGGTGCTCGGCTCGGGGCTTTCTTGGACCGCGGGTTGGGTGGCGAACGCGATGGCCGCAAGGGCCGGGCGGGAACCGCTACGAGCACATGGATGTGCTCGTAGCGGTTCCCGGCAAGCCCCACGGGTGCCAGCGTCCGCCACGCCCCCGATCCCGCCACGCCCCCGATCCCGCCACGCCCCCGATTCCGGCACGAACCAGCGTCCGCCATGCCCCTGATCCCGGCACGCACCAAAGCCTGCCCCGAACAACCATCACCATAAAAAAGGGCCCCGAAGGGCCCCACGGATGTTCCAGCGCCTGAAACCCTCAGACGATACGTTTCATCGCCGTCATGTAGCCACGCAGCTTCTTGCCCACGATCTCCACCGGGTGTGAGCGGATCTTTTCGTTCACGGCAATCAGCTCCCGATTGTCGACGCCGTTGTCGCCGGCGATGGTTTTGCCAATCACGTCTGTGTCGATATTCGCCATGAAGTCCTTCAGCAGCGGGCGGCAGGCGTGATCGAAGAGGTAACAGCCGTATTCCGCGGTATCGGAAATCACAACGTTCATCTCATACAGCTTCTTGCGCGCAATCGTATTGGCGATGAGCGGCGTTTCGTGCAGGGACTCGTAGTATGCGGATTCATCGATAATGCCCGCTGCGACCATGGTCTCGAAGGCCAGTTCGACGCCGGCCTTGACCATTGCAATCATCAGGATGCCGTTGTCGTAGAACGCCTGTTCGCTGATTTCCGCAGCGGTGTTGGGCGTGTTCTCGAAAGCGGTTTCTGCGGTGGCGGCGCGCCACTTGAGCAGGTTGGCATCGTCGTTGGCCCAGTCCTCCATCATGGTGCGCGAGAAGTGCCCGGTCATGATGTCGTCCTGGTGCTTCTCATACAGCGGGCGCATGATGTCCTTGAGTTCTTCCGCCAGGTAAAACGCGCGCAACTTGGCGGGGTTGGACAGACGGTCCATCATGTTGGTAATGCCGCCGTGCTTGAGGCCTTCAGTCACGGTTTCCCAGCCGTACTGGATCAGTTTGGAGGCGTAGCCGGGCTCAATGCCTTTCTCTACCATTTTGTCGAAGCAGAGGATGGAGCCGGTTTGCAGCATGCCGCAGAGAATGGTCTGCTCGCCCATCAGGTCGGATTTCACTTCCGCGATGAAGGAGGATTCCAGAACACCGGCACGGTGGCCACCCGTGCCTGCGGCATAGGCTTTTGCCAGCTCCAGGCCTTCGCCTCGTGGGTCGTTTTCGGTGTGCACGGCAATCAGGGTCGGTACGCCGAACCCGCGCTTGTATTCTTCCCGCACCTCGGTGCCGGGGCACTTGGGTGCAACCATGATCACCGTGAGGTCTTCCCGGATTTTCATCCCCTCTTCGACGATGTTGAAGCCGTGTGAATAGGCGAGGCAGGCGTTCTTTTTCATCAGCGGCATGACCTCGGCGACCACGGCGCTGTGCTGCTTGTCGGGCGTCAGATTCAACACCAGGTCGGCCTGCGGGATCAGTTCCTGGTAGGTGCCTACCGTGAAGCCGTTTTCGGTTGCGTTCTTCCACGATTGCCGTTTTTCGGCGATGGCGCTGTCGCGCAGGGTGTAGGACACATCAAGCCCGCTGTCGCGCAGGTTGAGGCCCTGGTTCAGGCCCTGGGCGCCACAGCCGATGATCACCAGCTTCTTGCCGCGCAGTTTTTCGACACCATCGGCGAACTCCGATGCATCCATGAAGCGGCATTTGCCGAGTTGTTGCAGCTGCAGGCGCAGCGGTAGTGTATTGAAGTAATT
>NZ_CAXBAE010000019.1:0-40024 GCF_963973825.1 uncultured Haliea sp.
ATGATGGATTGTACAAACAAAAAATAAAGCGCTTTTAAATCAATAAACTAAAGCTGAGATAAAAATACTGGAGGCATTTTGCAGGCACTGCCGTTTCAGCTTTACCGCTCAACCAGACATACTTGCTCGACATAAGCCTGCAATCCACTCAGCCGCTGTAGCTCTCCGACGCAGGTTCGGTAGTTGCGGCTGACGGCTCTAAGGGCGTCAACGTCTGTAGCCGGGCCGGCGGCGTCATCAGGTGCGCCGGAGGGGGCGGGATTTTGGGGCATTTCTGCGTGGGTGGCGTTGTCGTGTGCGCGCACCCAACCAAGAGACAGCTGACAATCGCCAGCTGAAGGATCTGTTTCCACATATCTTATCACCTCTTTTTCGACGGTCTCGGTCACAACACGGACGTTCTCTCGGGCTTGTTCGGACAACCGGTCAATCTCCGCCGTAACACTGGATAGCTCCTTCTCGGCTTTTCTGGCATCTGACTCAGCCTGTCGAAGCGCCTCAGTATGCGCATGCGCAATTTTCTCTATGGCCCCTCCGTAGCGCCACGCCTGAACCTGCCACGCCGCGATAAACGCTATGAGTGCCGATGCTGCAATAAGCTTGATGTTCATATCAGTGCCACCAGATGAAGAAATCGACGACAGCCGAGATGCTGAGAGCGAATAGCAATAACCCGCCGACCGCACCCCAGAAGATCGGAGTGATATCTTGCGGCGCCAACATCAGGGATCACCAACCTCTCCACCGCGAGATTTAATTTTTTGCCAGGTGCTGCCGGTGATATACGCGCCGATCGTCGCGATGATGATGTCGCGAAATGTGCCTGCATCTATCTTGCCGAGGAAAACCAGCCCCGTGCAGGCGATACCGCAGCCCAAGCAGAGTAGAAAGCGGCGGCCGCCGAACTGGCTCAGCGGCCTATCCATCCTGACTGATCCTCGCCCCTGGATGCGGCTGAATAATCAACCGGTGCCCACGGGCACCCGGGTGGAGCATATTGCGCAGAATATTCATGGCCGCTTGGCTGCTGGTAACACCCAGCTCATCACGGTCTCTAAAGATGGTGCGGGCCAGCCCCGGGCCGATGCACCCAACAACGTTCTCTACCCAATTGGCGGGGTGGAACAGGCAGGCATAGCGACCGGCGCCGTCCATGTCTTTCTCGTAGTGCCACACCTTCAGCGCCGGATTGACCAGCGCCCAAGTTTCCGTCCAGTCATCGCCGTGGTGCGGCACCAGGTCATAGGGCCCATCAGGCACGCAGCTTTTGAACGGTTTGGAGCCAGCCTCTTTGTCGGGAATCCACGGCCGCTCGATGGTGTGCAGTACGCGGCCGTCTGGCAGGCGCAGGTGGCCCATGGTTTCCGTTGGCGAGTAGGAGTGTCGTGTCAGGATTAGTTCAGCCATGGTGCCACCTGTCAGTCCGGAGAGAGGTATATCCTCAGCGCAATGCCATCGATGCCGGTGTTGTTGCTGTGGATACCAGCAGACGAGATATGGAAGTACTCGATCGCAATGTGCCTGTGCTCGATGCCGATGCCCGTTCGGTAGTTGCTGCTACCAACCAGCGGCGAGGTGTCTACCCTGGCGACGCCCAGACGGAAGTAGCTGCAGAAGTTGCCCACACACCAAGCGGGCCGAACCAGATAGGAGACTGAGTAGACATCGACAACGCTTTGATTGCCTTGGTCGGTACGGCCTTCACCCACTCTGCCTAACGCAGCCTCCCAGCTGCGCCACTCGTAGGAAACCTCGCCGTAGGTGAGCGATGATTTGTTGAACGTGGTGCCGAGCGCAACCCGTGGCTGCGCTTCGCTGTTCATTGAATACAGCGCGGCGATAATGGTGAGCACAAACAAGCCCACCGCGATGGCAGTTTTTTTCATGGCACCTCCGGAAGGTCTAGCAAAATCGACGGTCAGGTCTTTCCGACCAGCTGCCGGGCTCGCTCTATCCCGGGGCGAGATCCTGGCACAAAGGCTTCTACCGTTGCGGCAACTTCATTGCGAAAGCTTTGAACATCGGCAGACGTTTTTCGGGTTTCGTTGGCGTTCTCTATCAGCAGAACCGGAAGCCAGGCCAGCGAACAACCATGGTGATCTATATCGGCACCGGTCTGCGGGTCTTTGCCCCGAACGTGGGTCCACATAGCACACTGACCTTCGAGACATTTCTTCCTGACAAACGGGCAATAGTCACCAGTTTCGCCTGATCTTTTAAGCACGCTTAATCCTTCGCAGCAATAACTACGTCGTGGTAATTGACTCGGATATCCATGTTGTGTGAGTGCGCGTTGCCACTACCCGCATTGGCCGTCGAGCCAGCGGTGACAATCATAGTGTCCGGATCTGGATCAAGGGCGGACGCACCGGTACCGAGAGTGACACCGACCACCTCATTGGCACGCTGAGTGTGATTGTGCACAGGCATTTGCGCTACGGTGAGCGTGTGCCCATCTGTAGCAGTCTTCCCAAACACGGTACTAAATGCTGAAGTAGCTGTTCTACTGCCAACCGCCCCGGTAACGATACGAAGAGCTGTGTCGTCGTAGGTTCCACCCGTTTCTTTAGTCCACCCTGTAGGTGGCGTGGTTTGCTGAAACAGCATGCGAGTTCCCGACGGGAACCTGTCTACCGGCGTACCACCAACCCGAACATCTATGCTCCCGCCGGCTCCCGCAATAAAATCGATAATGTTCGATACACTGGCCTGACCCTGCACTTGCGTTGTGGTGGTGCCCAGCAAAATATGACGGGCCAGAATCAGATCGCGCAACAACGTCAGATCCTGATTGTTGTCAAACAGGGCGTTGCGCCCTGTCGGGTAACAGGTAATGACTGTACGCGTACCTGACGCAGGCCAGCTCACCGCGGCATCAGCATTAGAGCTGGCCAGCACAGTATCCCGGCTGAGGGTATCCGGGCTGCCAACTGCAACTGTACCTATGCCAATCTCGAAATCGCTGTCGCTGATAACGCTGTAGTAGGTGGAGTTACCATCACCCACGCCGTCGACAAATGTCTGATAGCGATCGATGGCGCCACCCAGGCTATACGTACCTGTACCGCCGGTCTGGGTAGTCTCCCGAACCATGTCAGCGAGTTGAAATGCCATTTAGGGTATAAGCTCTTCTACAGTAAGTGAGGTTTGGTAAAAGCCTATGGTCTCGTTGACCAACGGCTGGGGATCGCTTAGCAGGCCACACACCGTCCAATCGCGCATACGGGCCGTCTTGGTGGTGTCGAGCACCACGAGCACATCCTTTGATGTGCCACGCAATCGCTGCAGGCGAAAATGCGAATCCCACATGTCTGTTTCGCTACCAGAGCCGAAAGCCATCTCAAGGGTTTTGCCGGTGGATTTCTCTGTGGTAAATAGCTGCCGCCCGAAAGCGCGGGTACGCTGCTGACCGTCTGACAACCCCATGCCCCAGCCATAGCGCGGCGCTTTTCCCGGGCGCTCAGCAGCCGACAGATACAGTCGGCCGACCTCTATGTAGCCATCAGGGTTTTGCGCGTCGATTACGTCAGCGCGCCACCAGCTGTAGCGTTTGCCGGCGCCGCCCAGGTCGAGCACAAAGTGCTGGTAGGTGTACTCACCCTCGGCGGGATTGTCGTCTTCATCTGTCCAGATCAGCGTGCGTGAGTCTTTCTCGCAGCGAGCCATAAGCGGGCCCGAGTCATAACCCGGATTGGCGGCGAGATCTGCCTGAGTGCTGGCGGCACGCACTCGCACCATCGCGTCCGGGCTGCCGTTGTGGTACAGCAGTGCCACCAGATCAATTGTGCGCAAGGTGGCCAACTCATACTCAACGTAGGCGCTGCCCAGCGTTGTGGCACGCCAAACTTCCGATGGCTGCATAGTCTGCAGGTTGGTGGCGGGCTGGTCCGAGGTTTCGCTGCCGGCAGCCTGAATGGTTGCGTCGTCGCCGATCTTCGGTGATGCGATCAGGAACGCCATTAGTCACCTGCAAATTTGTGATAAGGCGTTGCCGGCGGCGGATCGAGCGTGACGTAGGCCAGCGCATCGATAACAACCTGGTCGTCGGTTTTCACATCGGCGTGCCAGCCGGTATGCTCAGTCCAGATAGGTTCGAACTCTTCGTCGTAACCCGCCAGCTGCTTGATCTGGCCATGCCATTTAACATCAACACGAATACCGTTCGGGCTGGCTGTGGCAACAACGTGCTCTTGGTCGTCTTCGCCTACAAACGTCAAACCAGCTGCGCCGAGCGCAGACACCAGGGTAGACTTGGTGCCGGATTTTAAATACAGGGTCATAGCGTAGACTCCAGCTGCAGTTCAGCGTCGGTGAGTCCGCGAGGCTCCTCGCGCACTATGCTGATCGTAGAATTTAACGACCCAGTCAAAGTCTGGGGAGCTGCCCCAAATCGCCGCGTTGTCAATCCGACCGGCACGTCTCCGGCAGAATCTGTGGTTACGGCTCCACCGTTAAAGCATATCCCGAAATTGTCTTTTTCACATCGCACTGCAACTTTGTAATTGGCATCGCCACTCATCGCAGAACTGACCGCTGACGCAACAGTTACTGACCCCGAAACGATTGCAATCCGAAGGGTTCCGTCGGCAAAAAATGCGCCCCTCACGTAATCACTCGAACTGCCGTCGCTATACTCAAAAAGCGGCTGGAAATCTTCAAAGGCGGGCGGCGCCACACCTTCAATAACAAGCGAGAATGCCGCGCTGTTGAAGTCATCACCTATCGCGGAGGACACGGCATCTGCTGATCGCGTAACCGTGCTAGCGCCAGTTTCTATTGGACTAGTCGGAACAACGGAGTCAAGCTCTATCTGACCAAAATCATAAACAATCGCACCCGTAGCCGTTACATCGAAGGTGGTAGCCGCCATGTCCGACCGCGCAGCCGGGTAAATTTCTGCGCGGATCGTCGTGTTACCTGAGCTGTTATTGGTAACGACCACTGACAGACGCCACCAATTGCCGCAATCTTTGACCGTGACGTCAGATGCAGAAGCATCTATACCAGCAAGGAATGCGCCCGTTTTAGTATTTAACAACGCCCTGTAATCGAGCTCAGTCGAACCCAGCAGGAGCCGGTAACGAAAAAGTGAGAACCGGGTTTCGTCGGCGTCTTTTAGCACAAAAGCTGAAACAACATGACTATTTGAATCATTGGGAATAGTGACAGTCTGAACTCTAAACTCTGACACAGCCCCATCGTCATCGGTCAACGTTGTTGCAGAATTTGCCTCCCCATCTATGCCCACAGTATCACGTGCCGCCGTTGCACTACCCGACCAACTGGCCGCAGTCAAATCACGACAATGCAACTTTAAATTAGTACGCTGCTCCCCCGCCAACATCCCCAGCGCGGAGTTATCGGCAGGGTCATGATCAAAGCGAGCCTCATTGACAGCCGCGGTTTGCAACACCCCGTTCTCATCCCAGTAGGTAGCTGTGCTTGCCCGGGTGAACGTAATCAGGTCAGAAAATCCAGACACAACGCCTTTCCTCTCATATTCGTCTGTGGCAAAACTGAGCAGCAACGACTCCGCATAGCGGAACAGCGCAGCACGCGGTGTGATGCGAAATTGCTGAACGGCGAATTCGCCCACCTGCTGACCAAAGGGCGTGAAACTTTGCAGCAGACCTTTGCCGTCATAAATTGGATTGGCCGCGAGAGCACCGGATTGCGCGCTGGCGGCGCGTATTCGAACCTCGGTACCAACTTTGCCAAAGATCGTTTCGTCTACACCACCGTCGGTAAAATCACTGGCGACTTCCAGCCGAAACTGCCAGCTCTTGAGCGAGCCGCGATTAACGCGGGTGTCGCCTCCCATGGTGGTTACGTCGACAAAAGGCTCTTCGTACAGGATGCCGATGCGGCGCACCTGGCTACTGATATCAACGCCGTCGATTTCTACCCAGGCGTCTTTGAGCAATCGGAATGCCATTTACTATCCCCACAAAATCAATTCTGCCGAGTTTGCGGCGGCGTTCTCGGTTATGCCGATGATTCGATAATCAACCCCGCCATCAAGCCCAAAGCGCGGCAAGTCGAGCGTAACGGTGTCGACCAGATCAAGAGCGAACAGGCGCCAGCCGATGCCCACTTTGTAAATGTGCCGCCGCGTTTTCAGCAGCTCCAGCAGCCTGTCTGCCTCTGCTTGCGCGTCGGTGTCACTGTCGATCGCAGTAAGCCGCTCCACCACATCTGCCAGCAAATGCTTATTGGCTATGGTGGCATCACTGCTTTCAACAAATCGGTGCGGGTTGGAGCGCAGTGCTTTCTCGTCGGCAGAGAGCGAGGCGGCAAGCGCGCCCTCTTGCTGCACCGTCCAGGTTCGGTCATACCCCAGCCGCACAGTTTCTGCCGGCCTGCCCGCATGGCGGCGTGATACCACACCGAACACATCGGCCTGCCCCAGCTTCAGGCTGGCACTACCAGGCGCCTGCAAAACACCTACACGCAATTTTCCATTACGACGGTGAGTCCAGAATCCGCCAATGTTAGCCATCAACTCGGTGAGCACTTCAGGTATTTGGCGTTGCTCATCGGGTATAGCTATACCGACAGCCGCCGGGCTTGAGGCCGTTACGCGGTTGAATGAGGCCTCATCCAGATCTGCCGTCACCAGTGCGCCCTTGGTGGTCAAAATTCTTTTGGCTATATCTGCGGCTGCAGACACAAACCCGCCACTGTTGTCGCCGCGCACATCGGCTGTTACCTGCCCATCGGGCGACGCACCCAACCGGAACAGGCCTGCGGCTTCATCGGTTTTAAACGCGCCAGCGCTGGGCGCCGGCGCCGCGCGCAGATCGGCCACGTCGCCTTCATCGGTGAGCGTAGCGCCCTTGTCATAGACGGCGGTGATCTCATCAACGCTGCCATCGTGGACCTGATATATCAGGTCAACGTTGTCAACCAGCACTGCTTTCACTTCCCGGGCAATGCCGTAGCACAGCGGCTTGGGCTTGCCCTTGAGCTCGCTGCCACCTTCATCACTACCGGTACCAGCGTACAACGTGGTCTGGATGGGTTTATCCAGCTTGACACCTGGGTCGCGAATGTTCAGCTTGAGCTCTGTATCGCTCCACTCAATGTCAGAGACCGTGCCAGAAAACAGCACCTCGAATTCAGCAAACGTGAAGTCTGGTGTGCCCACCTTGATGTTTACCTGGCGACCATCCCAGTAATAATCCAGCAGGTTATCCAGCCCGCCGTCGGGGTTGTCGATAACAACGGCTCCAAAGCTGGGCTTGCGCTCACCCAGCACCCGGTTGTTTTGCCACAAGTTCACCGAATAGTTGTACGGGTTACGCAACCGCGGCTGGTAGCTTGCGTTGGCTGGCGTATCCGTTGGCTTGGTGCGAAACGGTATAGGGCCTGACAGCCGCACGGTGGTCTCCGCCTCTGCGCCAGGGTCATACGGCGTTGCCTCCAGCAGGTACACCCTGTTGGCGCCAGAGTCAGCCAACAACTGACTGATTTTATCGGCGACGATAAGCTCATCGGCGGCGGTATCGCCAATGGCAACATCGCCCAGAATGTCATTGCCGGGAATCATGTCAGGCCGAGCTCTCGTTGCAGGCTGTCGTTGAGTTCACGCATTTGATCAACCAGATCCGTTAACCGATCCGTGGCTGTTGTGAGCAGCCGCCCTTGCTCCTGATTGCCAGACTGTATTTGTATGCCAATCTCAGAAAGCAAGGTGCCGGCGCGATCTTGCTGCGCCTGCGCGTTGGTTTGCAGGTCTTGCAGGGTTGACTGCACAAAATCAAAACGCTGAAAAAATTCAGGGCTTGAGGCGAACAGGTTGCGCGAAATATCCAGCAGCTGCTGACCAGCACCGGAGACCTGCTGCAAAGCCTGCATGTCGCCTGCACGCGCTTGCGCTGCCAGTTCTTCAAACCGGGCGCGGGTATTGGCCAGCGCCTCACGCGGCGCCAACACGGAGCTGGGGCCAGTAACGAGACCGGTGAGAAAGTCGGATATGCGCGCAGAAGCATCGCCAACACCCTCACGCAGCCGCATCAGCATATTGGCCTCTTGCTCGATAGCAGGCATTAACTGCGCCAGCTGCTGCTGCACCCCAATGCGCGGTTGGGTAAAGCTCTGAAAGTTGCGCATTATCTGCTGGGCAAACTCGCCCGGGTCGGCAGAGGTAATGCCACCGCGACTCACACCCAGCGACTCCATAATGGCCTGGTAGCGATCACGAATGGCAAATACCAACTCGTCAGGTGTGAGCGTGGCGCCTACACTGACTCGTGGAAGCCGAGCATTTTGAGCAGCCTCTTTCGCTGCCTCAATCTCTGCCTGAGTGAGATTGGTCGCAATCTGCCTGTCGAGCTGCGCGACGAAGTCACTGAATCGCTGCATCGTTTCTGGCGACAGATTTTCAGTGGCGGCCGCAACCAGGCCTACGGTGCCAAAGGGTGTTTGTTGAGCAGCGAGCAAACCGGCGGCTGTTTCTTGCGTGCCAAACATAAAGTCGGGGTCATCGTAACCGCCGCCAAACGAGCCCCCTACCAGCGAGCCCAAGGCACCACCGGCAAGGGCGCCAAGCGGCCCGCCCAACCCCATGCCAACGGCAGCCCCTATGCCACCCAGCATGCCGGCCTGCTCAGGATTTTGCAGGCCGAAGGCGTCAGCCAGCCACTCACCGCCAGCTGCACCCGCAAAGCCTGCAACGCCTCCAGCGAGGCCACCAAGGCCTGCAAACATAGTGCTGCCGGAATACCCAATGAGTGAGCCCAACCCGGCGCCAACCTGCCCCGCACTGGTGCTGGTGCCGGAAAGGCCCGCAAGCAGACCGCCAACGCCTGCACCCATAGCGCCCGCGCCCAATGCACCGCCGCCCAGGTTTGGCAGGCCAAGCAATTGCCCAGCCTGCTGCAGCAGACCCGGCGCGCTACCAACAGCCGCGCTGCCGCCAGCAGACGCAGAGCCCGCAAAGGCTGCGGCGCTGGTGCCGGTGGCAATTTGCCGGATTACACGGGCGCTCCACATGGCCACCAGCTCACCGGCCAGGCGAGCGAAAATGTCTTTTACGCTGTCGCCAAAGTCTTTGAAGCCGTCAACGCCATTGCGGAACATATCGGTGAGCGTATCGCCCCAGGCGCGCTGAATATTTTCAAAGGCATTTTCAAACGGTTGCTGCATTGCCTCAGCGGCCTTCTGCGCAGCTGCTCTCATCTCCGCTTGCTTGGCTACCTCTTCACGCAGCTTCTGGTTTGCTTCAAAGGATTTTTTGAGGTTTGCAATTTCTTTATCGGTCAGATCATTGTTGTCGGCCAGCACAGCATTGAGCTGATCCATAAACCGGGCGCGCAGCCGAATGGCATTGGCCGCATCGCGACCGGTGCTAATCTCCGCCTGCATGGCGCGCTGTTCGGTTTCAATCGCTTTTTGCAGGGAAACGAAATCGGAGCGGCTTGACTGAATTTCTTTTTGCAGCTCAGACAGCGCGCCTTTCTGCTTAACAATGCCCGACGTATCACCTGCCGATTCGTTAACGGCATTGATGTCTTTAATCAACTGATCGAATTCATCGGCTAGATGGCCGCCGAGTTCTATCGGACCAACCTTGACAGGGCCGGTATCCTGCAACTTCACAATCTCAGCGCGAAGATCCGCAATTTCCTTTCTTTTCGACTCGACATTTGAGACTGCGCCACCAAGCCCCTCGACCATTGTCATAGGGTTGGTTAATGCCGACCAGAAATCAGATGCAAAGCCGGCACCATCGATCTCTTCCTGCAGCTCTTGTATGCGATTTTTGATTTGTTCAATTCGGCGCGGTACGAGGTCCTCATTGCCGCCGCCCGGACCGTGTAAAAAGGCGGCTACGTTTTCAGCGGCGATCTGAATATCTTGGCTGACCTCACTTGCTTTCGTAATCACGAGCGCCATGCCGCTTACAACATGCGGTAACGTAGAATCCGAAAAACGTACCATGGCAACATCAAGCTCGGCCTGCGCACGTTGCACTTTGCGCAAACCGTCTTCGGTGAGCTTAAAGGTTTTCTCCGTAGCGCCCGCACTTTGCGCCAGGCTATCGAAGACCTTGGCCGCAGTTCCAGCCTGCTCGCCGGTTAACTGCAACACACCATTGAGAGCCTGCGCATCTTCAAAGATTTTGCCCAGCGCATCGGTATTGCCGCCGAGGCCTTCGCGCAATTCTACCAGCGCCGCCAGCAGGCCTTTCTGGCGAATGCTTTCGCGCAGGCCGTCAACACTCATACCGTAGTCGGCCAGCACTTTTCGGCCAGTCTCGGTAGGCTTGAGCAGCTTGTTCATAATGCCGCCGAGCTGGGTAGAGGCTTGCGAGGCATCGCCGGTGGAGCGCGTGAGGAAGGCCAGGCCAGCACCCACCTGATCAAAGCTGATGTGCAGCTCATTGGCCGCAGGCAGCAGCCGCCCGAACTGACCGGCCAAGCTGGCGGCCTCAGCCTTGCCTTCGCGCACGGTGGCAACCAGCACATCTGTTGCAGATTCTGCATTGAGCACAGCCGGGCCGTAGGCGTTCATCGCAGAGGTAACTGCATCGGCCACGGTTTTGGTTTCACCCAGGCCGGAGGCTGAAGCCCTGGCTGATGACTCCAACGCATCCAGCGCGGCCTGCCCCCGCAGGCCTGCCGAGGTGATAAAGAACAAGGCCTGCCCAAGCTCTTGCGGCCCCTTACCGGTTGACTTGGAAAGCTCCAGCACCTCTTTGCGCATGCCGGCAACAGACTCTTCAGCCACGCCCACAAGGCCAATAATCTGCTTAAGCTGGCGCTCGAAATCCAGCCCCGCCTTGCTGGCTTGAACGAACATGGCAACGCCACCCGTGGCAAGCATCGCACCGCGCAGGGAGAATATCTGGCTCGCCAGCGTTTTGGACTCCTTGCGCATGCGCTGCATCTGGGTCATGGACTGGTTAATGCCGCGCTGAAACCCAGCGCTATCCAGACGCAATACCGCTAGCAGGTCACCTACTACGGCCATTATCTGCGATTCCCAGACAGTTTTGCTCGCATGCGTTCAGCTCCGCTTTCAGCCCCGTGTTTCAATTTTTCGCGCCGCCGCTCCTCGACTTCCCGCCGCCGCTTCAAGCGCAGGTAGGCCTGCCATTCGGCAAGCTCACGAGAACTTGTTTTTTGAAGTAGTTCCTCCACTGTCATGTGGAGGTGCTCGGCGAGCAGGAAGTAAAAGTAACGGGAAGGACGGCTTTCTAGTTTTTTTCGAGTGTGTCGATATCGCGATCGGTAAAGCCGTTCATGCGAACGGCAACATTGTAGACACGCTGCAGGGCCTTGGCTGACTTCTCACCAAGCAATTCAACATCCGCATCGGTGAACAGGCGTTTACCTTCGCTATCCTGACAAACATCGGCAACCAGCTTGGCGCGAATATTCTTTGCGCCGCCTGCCATCGCCAGCTCAAACGCATCGCGCTCGTGGCCGCGCATCATGCCGACATACACACTGCCTCCCCACTCGGGTACCTCAATCAGCCGGTTGGACATATCCTGGGCTTCAAGGATTTCTGAGCGAGAGAGAACTTTGGCAACCTCTTTTTTGCTGTCTGACATAACAACCTCTTACGACGTGGCGCGGCTGAGCGTACCGGCCGATTCAATGGTGAACGGCGCAGTTGCCAGCCCGCCCACACTCACACCCCCAATGGGGTTGTAGGTGCGCAGCAGGCCTGTGCCCTGGTAGCTGGGGTTGGTTGCACCCACCGAATCGGTTGCTGACTTGCGCACTTTTATCGTGGCAGTAGTGCCGACGAGCGGGAACATAATGCTGTCGATCTGGCTGGCCGCCCAATCGTTGGCCGCCTCAACTTCAATCGACCAGCTTTTCAGCCCGCCTTGTTGCGTGCGAGTGTCGAGCCCCATGCAGGTGTCGTCGACACCTTCCGCTTCGTAGTTAACGGTGACCGAGCGGACATGGTCCGAAAGATCATTGCCGTCAAATTCCACAAAGGCATCTGTCAAGACTTCCTTAGCCATAGTGTTGCCCTCCTAAAAGGCATTGATGCTGGAGCTAGCCAGCTGATTGAAAAAGATTAAAGAATGCCGACCACAACCAGAAAGTCGAAGTCCGGACTGGTGCCGCCCACGGTCCACTTGACGCGCCACCAGTCATCGGTGATTGCGCCCGCGAGTGATTTGAACTGGCTACCCACAGCCGTGGCCTGATCGAAGCTGATGCGCGACACGGGCGAGGCCATGCCGCTGCCGTCGTCGCTCTCTATTTCAATATCCAGCGTGGGACTGGTGCCGCCCGCACTGAAAACATGCAGCGCCGCGTAGAGCTTTTGTGCGGAGGTAACAGCGCCGAGTTGCCGGGCGGTACCGCTGCTGGTGCTGGTGATCGTCTCTTTGTTCGCCATGAGCGTGCCACGAATCAACTTGTCGGTGGCACCAACGCTCATTGAAAAGCCGGCGAGCTCGCCCACCTCGTTATCGATAGGCTGGTAAGAGCCCATGATGGCCGCCAGCGTGTAGGCAATGTCGCCCTCGGTGGCCGTGGCAGCCGCGGTCATCACCTTGCCGGCGGCGCCCATGGATTGAAAGAAGGCCTTGTCCGGATCTTCCGCCTGAAAGAAGCCGGAGGCGCTCATGGCCGCAGTGAACAAGCCGCCGCAACGCACGCGGGTGTCGTTACCGAATACCGTGCCGTCCAGAGATTCGGCTGCGTAATCGACCGCGACTTCGTTAGCCGTGTCGGAAAATTTCACGCCGTCAAAGGCGAGAAGCGCGTCAGTCAGAACAACCTTTGCCATAACGTTACTCTCGGTAAATTACCTGGTAGTCGGAGATCGCTTGATACACCTCGATCTCGTCTTCGAAAATAATGGCGCCGTCGCCATCCTGAAGAATGTCGATCACCTCTACGCCGTTAATGGTGCCGCGCTGGCGCTGCAGGGCCTTGCGTACTTCCTGCGCCACCTGGTCAGCCTGCAGGTAATTTTCGACGCCCTGCGACCAGCTGGACACCTGCATACGCTGGTGCACGATGCCCGCGTCGCTACCCATCAACCAGTGGCGGTTACCCGACACCCGGAAGTAACTGACCGCCGGAAATGCCGCTCCCTGCGACAGCACCGCTGGATAGATGCGGGTGCTCACCAGATTCGTTACGCCGCTGGCATTGCTTAGCAGGTGGTAGATAACTTTCTCTGCACTGGCCGTCATCGGCGCGCCTTTTTAACGGCTTTGTCCCAGCGCTTGCGAGCGTAGTCCGCCATCGCCCCGGGAATGCGAGCCTTGTTTCTGTCGATGGTTGGGCGAATAAATGGCTGGGCCGCTTTGCCTGGGTGTTGGGCACTGCCCCGAAACACTCCGCCCCCAATGTTCAAGCCCTTCTTAAGCCGGCGCTTGATCTCGTGAGCGGCAGTACCGAACTCCACAAGCCGCCAGTACCAGCCATCGTTCTGCGCACGCTTGCCGGTTTCCACATACACGTGCGCGACGAAATCGTTCCCCTCGCCGGATGCAGGCCGGTTCTTGATGGCCTTGGATAAGTTGCCGGAGACTTTCGGAGCCTCGTCACGGATCTCCTTGCGCAACATGGCGGCAGCCGCATTCGGCATGCCACGGGCTACTTTGCGCAGCTCCTTGTCAGACAGGCGATTGAGCGTTTTATAAACATCATCAAAACCCTCGATACGAAAACCCTGACTGCTGCTACCGGAAAAGCCGGCAGGGTTCGTCCGGCGCGAGCCAATATTCAGCGACTTCGCAGCCATCAACTATCCTCCGGGTTCAGCTCGCGGCACATCAGGTGCAGTTCTTTGTGGCGCGCCTGCTGATCCAGCACCGCCTTGATCTGGTAGGTGCGGCTACCCCAAACAATGCGCATCTTTTCGTTGATGCCGCTGCGGTACCGAATGCGGATCAGCGTATCCACCTCGCCAGTGAACTGCTCGTTGAACAGCTCACGTCCAGACCGTGGCTCTACAGCCGCCCACACCGCATCGAACGTGGCCCAGCTCTTTACCTCCGCGCCGATCGCATCACGGGTGGTGGTGAAATTCTGGATTGTAATGCGGTTGCGGAATTTGCCAGCGCGTATCATTGAAACCACTTAACCCGCAGAGGCCAGAGCAGCCACTGAGAATTTTGTGGCAGTTTGTGCCCTTGGACGCCCACTGATACATCCTCGCGGTTCTCATACAGATGCCCGAACGCCATCAGAATGGCGTGCTTGATACGCTGCGGCACATCGGCTGCGGCGCCATACCCGGCCACAAACTGCACGGTCACAGCCCCGGTTACCGCGCGGGTAGACGGCCACACCTCACCCCAGGCCGGCGTAACACGCGCAGGCGCAGACTTATTGTCCACCCTGTACTTGGACGCCGCCAGCGTCTGCGTCGCTCCGTCAGCATCCACATAGGTGATGGACGACACCGATTGAAGCGGCGGCCGGGGCAATTCGATTACTTCCGGGAAGCGATCCAGCTGCAGCGACAGCGTTTGCGTAACCAGGGCGCGCCCGAGAAAATCCTCGGTGTGCAGGCGAACCGACTCGACCATCGCGTCGACCAAAGTGTCGTCGTCGGAAATATCAATGCGCGCGTGATCTTTCGCCTCCGCAGTGGTGACCGGCTCCTCAGCAGGAGCCTCCACCGTGGAAAGCGACCATCCATCCAGGCGCATCAGAGGCTGTTACCGCCCGGGCGCTTAGACTCAGCCTTGCGCTTCCGCGCGGCCCGCTTCTTGGGTGTAACTTTTTTCTGGCCGCT
This sequence comes from uncultured Haliea sp., assembly GCF_963973825.1. Taxonomy (NCBI): domain Bacteria; kingdom Pseudomonadati; phylum Pseudomonadota; class Gammaproteobacteria; order Cellvibrionales; family Halieaceae; genus Haliea; species uncultured Haliea sp. Next base: position 14,725 of record NZ_CAXBAE010000019.1, read on the forward strand.
GCCGCCAACGCCTTGCTGGGTTTCCGCCGCTTCCGCTTCCCGGGAAACGCCCCGCTCAACTGCCGCACTCTTCACAGGCACAGCAGCGCCAGCACCGAACAGTTCCTGCGCCTTTTCGTTAGACACGGTATATTCATGGCCCTGCGTGTAACTGCCATCGGGGCCAGCATCGGTTTTGATCATTTTGACTCGCATCACAAATCCTCGTAAATCACAGTGATCGAGGTAACGTTGGCAAGGATGGCGTGGACATCAGTGGCAAAGTCGATGCCGCCGCCGGTAACCGGTACGTAGTGATTACCGGCCGCAGCCGCCAGACCGATATCCAGTTTGGTGGTGCCGCTACCACCACCATCCTTGAGAGTGACGCTGCCGGCCACTCCTGTCGCCTCGATGTGGACACCCAGCACCCTGGCGTTGCTACTGTTTACTACGCCGGTGCTGGTCAGTTTTTTCGCTGTTACGGCCATATCAGCACCCGTTACGCAGCAAAGGTGATGGCGTCGGACACAACCTTGACACCGCTCGGTAGAATCACGACCAGATACCAGGTGTCGGCACCGGTCTCGGTGATGTTGATATCGATGTCACCGTCGGCCTCGGACTGCAGCAGCAGAACCTTTTTCGCCGTGATTTCACCGATAATCGCTCCGTCCGTGCCGATGACCACCGTGCCGCTGGGTGCCGTGCCCGCCACGCCGTCGCCACCGGAATCGTCCGACAGGTAGGCCGTGACATAGCCGAACTCGTCCAGGGCGTCGCCATTGGGCTGCTCCAGCTGAATCGCAACGTTAATTACGTTGGCCGCTTCTGTGCCCACCGTAATCGTGGCGCCGCCGATCCGACCGAACTTGCCACCTTTATCAACTTGCTGCGCGTCACCGCCTTGCAGCATGCGCACTTTGCTACTGGTCATGTTTCATCTCCAGATTTATGAAAAGGGATGATCAGTCACGGAGACTGATCAGGCAGTCCCTTCGGCGGGTGACACATGCGTTTCAGCATCGATGGTGCTGCCGTGCGTGACAGGCATGTTGCGAGCACCGTACAGCAAGGCGTAGATGTCGCCGGTGGCTGTATTCGCGCCGCCGCGGTCTATCTCGCAGCGCACGTAGCGCTTACCCGGGCGATAGATGTCGATCAGAAAGGAATCGTCGTCATCACCAGGCGCGACTTTGGTGCCAGCCAGGTCGGTAAAGGTCGTGTCGTCATCTGACTGCGCAGCGTTTGCAAAATTGCTCGCGTTCGCCTTACCGAATGACCCGAAGAACACAACGCCGTCAAAGCCCTGCATGTCGACGCTGGCGGAGTTGATGGCGGTACCGGCGCTGGCGGCAGCAAGACTGACCAGCACAAGCTTCGTATTTTTGGACAGGTTCATGATGTTTCTCCTGTTTGTCCCATTTGTCTTGTTAAGTGCGCGCGGCTAAGCCGCGCGCTACTAATGGATCGGGCTTGCTTTAACCCAGCTTGACGCGAACAAAGGCCTCTTCGAGCACCGGCATGCCATCCAGCTCGCGGCGACCTATAAAACCCACCTGGTTGGTTTCAGCGTACAGCTCCACAAGGCGCTGCAACTGCATGGCCAGAGAATCGGCAATCCAGTAGTTGCTGTAGTCGCCGAGAATGCCGACGTACTTACCGGTAGTGAACGTGTTAGGCGCGTACTCGCTCATGATGAACGGCAGCCCCAGAAGGCGATCTGGCTCGCCAGCGCGAACACTCTCACGCCAGATGTACTGACCCTCACCATCCTTGAGCTTGGCGAGCTGCTTGAGTGCATCGCGGTGGAACATCCACGCCGCGTTCGGATGGTACTGGCCCTTGAGGGTGTACTTCGCCTCGATCAGTCCATCGAACTTTATGGATGTTGCCGTATTGCCTTCAGACACATCGCGCCCAGTGGAAATACCGTCGTTTGACGCGGTGAACAAGCCCAGAGGCTGACCTGCTCCGGTACCGGTGAGGAAGGCTTTTTCCTCAGTGATGCCGAACTTGTACGCCAGGCGTTCACGTACCAGGTTTTCGGCGCTCATGGTGGCAACGCGCAAGAGCTTGTTGCTGACTTTGATGCGCTTGGCCAGCGGGTGCGGATGCAGCGATCGCTTACCAAAGGCCATCGCCGAATCTTCGCTGCCGGTATCCAGCTCCGAAGTCCAGTCTGCATCAGCAGGGTCAGTATCGAGCGAAGGCGCGCCGAGTGACTGCGCCGAAGGCACCTGAATGACCGTGGCCCGCTGACGGATAAACACCATGTCGTCGACAAACTTGATCAGTTGGTTCACGAACTGTTCCGGAGGCACGATATAACCGCCCTCGATATCGACATCCGCCTGCAGATCACGCAGCTCTCGTGCCGCCTGACCCACAATGCGACCTTCGGCACACCAGCTACGGAAGGCACCCATCAGAGCGGCGGCTCGACGCTCAGACTGGTCACCCTGCTCGTCACTGCGGTTACCGCCTTCCTCGCGCTCGCGAGAAGCGCGCTCCGCCATCCGACGCTCCGCTTCATCGAGATCTTCTTCGCGCTTGATCTCTGTGCCGAGGCTTTCGACCTCGCTCCAGATAGTGTCGTACTTTTGCTGCTCATCGCTATTCAGTGAAGATCGGCTTTCGCCTTCCGCGTGCTCAATAACATCACGGGCGGCTTTCACCAGATTACTCCGCTTCTCGCGGAGGCTTTGCAGTCGCTTGCTCATAGTAGTCTCCTTTCGACTGACATAAAAAAAGGGCCACCAGGCCCTTGCTTTTCTTGCTAACGCCTCCGCGTCAGCTAAGAACCTCTACATCCAATTTGCGTTTGAGCATGTCGATAGGCATACCCTCTCCCTGCTCATGGTTGTCGTTATGCCCGCGATCTTCATGCGGGCGGCGTGATTGCTTCCAGGCTTCCAGGCTCCGCAAGCCCACGTCGGCATCCGGGTATGCCGGATAGGTAACCGGCGAAACATCGAACAATCGCTTGAAAGTCTTGATCGTGCGGATGATCACGCCTTCATCGTTTTCCTCCCAGTCGTCGTCGCCCACAGAAAAGGCAAAAGACGATTGCGATATATCGCCGCGCTCCAGGGAAACCATCAGGTCGCGGGCCGCTTGGGTATCCGGCGGATCAATTTCATAACGCAGGCCTGTTTTGTCCTGCTCGATTTTCAGGGTCTTGGATAAAGTGCGACCCAGCACGTGATCCGGGTTGTGGTTGAATAGCGCCCGCACGTCGTCGTCAAGCACGTCATCAAAGGCGCCCGGCTCAATCTGCTCGCGGAATCCGCCGAGGTTCTCGCTCAACTGGTTAAACACAGCGGCATGGCCGACAATTCGCTTGCTGCCGTCGTCGCGGGTTTCAACGCGCATTTCATCAGCGGTGAATGCGCGTTTTTCGATGCTCTTATTCATCATCACTCCTGCCATTGCAGCTGTTCATATTGGTCTGGTGTCACCACCGCGCCGGAGAATTCACAAGGCCCCAGCGCTACCTGATTCTCATAGAAGTGCTTGCCTATAACACGCACATCTATGGTGCCCGGAGAGTGCGGGCGAGCTTCGTCGCTTACTCGCACCCAGATTGGTGCAGCACTGGTGCCGCAGTGCGGGCAGTTGATCTTCATTCCGGCAGCTCTACGTATATGATGTTGACGTGCGAGGTGGCGCCGGTGCCGTAGGTTACGCTCGCGCCGATGCTCTTCCCTGGCGTCAACAGGACCAAGAGCGGAAGAGACAGCGTAATATTAGCCGCCGTGCGGAGGCCGCCTGGCAACGATGTCGCTCCTGTGAATGCGACTGCCTGCGACTGCGCAACAGCTACCGTGGTGTCGCCACCATCGATTATAGGGTTCCATGGTGTGTGGTTTGTCGGCCCCGCGAGCGTGCCGTTTTTGCTCAATGTGAACGTTGCATCAACCGTTGGCGTCAACAACGTTTGCAGCACTAATAGGTTCTTGCCGCTGGCTGCCGGATTGGCCAGCCGAAAACTTTGCGTACTGGCGAGCCCCGACGTTAAGGAGGCGCCAACGTGGCGAATCAGACCTGCGTTGAAGTGCTGAGAATACTTATCTCGCAGCGCCTCGATCGCAGCGGCAATAGCAAGATCGTCTGTCGCCAGCGTAATCCGCGGCGTTGACCCAGAGACATTGCCCGCGCCGCCCGGTGCATCAACGTCTCCGATTTGCTGGTTGACGTTAAGGGGATCAGGTAGAACTTCTTTGCCCATCAAAATTCCCAGTACGCTTCATGTTCTGCATCCCAGGCGATTCTCAGCGCCCACAAATCGCGATTGAGAATACGGCTGGTCTCGCCCTCAATAGCAGCACCAGTATCGGTCGACACTGTGACCGATCCGGATCCGACGCGTTTTATATGCAGCCACTTGCGCCGCCCCGCTGGCACCGTGACGGTGACATCGCCGCCCGACGTGTCGACGCGCAACACGGTGACCCGCGTTTCGACGGTGTAGTTCCCGACAACGGTTTTAAAATTGAAATCGTTGGTTCCACCGCCTCCACCCATTCGGGAGATTACTGGCGACGGGCTGTTGCCGTCGTCGCCTCGAACGCGCCCAAGATCTTTTTCGCTGCCGTCTGTAAACGCCAGGATGAGATTTCCCTTGTTGTTAATCCGAGTGCGCTGCTTGTCAATGCCAAGTCCGGGCTCACCCTTAACTCCACGAGGGCCGGCTTCGCCCCTGGCGCCGCGGGATCCGTGATTGCCTTTCTCGCCTGTATCTCCCCGCAACCCCCGGTAACCCTTGGGGCCTCGCTCGCCCTCTTGACCCTGCGCGCCCCTGGCGCCTACCTGGCCCTGCTCGCCCCGCTCGCCCTTGTCCCCTCGTTCGCCCCGTGGGCCACGGTAGCGCTCATCTTGTGTCAGTAGCAGCGTCAGGGCTGTCAGACCCGTTCTTTTTGACAAGGTCTGTGAGCGCTCTAATGAGGTCGTCTTCATCGTCTTTGGGAACCGGGTCGGTGAGTGGGGCTACGTTGTTTGACTGGATGAAGTATTGATCGCCGCCGTCGATCGGGTTCAAGTCCTCAAGCTCACGCACATCATTTGGCGACATTGCGCCGATGCCGAACATTTCCTTGTAGAACGTTCCCCGTGATTTAACGTCGCCACGCAGCAGGGCGTTAACAAGGTATTTCGCAAAATGCTTGCGGCGGTCTTCGATCGAGAATAGATCCCGTCGTATTGCCTGCTCGTGGCGCACCAGCCATGGCCGAATCGTGTGCATCAAGAATTCAAGCGACTGGTGCTCGATGTTGTTGTTGGTTGCACGATCCAGATCCGCCAGCATGTGCGGCGGCACGCGGAACATGCGGGCAATATCGGCAATCTGAAACTTCCGCGTTTCCAGGAACTGAGCCTTTTCCGGCTCGATCCCGATTGCCTGCCATTCCATGCCCTCTTCCAAGACTGCAGGGCGATGGGAACGCTGCGGACCTCGGTGCCGTTCTTCCCACGATTTAATCAGTCGCTTCTGAGCGTCTTCGCTCAATGTTTGCGGGTGCTTGAGGTAGCCACCAGCGACCGTACCGTTTCCAAAAAACCGCGCGCCGAACTCCTCGCTGGCCGCCGTTAGACCGAGAGAGTCACGCGCCAAATCTACGGGGTCGTACCCCTTCACTCCATCCGCAGAGAGGCCACGCAAGTGGTGCATTTCGTCTTGCAGGATAATTCGCGACCTGCCATCAGCCGCCGCGTATTCATAAGCCATTGTCCCGGCACGAGGCATGAACGGAATCACCCGGTCGGGATGCAGCGGAATCAAAGCCTCAACACTTCCACCATTACTGTGGATGATTTCACTATAGGCATTGCCGCGAAGCGCCGCGTGCCCAACCATCATTTCCCGCCATTCAAATGAAGTTTGCCAGGCGTTCGGCTGGTCGTGCAGCAACGGATAGAGCGGGTGAGCGCGCGTAACTTCCTTGCCGCCATCATCCCGGCCCTGATACACATTTAGCGGCAGACTTGCCACGGTCTCTGCAATAATCCGGACAGCCGCATAGACCGCCACAATTCGCATCGCCCGATCAGGTGTTATGGATACACCCGCAGACGTATTTGCAGACAAGCCAAACAGCGACGCCAATAAAGGATCGCGCGGGTGCGCCGGGTTTACCGACTGCGACCGTCTTTCAAACATCTGCTCGATAATCACTGCGCGGCCTTGGCCCTAGCACCCAGAAGACTGCTGACAAATATTATGGAGCCAACAGTTACATAAGCCGCCGGTTGGCTCCATTGCCAGATTCCAAACCCCAGCATGCCCAGGCCTGCGATAGCGGTGAAGTCAAAAAAGAAATGACCGAAGAAGCCAGCCGTGGCCCGACCCAGACTTGTTGCCACTCGGGTGATGGGCGACGCATTTTTCATACCAATCCTCGCTCTTCGTAAACTGATGCTTTCTGCTCTGTGCGCTTCATCGAAACACCAGTGGCCATAACGGCTGCAACAATGCCATCGATCCGCCCAATGGCTTTATCTTTGGCTGGCTTTCGCGATCCCGCCGGATCCGTTGTAACAACCGTGTTAGCCGCATTCCAGGTGAACACCGGATTGCCAGGATGCCGGAACAGATCGTTCAGCAAGCGCAATTCAAATTCGTCGTAAGCCGGGCCCATGGACTGATAGCCCTGCCCGAACGCGTGCATCTCGGGAAGTGTTAACCCACCCTCTTCAGCCATGACCTTCAGGTCTTCAATGCGCCACCGGTCATAAGCCAGAGCCTCAATAGTGAGCGGCTGAAATAACTGCACCAGCCGCTGCAGTACAAACTGTTTGCTAACAGCTCGGCCCGGCGTTACTTCCAGGTGCCCGTCTCGCAACCATTTCGAGTAAGGCACTTTGTCGCGCTTCTCCCTCTCCGCCATACCCTCTTCAGGCAACCAGAAGAAAGGTTGGTATCGCCAGTAGGGATCGTCTTCTGTCGGTTCAAACGACAACACGAGCGAAGTCAAATCCGTTGTGCTGGATAGATCAAGGCCTGCATAACAACGCCGGCCCTTGAAGTTGCTAACAAACTCTTTGTCTTGCGCAGCTATCCAGTGGTCATAGCTAATCGCCGGCGAGTTAGCCTCCACCCACTGGCAGAAGTTCAGCCGCCGCACAACCGATTCCTTGCTCGGCATGCCTCGCGCTTCACGAACCTGCTCGCGCAAATATTTCTTCTGGATGGTTATACCCAGCGATGGGTTGGCTTTCAGCCAGCACTTCTCGTCATTGAACGGATCATCGCCTTCATCCAGGGCGCAGACATAACCAAAAAAGGTGTCGTCCTCCACCATGCCCGCGCACACTTGGCCTGCGTATTCGTGGTACTCGTAACAGACCGACTGTTTGTTTGCACCGCTGTTGGTGATCATAAAGATCATCGCCTGCTTGCGGCCCTTGGTGCCAGCTCGCAGCATTTCGATAACGCGACCATCACGGTGCTCGTGAATCTCATCCAGCAGCGCCATGTGCGGGCGAGGCCCAGACTGTCCATCGTCGGAACTGATCGGCCTGAAGTAAGACATGGTTTCCTGATAAGCCAGGTTCCATTCGTGGCCAACACTTCCTGCTCGCCGAATTCTTTCCGCCAGTACCGGCGACAGATCGACCATCGCAACCGCATCACGGAACAGGATCATCGCCTGATCTTTTTTTGTCGCGGCAGCATAAATTTCCGCGCGCTTTTCGCCGTCTGCTACCAGACCTTTCAAACCGACGCCGGCGGCCAGCGGTGATTTGCCACTACCCTTACCAGTCTCGATATACGCAACGCGAAAGCGACGGGTGCCGTCTTCGTCATACCAGCCAAACAATGAGCCAACTATGAACTCTTGGAAGTCCAACAGAATAAACGGGTCGCCTTCAAAGTCGCCGCCATTCAAGCAAAGCACATCACGGAAAAACCCGATCGCGTCTTTTGCCTGGTCTACCCTCCAGACCAAACCCCTTTTCGGCCCCTCCTCCAAATCGCGCAAGTGCCGGGCGCAGGCATCTCGAACGTGAGGGCCAGCTACGATCCTGCCGGCAACAACGCGCTGCGCATAATTGGTAACCGGGTCTCTACTTCGTGAAATAGCTCTCGGGCGAGCGGGCAGACTTTCCTTTGGCCTTGCCCTGGTTTTTGTCGTTGCCGCTTTCTTCGCCATCGTCAAACAATCCCATCTGCGGGTTGGGGTTAACTCGGACCCGAGCTGATGGTGTCATCCCAAATTCTACGCCGAAGGTTTTCATCTGTTCCTGGGCGCGGTTGCTGATCTGAAGCCAGACGCTATATTGCAAATAACCGTTGGGCGATTTCTGCACCAGCCCTTCTTCACCCAGCTCGGCGATCTTCAATTCGGCCTCGGCCCAGCGAGCGAATGCCTGGCAGTATGCGCCCAGCATGGCGCGATCGATTTTTGCAATCAGGCCAAGTTTGTAGAGCTCAGAACTGATTCGATTCCACTCAGCCAGCGCAGCTTTGTTCAGGTGTTCCGGTGCGTCCGGCACCTCCACCGGAACGTCAGTACCAGCACCAACTGCACCCAAGCGTTTCTTACTAGGATTACCATTGAGCCGGTGAACATTATCGGGCAGTGGTTTCGGTCCGCGTTGTCCCATCTCAGTCACTTGCAGGATTCAAAATCCTGACCTATATTAAGTCTGCACATTGATACTCCCCCCCTCCCCAAAACTCCCGCTTGCAGAAAAAGTGAGAACCCGCCGGTCTACATCCAGAGAGGTGCCAGGAATTTACCCCGCCCCTCCCCTTGACCAGTGGTGGCCCGGGTCTGTTGGAATACCGTCTTCATCGCAGCCCAGAATCACCCCGCTCTTCTCAAGCCGCTGCTTGTGCGAGTCATGGCAAGACTTGCACAGCGCCTGCCAGTTGCTGGTATCCCAAAACAGTTTCATGTCATTACGATGAGGAATGATGTGGTCAACGATTCTTGACGCGACCACCTTGCCATCACGCTTGTGCCAAACACACAACGGGTTATTGCGCAGGTAAGTTTGCCGCGCTTTCTGCCAACGTCGATTGTAAGGTTTCGGCATGAGGGCCTATGCAATTAAAAAAGCCCGTCGTCTGGACGGGCAATAACAGCACACATGGAGATTTTATTATTGCTGCTGGCTGCCGGGGTACGGAGTAACGATGTCGGAATCTGGATTCAGTTGCTGGCGGCGCCGATCAAGCTGCTCAGCCATGATGGCTTCAACGCGGCGCTTATGTCTGATGTTGAATACGATGCCCGCGATAGTCACAAGCAAAGCAATAAACCCAACGATGGTGCTGATGACCTGATGATTCGTGCCGACCCAAGCCCAAACACCAGAGGCAACCGCGACACCACTACCAGCTTTTTGCGCCACGTCTGCGACTTGTTCCGCCGCTTGCTGCATGTGCAGGCCCATATCTACTCCACAAGATTTGCGCATAAAAAAACCCGGCTCAGTGGCCGGGCTTTGTTGAGTCGGTAAAACCGCAGTTTGAGCTTTTTGTACAGAAAGCCGGGGCCCCAGTCAACAAATATTTAGGCAGCCACTAAGTCCAGCCTGCCATCGACCCAGCACTCGGCACTGAACAGCATTCGCTGAGCCCACTTGTGATCTCGATGAAGGCGCTTTCCAATCTCTCTACTACCCAGGCTGTAGACGTAAGACAGGAAAAGCACCTCATACAAATCACCATCCCGATGCTTAAGCCGAGCAATAGCACGATCAACAAACAATGCATCGTCGTCACACACTGGTGGTTCACCAACGCCTGCACCCAGCTTCAATCGTATCATCGCCTCTGCAGGCGACTTGTAACTCAACCCCAAGTTCTGACCGTGACGCTGCCATCGGCCCCACGCGGTAAGTCTTTCTCTGGTTGTGCCTATGCTCATTGCTATCCCCCACTGCTATGTCCAACCTCTGTCCAACCTTTGGCGAGGTTGGACACTCTGAAACCCTTATAGCTACTGGCTTTGTCCAACCTGTCCAACCTGTCCAACCTTATTCGTACACACAAGACGATTAATCGTTTTCGTTTCGGCCTTACAGCGCGCATGTAAAAACACATACACGTGCGCGCAAAAGGTTGGACAGGTTGGACAGGTTGGACACGCCCAGTAATGACGCGGCTTTCAGCGCGTCCAACCTCCACGCGGCAGGTTGGACAGGTTGGACATTTCAGCCCTTCCAGTCAGGCGGCCGCTCATAAACCCACTTCCTCACCTGCTTACCGCTACTCTCAAGCACTGCGCGCCGAGACTTGCGCCACCCCAGGCGCGTCATGATTTGCCCTACACGCGTTTGCTCAGGCTGGCGCATTTGTGCAGGCTCAAGCCGCAACGCCCCAGCCATCAGATCATTGGTAGTGAAATAAACCTCTGCGTTATTCATCGGATCGCGTAGGTACTCCACAATCAAATCTTCCCAAACATCGGATGCGAACCGCGCCTCCTGCTGCTCTTCAAACAGATGCTTGTCATGCTCCTGCACCCACCACTTTTCACCCAGGCAATACAACTGGTAGGCCTCAGCCCACAATTGATCCCGATCGCGAGCCAACGCTACCGCGTCGAGCCGATAACAAAACACCGGCCAATAGCGCCGGTTGCCCGTTGGGTCTTTCAGGTAGCTGTCCTGATTGGTGGTACCGGCGAACACACACTGCCGCGCAAAGGCATGAGCGCGACGACCATACGCAGGGCGGTATCGATCCTCAGAACTCGCGAAAAATTGCTTCGCGCGAGTCGACTCAGCCTTGTTGAAAGAATCCAGTTCTGCCAGCTCACAGATCCACACACCCTGCATTTGCTGGTAGCCGTCTTTTTCACCCAGAGCAAAGTGCGTATCCGAGAACCAACTGCCGCCGAGAATCTCGAGCGCGGTTGACTTGCCCAGCCCCTGCAGCCCTTCCAAAATCAAAACGCAGTCCGACTTCACCGGCGGGCGAACAACGCGAGCAATTGCAGCAATCAGCCACATCGTGCCCACCAGAGACACATAGCGCTCGTACCGCGCACGCTCACCCGCATCTTCCGCCGACGACTCCGCACCCATGTAGGTTTTTAGCCAGGAGCGAACACGAGGCTGCCTGTCCCACACGAGGCCATCCAGATATTCAGTAACAGGGTGAAAACTTTTGTCTTGAGCAGCTACCAGTATCGCGTCTTCCGCGTCAGCGCTTTTCGGCGAGAAACCGTATTTTTTTGAAATCCAGATTCGCAGACGAGCCGTATCGGCGTCTGTCCACTCACCCACCACGCCACCAAACCACGGCGGCACCCGACGCTTGATAATGCGATAACTGAACTCACAGTACCCCAACACACCCTGCCAGTCTGAATCGTGAGACAACACCATATGCGCGTTATAAATATTGGCCATGAACGCGCCCTGCCGCGTTTTCTGCATTTGCCGCAGCCAATCAAGGTCCGGCGGTGAAGGCAGCTCTTCCTGCTCAGGCTCTGGCGGCGCTGATTCAACGCTGCGCGTCTCAACAAAATTATGATATGCGCGCTCCACCTGGTCTCGAACAGTATCGAGCCCGTGAGCGCAATGCAGATCGTTGAAATCAGTCAAAGCATCGCTCATTACAACTCGCACTCCCGAGCAGACCGAATCAACGCCAACAGCGCGCCTGTAATCGTTAGGTGATCATTAAGAATTTCGATAGCGCGCTCACGAGGCAGCCGCCGCCTGACCGCATTGCGTATGCGCCTCTCCACGCCTTGCGGATCCGGAAACGATGCAGCAAAGGCCGGTATGCTCAAATTACCCCGCCGCCTATTGCAGCCCAGGCACGCTGTAAACAAATTGCACGGGGTATTGCTACCACCGCGAGAAACCGGCACAAGATGGTCGAGGCTTGGCTTTCTATCGTCAGAATCAAAATCGTTCTGGCACCACAAACAGACCACCTCATCGCGCAGATAAACCGCAAGCCGCGTTGACGGCCTGCACCAATTCATGCCCATCCACTTTGCCTTGCGAGCCGTCACAACGCCCCCTTCTCGAACTGGGGAATCACAACGCAACCGCCAACAGCAGCGGCAGCCTCTGTCGCCTTCGTAACACCCGGGTTACCATCCGTCGCGTGATCGTCGTCGCCGCAGATTACGAGCTCGATATCTGGATACATTTTCCGAGCCGCCAGCGCGACGGGTTTAAGATTGCCCGCATCAAACGCAACCAGGCATGCCCAACCCGATGCCATATGAACAGTCGCCGCCGTGGCATAGCCTTCAGCAATACACAAAGGTGATTTTTCCGACGGAACCCCCACCATGTGAAAAGCACCCATCTTGGCGGTACCCGTCAAAAATTTTTTACTGCCGTCGGGCGCAATAAACTGCAGACCAACCAGCTTTAATTCCGAATTTCTGAGAGGAACAACAATCGAACCACGGGAAAAGCGCACACCAAAAGCGCGCACCTTTTTTCTATCAAGATAAGGAGATTTTCCCGAGTCAGGCAGTTTGGGAAATAGTTTCTTCGCACGCTCCGCAGCCTCTTCGGCCCGAGCCAGGCGCTCACGTCGCGCGGCATCGCTCAGCCGCTTCTGCTCGGCTGCAAAGGCCTTTTTCTGCTCGGCAGTAAGCTCAGGCAAATCCAGCTCAACCTTCTGCCCTTCACCACCGTAACGCTTCCAGTTGCCGTAGCGGCCAACCACAACATCCTGACCGTTATCGAGCACAAGGGTATGCAACACATACCAGCCGCTTTGCTTACGGCCTGTATCACCCTCGACCTTGCATCGCACCAGACGGCCGTATTCGAGCGCGCCGTCAATCACAAGGCCACCCTGTGCGAGCTGCTGCATCACATCCTGCATAACTACAGCGACTGCAGTGTTTTTATGACCTGCCTTTCAGCTGCAGCCGCATCAGAAAACGATGCGTATGGATACGCGCAGCCAATATGGTTTACAAGACGAGACAACCGCTCGCGCGATCGCTCAATGGATTGCTTCACAAGGTGTTTACCCGCAATGGTTCTTTTGATCTTCCCCATACCTGCCTACCTCTGCTAACGCTATTATTGAATGCCGGTCTGCCCCGGCCGCCTCACCACTGCCCAGGTGACGGGATCTCCGCTATAGTTGAGGCGCCAACCAATCAACCAGGAGATTCACTATGTCTGATATTGATATTTTCCCTGTTGCACAAACCACTACACGCATGATCGAAGATGAGGGCCTGATCCTGCTTAAGTTCGACTTTTTGGCGTCGCCGATGCAGAGCCCCGATAGACCGAACCCTGGTCGAAACTACGCGTTGACACGCACACAAGCCGAGAGCCTGATACAACAAATACAGAGGGCACTTCAGAAGCTGGGAAGCGCCTCGCCTCCAAACAACGGAGATCCGAAGCACTGACACAAAATCCAGACTTATTCAAAACCACCCCCTAATGCGCCACAGCCGACGCAGCCGCCACATCGCGCCCGGCAAAAAACGCGTCGAGCTGCTTGCGCTCCGTGGCATCGATAAGTGATAAAAGAAAATGTGTAGGCTCAAGCCACACTTGAATAACGCCCTGAACCGGGCCCGAACTATGGGTATGCACCAAAACGTGAGTTGACACAGATGATGCCTGCAAAAAAATGAGCAACGCCTCTGCCTGTTCAACCGGCAAATCTCCAGCAGCATCCGCCAACAACCGCATCGCCCGGTGATACTTTTCCGAGCGGCCTTTGTCGAAGCGCATGGTTGGCAGGGGTATCTTGCTCACTTTTGCCGACCCTGAATGCGCTCGATCCGAACCATAATCTGATCAAGATTCTTCGCGGCCTCACAAAATTCTCGCTGCAGCTTGGCTTGCTCATCTTCCGGCTCGACTGGCTGCGGATCCGCATACCCGACCTCACGGGTGATGTACGCCATAGCGGAATGAACACCGCGCCGACGCCCTTCTGTCAGGAGCCACATAATGTCCTGCGGATGGAACTGCTGGGCATGCTCATCGTTAAGGCAATGATTAATCTTCCGCCCTGCAGTATCCGGAGCCAGCGTTGGCCATAGCTCCACCCCAACAATCTTTGGCCCTCCCAGCGCTGCAACCAAGTGCTTGAGAGCATCGCTTAAGTCTTCGTGGAACAACTCATGCTGCGCGTTTGCCATTGGCTACCCCGTAGTGGTAAGCGGTGGTAACACCGCTAGCGGACAATAAAAAAACCTCGCTACCAGAGCGAGGTTCAGGCGACTTCGGCTGAATCAGCTTGATAAACCTCGGCAAAGGAGACTTCCCCTTGCGTTACAGAGACTATCGTTGCGGCCGTTTTGGGGCGCGGGCTTCGCTCACCACGACGCCACGAGGCTGCAGTTCTCTCCTCGACCCCAAAGAGCTCTGCAGCTCGCGAATCGCCAACACTCTTGATGTAATCACGTAGGTTCATGCAATATGAATAACACATATCGTGTAGTTAAGGCAACAACAAGCCCACAAAACGTAAGTACGTCACCGCACGATACGTGTCTAAAATTCCGCCCCATGGATTACAAGAAACTGGCGGGTAAAAGAATAAAGGCGGCGCGAGAGGCTATTGGCCTCACGCAAGTCGCCGTGGCCGGCCATGTCCCCGGGCTGACCCCGTCTCGCCTGGGGAACTTCGAACAAGGCACCCGATACCCACCACCAGACATTCTCGTGGCGCTTTCAAAAATACTCAAAGAGCCCGCCTCTTACCTTGGTGGCCTGGACGATGACCCGTCACTGGAGGCCCTTGCACGGAAATATGTGCGCATGGATTCACGGGGAAAGGACACGCTCCACCGCGTTGCTGAGTCTCAACCGCCCGCATACGGGGCGCAGCCTGAAATCAAGAAGGATGCAAGCTAGAATAAAAACCCAAAAAATCACGGGAGACCACAATGACTAACGCTATCGAAGGCATGAACATCATCGCGGTGCTTTTCATATTCGCCCTGGTAATTTTATGGGCGCTGTTGCCGTTTGCTGTATTCGGCATAAAGGGGCGACTGGATCAGATGCTGGAACAATCAAACCGACTCAGCCGTCAACTCGAACAACTTACCGGCAAGCCAGCACCTGATACTCGACATAGCTCTGCCGAAGAAAGCGGCGGCTGGGGCTAAAAGCACCGGCACCGCCCTGAACCAAAACCTCCCCGCGAAACCCCTGTAAATTCGCAAATCGAAATACGCTCGCACCCGAACTACACATTTCGTGTTGACATGCGAACACGTATTGTGTAGCGTTTGCAAAACGACGCGCTGCGAGAACCGCGAAATGCTCATAAAAATCCCCGACAACACACCCGTCATCACCATCTTGCGCTTTGCAGCCGACGCAGGCCTGAAGCTCATGAGTGCCGACGCAGAGCAAATCACGCTGGCGACTGCCGCCCAGAACGGTACAGACACAGCACCCGACGGAGGCAAAGCATGACACCCACCGAGCGAGCACTGAAGATCACAGCCGCTGCCATGGAAATCAGTCAGGCCCGGATCGCCGATGTAATGGTCACCTATCTCGGGCACATCGATGGGCTCACCGTTTACGCACACCCTGCTGGCTCAGACTACCGCCTCGGCGCAAAAAGACCCCGCCTGCTGGACTGGACCGTTTACCTCGACGCTCCGGACGCTGACTTCAAACTCCAATCCATCGAAATTCAGCTGGCGCAACTGAAAGCAAACGGACCGATAGCCACAGCCCCACCAGATTTCAAGCTGGAGACAGCCTGATGCACACCACACCCTCGCAAATTTACAGAGCCGAGCGAACAACCCGGCAGCGCACGGAATCAGTCGTCGTATCGCATGTTCGGCGTAACGAGGGTATGCCATCGCGCATGGCAACTCTGGCACAAATAGGATGTTGGCCAGCGCTCAGCCTCGACACCAAAAAGCGCACTGGGCGCCCAGTGATGTCTCTCAGCCCCGGCACACCCGCAAACTTCGCATACTCGGGGCAGCTGCCTCGGGTGCCCCGTGTCTACGTCCAGCCCGGAGCGCTCAACAGCCCTACGCTTTGCAAATTGCGCAGTTCTGTGACCACACGCGGCGCATATGAATGGGTATTTAGGCTGGCCACCGGCATCAACGTAGAACCCTACTTTCCACGCTGTCTTTGCGCACTTAGAGCAGGCCCGCCGAGGATAATTAATTTCGTTTTTCCAAGAGGTGCTCGTCATGAAGCCCTGCCCCTTTTGCAATAGCCACAACGTTGGCCCTGCTTACGGCAGCCATCCGTATGGGCACAACATAGTAAGAATAACATGCTCGACCTGCGGCGCTGGCGGCCCGGTTTTTGTGTACCCGCCCGATGAATACCCGAGCGGCCATGAGCATGCCGACCAGCAAGCCGAAGAGGGATGGGAAAGGAGATGCGTCTGATGATGCACACCACACCCTCGCAAATTTACAGAGCCGAGCGCATACCCGGCCACCGGTATCAGTGCCTGGCCGCGCTCAAAGTCATGCTCTGGTTGCATGCCAACCACAGCGGGGCGGTGTGGATACGGCACCGGGAAGCCGTGCTGCGCGCACTGGCCAACATGGAACACACACTCACCTGACAGGGGGAGCCATGACCAATATCCGGATTGATGAAGCCGCACAACGGCTCGGCATAGGCAGCAAAAAACTGTACCGAGAGCTGCGCCAGCGCCGAATTCTTGGGGGCAAAAACATCGCCCTCACGCGCTACATCGATGCGGGATATTTTCGGGTAGAGCAGCGCAGCTACAACCTGAAGGGCACCACCATACAGCGCTACTACGCCGTCACGCTGGTAACAGAACCAGGCATGGCGTTGCTGCAGGAAATTGCAGATGAAATGGACGAGAAAAACCAAGTGGTACAGCCAGAGCGACAAGGGCTACCGAGTGAGCAAGTCGCTCGTGCTGGGTCAACCGATGTACATGGCGTGGGCGCCGGCGAAGGGTCGAGCAACACCGTGGCAGATGCTCGACGTTACCGACGATCCGGCCGAGGCAGCGGCACTGTGCAATGACCACTACCAACAGAACCATCCAGGGTCGCCCGGGTAACCGGGCTTTTTTAACGGAGCAATCATGACCACCTGGCTCCTGCTGGTATTGCTGCAAACCTCAAACGGGCATGCGGTTGTCAGCGTGGAGCATAGAACCAAAGCCGCCTGCGCAGCACAACTGCAGGAAAGCAGCAGGCAAATGCAAAGTTTCATCACCGGCTGGTGCACCGGCCTGAACCACTGGTAACCACAAAGAGAGGCACGCCATGAACTGGACCAAGCTACGCCCAAACCATGCAGACCAACTGCCGACAACGACCAGCTCAGCCAGGCGCCGAGCTTTGATTGAAAAAGATGTTGAAGCGTACCTGCGCACCGGCGGGCACATCAAACAGATCGACAGCGAATTCAGCAGGGGCTTTGTGCCCCTTAGCGACACCACGCTGAACCGCACCCAGCAGCGCCAGAGGAGCCTGTCATGAACAACAAGCGCCGCCCCAAGCTCAGCGTAGTAAAAAGCCCGTGCGCCCACAATGTCACGCCGCTACCGCTTAAACCACGGCCTGCCAAAGAACGAATCGTCATTCACGTTTCGCCATCGTGCCGAGCGCCGATATCACCGAGCCGCGCCGACCAGAACCACCAGCACACTGACGAGCAACCGGAACTGCCATGGCTCTTTCCGTTCATCTGGGGCTTTGTGGTTGCGTCCGCGCTGGACGTGATTTTTACCAACAGCATTTGACCTGTCGCCAACGGAGAATTTTATGGCCGAACAATTTGAATACATCGATATCGCCCTCATCGACGAAGACGTAGACAACCACCGCCTGGTAACCGACAAGGCAGCCGACGAACAGCTGCAGGCCTCAATTCAGGCCAACGGCGTGCAGCAGCCCGTAAAGGTCAATCAGAAAGACGACGGCCGCTACACACTGGTGTTTGGCTTTCGCCGCAAAGCCAACGCACTGATGGCAGGACTCAGCCAGGTCCCGGCGCTCATCGTAAAAGGCCTTACCCCGAAAGAGATTCGCGCCCTGCAGGCCATTGAGAATCTCGAACGCAAAGAACTTCACCCGCTGGAAGAAGCTCGCTTTTGCGAGGATCTCGCCGAAACCATCCGCACCGAGCATGACGAACAGGGCAACGGCACCGAGTTCGACATGGTGGAAGCAATTTCTCAACGCATCGGCCGCAGCAAAACGTGGGTAGACAAACGCCTGGCTATGGCCCGCCTCTCCGATCGCGTAAAGCAGGCCTTTATGGATGGCGACATTCATCTGCAGCATGCACAACTGATTGCCCGCTTGGCAGGGCACGAGCCCCAGGAGGAAGTGCTGGGCATAGTGGCTGCCCGCGAGTGCAGCTGGCTCAATGGCCGAGAGCGAACCGAATCCAAAGCGCCACCCAAAACCATTGCCGAAACCCGCCGCGCCGTAGAGTCTCGCCTGCAGGATCTGAGCGCAGTCCCTTGGAAGCTCGATGCAGAGTTTGCCGGCAAGCCCGCCTGCAGCAGCTGCCCGCAGAACTCTGCCAACCGCATGGACCTCTTCAGCGACGACCAGCCAAAAAAGCCGCAGTGCCTGCAGGCAAGCTGCTACAAGGAAAAGAACAAACTCGCCAGCCGTGCCGTGCAGAAAGCGACAAACACCGCATTTAAAACCAACGAGAAGCCGACTGTAAAACATTTCACAGCCGCGATCGCAGAGCGAGAGGTTGACTTCGTGCAGCCCAAGGCCGTCGCAGAAGCCGCTAAACGCAGGCAGGAGCCGAAGGAAAAAACCAACGGCGAACTACGCGGGCAGGATAGCTACGACCGCGACATGAAAATTCATTCTGAATTTGGCCAGCGGCACCGCGCCTGGGTAGAAGAGGCCATGCAGGAAATCAATAAAGCGCTGCCGCTTAACGAGCCAACGCACATCATGGCAATGTTCGCTATTCGAGAGTCCGGCATTTTCGATATCGTTGATGATCCCGACGAATACAGCGCCAAAGAAGTGCAGGTCGCACAGAAAAAAATACGCGCGATATTCAAGCTGCTGTGCGTGACAACGGTAGACCTGAAGAAGCCCGCCCGCGAGCACCCCGCCATTAAAATTTCCGAACTGCTAAAAGCCTGCCTAGTACCCGAGGACGGAGACGAATTCCACAGACACCCACTCGGGCTATCAAACTGGAGTGCATCCCATTTTCCAATCGATGCACTCCTGGAAACCTACAACATCAAGCTCGAAAAAAATCGACCGACTCGCGAGGAGGTAGAGAACGAGCTGTACCCGCCGGCGCCCAAACCTAAAGCCAAACCGAAGGCGAAGGCGAAACCAAAATCCGCCACCAAGACAAAGGCTGCACCCCGCAAAAAGGCGTCCGCCAAAAAGAAGGAGCCCGTGCCCGCGTAAATTAACAAACACCGCAGCAGGAGAAATCACATGCACAAGCACTACTGGATACCCAGCAAAAATGCCGAAGGCCAACCCGACTTTCAGCTAAACCCCAAGATGTATCCAGAGCCAATCGTACACGCCCGATGCGACACGTGCGGCGACCGCCTGTGGTTCACCGAAAAGCGCTGGCATGCCCTGCCTCAAGACACGCGTACACCAAACGAACAGCACAAGCCACGCAGCCAGTGGTGCAGCTCACACGAGCATCTTGAGTCTGGCGGCAAGGGCGCCACCGGCTGCCCCTACTGCGAACTTGATTTGCTGCGCTCACAACTGGAGCGGATTAACACGCCAGAAATAGAGGATTTTTTAACCGCCATCAGCAACGAGGCGCGGCATCAACGCTACCGCTGGGGCACCGAACACGACGAAGGCAAAAGCCCCGACAACTGGCTCTGGCTGATCGGCTACCTCGCCACCAAAGCCACCCAGGCAGAACGCTACGGCGATACAGAAAAGTACCGCCACCACATCATCACCTGCGGTGCCGCCTGCCTCAACTGGTTTGCCAATGCGACCGGACAGAACACCACCATGCGAGTGGGACCACCCGCCGAAACAATTGCGCAGGAGGAACACCATTGAACGTAACAGTGCCACCACGGCATAAAGCCGTGATAGACCTCGACGTCGCCGCCTACCGGCAAGCCTTAATTGAAAAGGGCTACGCTAGCGCGCGCAACACCAGCGATGAGATTCTGGAAATATCAATGCATCAGGTGCGCGTTGAACTAACAGTGATTCCCTACGAGCTTCGCCGGCAGAGCCGCAACTGGCTCATGAGCCGAGGACACACGCGATGGCGTGGCCTGCCCTGGCCACCGGCGGGCCTATTGCCATGAACAATGCAACTGAAACCTCAACTCTGTTGCCATGCCCATTTTGCAGCAGCACCAACATCAGGCACTCCGAAATTATGTTTTCTGATGATGACGGCGAGCACGCAGGCATCGAATGCCTTGACTGTGACACCTGCGCGCGCCTCGAACACTGGAACACGCGCCGCATCACGAGCCTCAGCGAACCGTTCAATTCCAGCGGCTCAAAATACCTCCGCCCCATGCGCTGCCTTGTAGACGGCAAAGCTGATGTTTATGCAGTGCTTGACGCATTCAGCGTAACCTGCCCCGCCAGACAGCATGCCATCAAAAAGCTGTTGTGCTCAGGTATTCGCGGCAAGGGCGATACGGCTCAGGATTTAAGCGAAGCGGCGGATGCTATAAGCAGAGCGATTCAGATGGAAGAGGCGCGAGCGCTGCGATGAAAGCACCAAATATTGCCCCAGCTTACGTGACGCTCTATCCCGGCATGTGCGAGGTAGCCAGAGAGTGCGGGTATGCACTCGCACTGCACGGCAGCTTAGCAACAGATATGGATTGCATCGCAGTCGCTTGGACGAAACAGGCTGCAAGCCTCGACCAGCTCCTGAAAAGGCTTGAAAGTTATATAACGCTGGTTTTTCCGGGCGCCGAACTCAGCGAAGCAGAGCAGAAGCCTCACGGGCGCGTGGCCTGGAATTTTAATATTGGCAACGGCGCTCAGATCGACCTGAGCGTGATTGCGCCGCATCCAACAGCGTAGGGTCGAAATATGAAAGTGCTACACCTTACATTGAAAAAGCGCTGGTTTGACATGATAGCCAGCGGCGAGAAGAAAGAGGAATACCGCGAGATGAAGCCGTATTGGAATCGCCGGCTGAACAATAAAAAGTTTGACGCGATCCAATTTCGCAACGGCTACAGCCCGACCTCGCCAACTATGCTGATCGAACTGGGCGAGCACCTGGGTGGACCTGGAATAACTGAATGGGGCGCGCCTGAAGGCGAAGCGGTACACATATTGCGGCTTGGCCGGATACTGCAAGCCCCATAACCCGGAGGTGAACGGTGAACGAAGCGAAGCGTAGTGAGTCCGATTTGACCGAGTTGTTAACGCGGCCTGATGAGATTGCGAAACTGATCTTTGAGCCGATGTTCGAGTCATGGATGGATGAGAAAGACAAAAAGGAATTTATGAAACTGACCATGGAGGCGTGCGACCTGACACCACAAATACTTGCTGATCAGCTCGTTGCGCACAAAGAAAAGACTGGCCTTTCGATAGGGCGCCAGCTTGAAATTTGCCGGGCACAGTTGGCCTGCTAACCCCCAGCTTTGCGGCTGCCGAAGCGAAGCGTAGGCAGTCCGGCAATAGCGTGTTGTTAGTTGCCAAAAACTTGAACGTGAATAGAGGATTTACAATATGAGATACCCGCCGATGCCGATAAACCGGCAATGCAATGAAAGTTCCACGGCTGCGACTGAAGTATGGGGCAGCCGTTACGAGCGCCGACAGCAAAAGCGCGAGCTGGAAGCAGAGAACAAGCGGCTACGTATTGAGAACGCGAAACTCAAAGCAAAAATTAAGGAAGGCAACTAACCCCCAATAGCAACTGCGCAGTGAAGCGCAGCGTAACGAAGTCCGACAGCCTACCGTTGCTAGGCGTTTTTAGAGAGGTTGAAAATATGAATTGCCCAGAACAGATGGTTTTGAATACCCGCGCCATCCTGATCTACATGATTGGCGATGCGGACATACCAAGACGATGCGTGCCGTTGAAGTGGTGGCTAAACCCGTTGCGCTATGAAATTACAGTGCGCCCTCGCGGTTGGATGCAGTACTCCAAATCCATCACCTTTAACCGCAGCAAGAAGTGGCATACCGCCGTGACCAACTTCGCCTACGTGCACATTAATCCCAAACTGTGCCGCTGGCTTGGCATACACCAACGATACAAATTCAGGGGCGGCGAAAAGCAATGCCACCACTGCGAAACCGGTAGAAATCACGCCTAACCCCCACAGCACGGGCCTGTCCCGTGCCTGTGATTGTTATAACGCATTAAGGAGACAAGCTGTGAATGTAGAATTTATTGAAAAGTACGAAAAGCTGTCAGATATGCGCGAAGGCGACACCGCAACATCCAAAGATCGTGAGAGCTTTTTTGTATGCGGGCATCACTATGACACGCTCAAAAAGCAGAACGTGAAGGTGATATTAGACCTGAACAATCTGCACGACCAATACACCGAGCGGCGGGATATGAACCAGCCTGTGAAAATACTTAAAGCTGGCGACAAGTTTGTTTGCGCCCGATAGGAGTTATAACCCTTACAGCAGGCGCACGCAGTGTCGCGCTGCCTGTTGTTGTTATACGGCAACTAACTACGGAGTGATTTATGAGCGCAGCAATTGAAGATGTATTAGAGGAACGGCAGCGGCAAATAGCATCAGAGGGATGGACAGCAGAACACGACGACGAGCATAAAAACCGAGAAATGGCACAGGCGGCCGGAAACTACGTCTCTCATTATGTATGCCGATCATGGTTGCTGGACGCTGACAGTGAATTGCGAAAAAAATTAGGCGGATCACTGGCTAGATACCAGGAGGAAGAAGTCCCTCAGGATTGGCCGTGGGATGAAAGATGGTGGAAACCAAAAGACCCAAGGCGCGACCTGGTGCGGGCCGCTGCGCTACTAATCGCCGAGATAGAGCGCCTGGATAGGAAGGCCGTATAACCCAAGTAGCTGCGGCTGAGTGAAGCGCAGCGTAACGAAGTCCGACAGCCTACAGTTGTTAGGCGTGATTTGAGGAATTGAAGAATGTGCGAATACCAGAACGGAACATTTGAATGCAGAGGCGATGGGTATGTTTGGGACGCCGATAGTGACGGATATGATCCAGACGACCACTCATGGCCGTGCCCGTGTTGCAATACCGGGGAATATCTAGAGGCGGCAAAAGAGGAAGCCGAAACCACCTCATATTACAGATCAATGATGTCACAAGGTTGTGGCGCCGACATATGGAGAGGTGCCGTAGCACGAGCAACAGAATGGAATCCAAGCGGCGTTGCCCAGCTATTGAATGAAATTGGGAAAGTGGTGGCGCTGCTGCCTGATGACGATGGCGAGGACAACCCAAGTACTCAGGTGTTTGAGTACGCCTAACCCAAGCCGCACGCGCGGCGAATGCAATGAGCCGTCGCTGTGACGGCAGTTGTTATATTTAAATAGCGAGAGACTGGATGGGCATTGAATTTATGCACGGCTGGCGAAAGGGACCAACTATTCGCGGCGAGGAATCATACATGAATGATGACAGGGAAATGATGATTCTAACCACTGCCACAAAATCGACACTGGCCAAGGAAAACGAAGTGTTCGTTGAGTTTACCGGCCCAACACACTTCTATGACGCTGTACGCAAGTGCGACGAGATTTGGGCAGAACACTACGCGATGAAGAATTGAAATATAACACCCAAATAGACGACAAAGTGTCGCGTTATATCACCCCACTTTGTCCCACTATCACGCAGGAGTGACCGATGAAGTCAACATTTATGGCACTGATGCTGGAGTACGAAACCGCAGACATACCGCTGATGGCATGCTGCGATAAATACTTTGGGCTCAGCTATGCAAAGGCCGCATCAAAGGCCCGACACCAGGACTTGCCGGTGCCCTGCTTTCGCGGCGGCTCGCAGAAATCCGAATGGCTTATCAACGCCCACGATTTGGCAGAATGGCTGGACCAGCTCAAAGAACAGGCCCGCCACGATCACAAACGCCTGAAATCTAGCGCAGCGTGAAATCCGCGTATTTATCCCCCACCTGCTCCAGGTGCGTATACCGCTGCAGCGAAGTCCACGCCTTGTGCCCAGTCACCGAGGCCACGCGAGGAATATCCCAGCCTTGCTCAAACAGCCAGCTTATGCACTCATGCCGCAAATCGTGAAACCGAAGATCCTTTATCCCCAGTAGTTTGCATGCACGGGTAAAATTAGAAGATACCGTTTTGCTGTTGTACGGAAACACTCGCCCATCTTCACTCTCTGGCTGCCTCAGCAAAACCTGCCAGGCAAGGTCGGGTACAAACACCCAGGTATCAACCAACTGTTTCGGGTGCTTCATATCCCTCACTAAAACCCGCTGTTTATCACGATCCACATCCGCCCAGCGGATACGGCAAATTTCCTCCTGCCGCCGGCTACTGAACAGCGCGAACTGTATAATATCAACCATCGGAGTCTGCGCCCGCCCGTCGCGCTCAGAAAAGTGCTTGAGATGTTTATCGACCTCCGAGAGCGTCGGGCGACGATCGCGCTGAGAAGACTTCGCAATCAATCGCTCTTTGCGACATATAAAAGCGGCGTCATCAATGGCTTGCAAATCCAGAGGAAGATCGCGACCAATACGCACTGCGCGCATGGCCGTGCGCAACCAGATGAAATCATTATTCACCGTCGCAGGGCCCGCCCCATTACCTAGGCGCCGCCTGGCATGCGCAACCATCTGCCCCGAAGTCAGCGACATCGCATCCAGCCCAGCCAATTCAGGATCATTAATCAGCTGATTCAACGAGGTGTTCTTTGATCGGCCAAACTTGTTGACCCCATCATAATCATCGAGATACCACTGGAGCACCTGCCCCACCGATACACCTACGCGGGTTAATCGCTCAAGCGCACCAGGCACTCTCAGCTCCCCTTCCCGCTTGTCTGCCCAGGCCTTCGCCAGAGCCTTTCGCGCGAAAGTCTCCGACTCCTGGTGTACAATTTGGCCGTCCCGCTTCACCCTGATTCGGGCCGTATATTGGGTGCCGGATTTGCGCTTTCTTGCTGTTATCGTCGCCACACTCGGTGTCTCCAAAAATTTGGGGGCATTCTGGAGGCACTACAATAGCAAAAACGGGTAGAAATGGTAGATTATGGGGCGAAATAGGTTATTTAATAAACAGGCAAAATGATGCTGCAAGACGCTGAAAATGGCGGGAAACCCACGGACGGCGCGGGTTATGTGGGAAAGGGACTGGACAGGCGATTCTGTGTTGCGCCCATGATGGATTGTACAAACAAAAAATAAAGCGCTTTTAAATCAATAAACTAAAGCT
>NZ_CAXBAE010000020.1:0-29353 GCF_963973825.1 uncultured Haliea sp.
AGGGAAGCACTTATCTTCCTGCAATGGCTGTCCAGTCAATGGGGTCCAGCTCTCAGAAAACACCGGACAGAGATTTAAAGCTCGCTCAGAAGCGGAAGACGGAGTATCAGAAAAATGGCTAAAAGAAACCCTCGAGCAGGTTCAAGTTTTGACGACTTTCTAAAGGCAGATGGTATCTATGAAGATGTTCAAAATGCCGCGATCAAAAAAGTACTGTCTGCAAAACTAGAAGCTGCCATGCTTGACCAAAATATTTCAAAAACCGATATGGCTAAACGCTTGAAAACCAGCCGTTCACAGCTTGATAGATTGCTTGATCCAGACAATGAAACTATAACACTTCAAACTGCTAGTAGAGCAGCGGCAGTGCTTGGGATGACCTTAGAAATCAACCTTAGCCCGATGTAAAGACCTGGGCCAGATTCGGCCAAAAGCATGCCCTATCAAGCGTCTCAGGAAAAGGTGGTGAGGAATCACTATAAATAA
Organism: uncultured Haliea sp.; assembly: GCF_963973825.1. Taxonomy (NCBI): domain Bacteria; kingdom Pseudomonadati; phylum Pseudomonadota; class Gammaproteobacteria; order Cellvibrionales; family Halieaceae; genus Haliea; species uncultured Haliea sp. The sequence continues at coordinate 487 of NZ_CAXBAE010000020.1, forward strand.
AATAGCTTAAGTGGGGGGAACGCAATATCTCGTCCCCTTATGCCCGCGGACCCAGAGCGGCACAAATCAGCGAAAAAGATGCGAATTCACTCCCTGTAAAAGTGGCGGGAAAAATTACTGGGAAATCAACGGCTTAAACCCACTGAGCGGAGAATCACGTCCGCTTATGTTCTGGGAGCCTTATAAGCACTGCACATTCAGCCGGCCTTACCAAGGGATCGCAGAATCCTCTCTGTGTGTTCGCCGGAACGCGGAACATCACCGACCTCCTGCTGGGTCGCACTGAATTTCGGCGCAGGAGCTGGCTGCAACAGGCCTTCACCCGCAACAAAGCACTCGCGTGCCCTGATGTGCTCGTCTTCCGCCGCTTCCGGCAGCGACAGTACTGGTGCGAAACAGGCATCGGTGCCCGACAGCAATTCGCACCAGTGTGACCTGGGTTTACTGGCAAACAGGACCGCCATTTTTTCTCGGGCGGCAGGCCAGGTCTTCTTGTCGTGCTGGCGGGCGAAGTCAGGATCGTCTTCAAACCCGCACAGGGCAATCAATTCTCGGTAAAAATTGGGTTCAAGGGCCTGTACCGTAATGTAGCGACCGTCCGAACAGGGGTAGCTGTTGCACCAGGGTGATGCCCCGCCGAAGAACGTTTCACTGGGGGTCTCGCTGATTGCGCCCTCCCCTCGCAGGCCCGCGATCAGGGTCTGGTTATAGATGGCACCGTCGCAGATGGCTGCGTCGATTACCTGCCCCTCGCCGGTGCGCTGCGCGTGCAGCAGCGCTGCCAGGATGCCCAATACCAACATATTCGAACCGGAACCGATGTCACCCAGCACTGTGGGCGTGGGATAAGGCGCATCGCCCGGCAGGCCGCCGTAGTGGAGAATCCCCGAGATGGCGAGGTAATTCAGGTCGTGTCCAGCCGCATGCGACAGGGGGCCATCCTGCCCCCAGCCGGTCATCCGACCATAGACCAGGGAGGCCTTTCGCTGATGCACGACCTCTGGCCCCAGCCCCAGCCGCTCCATTACACCGGGGCGAAAGCCCTCGATCAGCACGTCGGACTGCTCCGCCAACTGCAACACACTTTCCACCGCTTTCGGGTCTTTCAGGTCCAGAGCTATGGATTGTTTGCCTCGGTTGAAAAAGCCGTTCTGACCCACCTCAGCCGCGTTTTTGTTAGCGGCTGCGCGTTCAACCAGGATGACTTCCGCCCCCAGATCGGCCAGCATCATACCGGCGATCGGGCAGGGCCCGATACCGGCGATTTCTAAAACTTTGATTCCGGCTAGCGGTCCCACGTCTCTCTCCTCAAGGCGTTGGTTGTATGGCCTACCTGGCCTGCATCACCGTGGCAGCATCCAGGCGCAGGACCCGGCCATTCATATAGCCATTCTCCGCTAGGAAGGCGCAGGCGTGGGCGAACTCATCCACCTCGCCCATGCGCTTGGGCGCCTCGCACATCGCGATCAGTGAGTCCTGCACTTTCTGGTCCAGCCCCTTCACCAGAGGTGTTCCAAACAGTCCCGGGGCAATTGAATTCACCCGGATACCCAGGGGGCCGAGTTCGCGGGCAGCGGGAATATTCATGCCATTCACGCCCGCCTTGGACCCACTGTAGGCGCTCTGGCCGATCTGGCCTTCAAAGGCTGCGCCGGAAGATACGTTCACAATCACACCGCGCTCACCGTTCTCGTCCGGCTCGTTCCTGGCCATCTGCTCGGCGCACTTGGCCATCACGTTAAACACGCCCATCAGGTTTACGTTGATCACCGTAGCGTACTTTGCCAGGCTGCTGGCCTTGCCTTCCCGGTCGAGGATCTTGCAGGGCAGCGGGATACCAGCGGCGTTAACATTCATATGGATCGCGCCGAACTTGTCCATGATCGCTGCGATAGCGACATCTATGCTCTCCTCGGAGGTCACATCGGTCTGGCAGAAAATGGCATTTTCCTCGCCCAATTCTTCTACTGTCGCTGTGCCGGCTGCCTCATTCAGGTCCAGAAGTGCAACCTTTGCACCCTTCTCGCTCACCATATAACGCGCGGTGGCCTGGCCCAGACCCGAGGCGCCGCCGGTGATTACCAAAACTCTATTTTTCAGCTTCACAAAAACCTCCAAATTCCCTTACTTAACTGAACGCATTCAAACCGGTCAGGGCCCGGCTGATTAACAGCTTCTGGATTTCGGTAGTGCCATCGGGGATCGGCGCGACAATAGCCTCCCGCGCCAGGCGCTCAACGATGAATTCCTTGGTCACACCGTTACCACCGTGAATTTCCAGCGCGTCGCGCGTCGCGGTCACCGCGATTTCGGTGCCGTACCACTTGGCCATGGCGCACTCCTTGTCCGCGCGCTCGCCGCGCATCACCATATCCATGGCCCGGTAGGTCAGCAGCCGGGCGGCATCGATCTGGGTGGCCATGGTGGCGAGCTTGTCGGCGATCAGCTGGTGACCGCCAATCAACTTGCCGTGCTGCTTGCGCTCCTGGGCGTACTTGATGGCCTCGTCCATGGCGCGACGCGCCACGCCAATTCCCCACATTGCCATGTGGCAGCGAGCGTATTCGAATATCTTCAGGGTATTTTTGAGCCCGGTACCGCGGCCACCCACCACGTTCTCCACCGGCACCCGCACATCAGACATGAAAACCTGCGAAGTGGACTGACCGTTCAACGCCATCTTGGGAATTCCCACCGTCTCGTAGCCATGCTCCTCACGGTCGATCAGTATATGGCTGATCTCGTTCTCACCGGTGCGACAGGTACAGATGAACACGTCTGAGTACTCGCCATTCGTAATCCAGGTCTTTTCGCCATTGATCACCCAGTGGTCGCCATCGAGCACCGCACGCGTCTTGACTGCAGACACGTCTGAACCCACGTCCGGCTCAGAGATACCCATGGCGATGAACTTGTCGCAGTTGATGATGTCCGCGAGGTAATTCTCCTTGATGGCCTCGGGCGCCAGCTGTCTTAACAGCTCGGCATTGACCGCGTTGATAAAACCGGGGATGGCGATATCCAGAGAGGTGTAGGCGATCTCCTCAAATACCATCAGGTGGGTGAGCCAGTCCATGCCAAAGCCGCCCCACTCCTCACCGAATGGCGCCTTGATCAAGCCGAACTCGGTCAGCCCCTGGGTCCACTCCTGCATTTTCTCCCGCGGTATGAAGCCCTCGCCGTGCTCGCGAAAGGCCGGCTCGATCTCCGAGTCCAGGTATTTGCGCAGATTCTCGATAATCATCTGCTGTTCTTCACTGCGTTGGAAATTCATCGCTTTGTTCTCCTCTACTGCTTTGCGAGTATGCTTACCGCGGCCGTTGCCTCTTCCAGGCCGACGAGGCCACCACCGTTTTCCTGTACTGCGATCCGCGCGCCTTCAACCTGGCGCGCGCCGGCTTCGCCGCGCAGCTGGGTTACCAGCTCAAATATCTGGCCGAGGCCTGTGGCGCCGATGGGGTGCCCTTTTGACTCCAGGCCGCCGGAGGGATTGACCGGCACCCGGCCGCCGACAGTGAAATCGCCGCGCGCGGCGGCGGGGCCGCCCTCCCCCCAGGGCACCAGGCGCAGGTTTTCCACCTGGATGATCTCACCCATGGCAGTCGCGTCGTGCACCTCCACCACGCTCACATCCTCCGGGGAAACGCCGGCCTTCTCGTAGGCTTCTGCGGCCGCCAGCGCAGTAATGTGCTTTTCATACTCCTCGGCCGTGCGGTTGATACCGGAGCGGAAGACGCAGCTGAGCAGCTTCACCGCCCGGGAGGCATCGCCCCTGAGCCGTTTGAGGCCCTCGGCACTGCACAGCACCGCCGCGGCAGAGCCGTCGGAGATGGGCGCGCACATGGGCAGGGTCAGGGGGTAAGTGATCGGCGGTGCGGCCATCACCTCTTCAACGGTGTAAGGGTTCTGGTACTGGGCCAGGGGATTGTGCACCGAGTGGGTGTGGTTCTTGGCGCAAACCGCGGCGATCTGCTCCTGGGTGGTGCCGAAGGTCTTCATATGCTGGCGGCAGAAGGCTGCGTACACATCCATGAACATGCTGTAGGGCTTGGGTGACAGGGAGCCTTCCGGCAGGGTAATCCCCTCCCCCATCTTGAGCAGGTACTCCTTGTTGGCCTCAACCGTGGTCACATCCCAGGCGGAATCGAACGCGGCGAACATCTTCGCCTTGTCCTCGGTTAACATTTTTTCCGTACCCACCGCGATTGCGATATCGCAGCTGCCGGCGCGAATCGCCTGGGCAGCCAGGTAAAGGCCGGACGTGGCGGAAGCGCAGGCGCCTTCAACATTGAATATAGGGATGCCCTCAAAACCCATGGAGCGCAGGGCCACCTGGCCGGGCACCATATGCTGGTCCTGCAGAAAGCCGATGACACAGGAGGCGAAGAAGGCCTCGCCCACCTCGTCCTTGTCTACACCCGCATCAGTCAGGGCCCCCTGTACAGCCTCAGCGGTCAGGTCCTTGTAGCTCTTGTCCATATGCCGACCGAAGGGGGTCATGCCGACGCCGGCGATATATACATCTGTCATTTTCTCTACTCCTATTAGCGGCCCTGGAACCGTGGCTTGCGTTTCTCGGCAAAGGCGGCCAGGCCTTCCTGCATATCCCAGGAGCGCTGGTGCTTGCGGAATTCGTACATCTCGTGCCGCAGCGCGTCGTCTCGGGTCTTGTCAGCGGCGGCATTAGCCACGGACTTCATCCGGCGCAGGGCGATGGGGCTCTTCTCAGCGATATGCAGGGCCAATGCCTGGGCGGCTTCCTGCAGCTCACCGTCGGCTACCACCTCATTGACGAAGCCGTAGTTTTTCATCTCCTGTGCGGAAAGAGTTCTGCCGGTAAACAGTAGGTACTTAGCCACGTTGTGGGGAACGATACGCGGCAGTACTGCTGCTCCCCCCGCCCCCGGGTAGACACCGAAGTTGGCGTGAGCGTCGCCTATCCTGGCACTCTCAGCGGCCACGACGAGATCGGCGCACATGGCGGTCTCCAGGCCACCTGCCATGGTGATACCGTTGAGGGCGGCAATCACCGGCTTGGGGAAATCGCGCAGCGGGTTCAAAACCCTGTCGCACAGGCGATCGAGGAAATCAGGCTTACCGGGTGGGACGTCGAGGCTATCCAATACCTGCTTCAAGTCAGCGCCGGCGCAGAAAGCCTTGCCCGCACCGCTGATGACAACAACCTTGATACACTCATCCCCCAGAATCTGTTCCAGGTACTCCTCGTACAGGGTAATCATTTCCAGGCTGATGGAATTCATGGCCTCGGGCCGGTTCATGGTCAACCAGGCTACTCCATCCCTGTTTTCGAATAGAAGGGCAGCTTCACTCATTAGAAAAACTCCTCACACTGATCCATCTGTGGACCGATATTGTTAGCGGAAACCCGTGCTGGGTATTCACTCACGTGTTCTAGGAATACTATAAGCGCAGGCGGCTGTAAGCCCCTTGTCATCAGAGCTTAAATACTTGTCTGGATGATAATTGTTAACGGGGGCTTTGAGAGTCGATTCGGGCGAATCGGGGAAGAAATAAAAAAAACAGCGCTTGATACCAGGCAGGGTGCCGGCATCAAGCGCCGCAAAGGGACTATCAGAAATTGTATGCTGCAGATATTCCGTAGACGCGGGGTTCCTCAACCCAGCCAATATAAACTCCTGGGCTCAAGGGAGCATCAGCCGAAGCGGTGTAGGTGGTCTCATCGGTCAGGTTCCGTCCGTAGAGCACCACCTCCCAGGTACCTTCCAGGGACATCAGGGAGATACTGGCATCGACCTTGGTGTAGGAATCCTGCAGCACATTTTCATCGAGGTCGCCATCCAGGAAGAATTCATCCTTGTAATTGACATCGACATGGAAATTGAATTCCGCCCAATCAAATGCGTGATTGTAGTCCAGGTAGAGCGAGGCACTGTGCTCCGGTGCGAACGCCCCGCGCTCACCAGACAGATCCTTGGTGCCCTCTCCGGAGGAGTTCGGGCAGGTACCCAGGCCGATCTCTACAACGGAACAACCCGCCCCCGGGTAGGAGTCGAACTCGTGATCGAGGTAGGCATAGCTACCGCCGATTTCCAGTGCATCAGTAGCGGCGAACTGCGCTTCAATCTCGATACCCTGGACGGTCAGTTCCGCCGCATTGCCCACGACAAAACTTGTCCCACCCCACGAGGTAACCTGCAGGTCTTCCAACTCAGACCTGTAAATGGCTGTCGCGACGCGCGCACGGCCATCCATGAAGTCCTGTTTTACACCCAACTCCCAGGCAGTCACGGCTTCGTCTTCAAACTCGTGACCGGGTCGAGACGAGCCATCGGGATTCGCTGTATCCGGGCTGAAATTGAAGCCGCCAGACTTGTAACCTTCCGAATACGAAAGGTATGCCATTCCGGTGTCACTGTATTCCCAGCGCAGGCGAGCAGAGGGGTCAAAATGACTTTCATCACGCTCGTCTTCAAAATAGGCAGCGTATCGATCCAGGCTGCCGGCATGTGCCGCGGCCGCAGCTGTCGCACCGGCATCGCCAGTAGCCACCATGACATTGGTCAGGTATTCAATAAGATCTGCGGACCCGGCAGTAATGTCAGGAGTCACTATATCGTTTACTTGCCCTGGTGCGCCCTGGCCGATGGTAACCAGCTTGGTCATTTCCTTCTCATCTTCCGAGTAACGCCCGCCAAGATCGAGGCTCAGGGTATCGGTGATGTCGAAAGTGACTTCACCGAAAATTGCCATTGTCGTGGTGTCCTGGTCGAAATCGGTCAGACCGGACGATGTGTCTGTCTCACCAAACGGTGTCACGAAAATGGTGGGGACTAGCCCGCCAAATGTGCCATCGATGTGAGTACCTTCGTCCAATTCCAGCTCCTGGTCCTCGTAGTAAACACCCGCGATAAAGTTAAACCGGCCATCCCAGTTTGTAGCAACACGGATTTCCTGGCTGAACATGTTCATCTTTTCCTGGTCGATATTCTCGATGAAGTTGGGAGGCAGGAAGTCCACATCATGGTACTGCTCGAATTCAAAGTCAGATATGCCGGTCAAGGACGTTACCGTGTAGTCACCGACATCCCAGTCGATTTTCACAGAGAAGGCGGTCGAAGTCGTGTCCTCGGTATCACCCCTGCCCCACTGCAGGTTGCCTACCCAACTTTCATAGTCATCGCCTCCGGGTGCATCGGCCGCCGCAAATTGACCACCAGTAAGTGCGGCAGAGAGGGCCAGAGTGCTAGCCGGGGGCAGGCGGTCATCAATCGTATAGGCGTTCATTTCCTTGCCGGTACTTTCCATATCCACGTGTGACGCCTTGGCAACAATCGACAGGTTGTCGGCTGCATCCCAGGCCAGTGTCAGGCGAGCCATCTTGTTGGTTTCTTCCTGCTCATCGGTGTCCCGGAACCTGTTATCCATGTAACCATCGGAGTCTTCCTGGCGCAGCACCAAGCGGGCCGCAACACTGTCGCTCAGACTGCCTGATACGATGCCAGTGTAACGTGTGGTGGACTGCTCAGGCTCAAACGCGGCCTTGATGGACCCGTTGAACTCATCGCCAACTACCGGGTTGGCTGTTTCCACCTTAATAGCACCAGCCACAGTGTTTTTTCCGAATAGCACGCCCTGGGGGCCACGCAATACTTCCACCTGCTGCAGATCAACCAGGGACTGGGTGAACTGGCGGCTACGGGACTGGTAGATACCATCAATGTACATTCCCGCGGACTGCTCAAAGCCCTTGTTCATGCCTGAGCCGACACCGCGGATACGAATATTCGTGGTCAGGGCGCTGCGGCCAATCTGCAGGCCAGGTACCTTGGCGGAAAGCTGTTCCATGTTGGAGATACCCTGAGACTCCATGGCCTGGCCGGATACCGCGGTGACCGCCACAGGAGCGTCCATCAGGGTCTCAGTACGCTTACGGGCGGTGACCATCACCTCTTCCAGGGCCTGGCCGTGGGTGGGCAGTGACTGGTAGAGAAGAACCTGGGAAGCGGCGACTGCGAGCGCAAGGGGCTTGGTTTTGAGTGAGATATTCATTGTGATCCTCTGCTTTCTATAGTTATGGAGCTTTATATAGTTATGGAACTGTGGGTTATTACATGGCAAACAAACGTCCGGCTCTTGGCCGAATAATGATTAAATTTGTCCATTCAGCCCGGAACGCGTGTTAATTTGCCGCTTTTCTTCCTGCGGGGTTCTTCCTCACCGGCTTTTTAGCTGTTGTTTTCTTTTTTAGCGGGCGTTTCGCCGGCTTACGCTTTGGTTTGGCCCCAGTGGCCGCCAGCAATTCCGCATAGCTCTCTTCCAGACACTGGGCCAGGAATTCCGGGTCCGGCACAATCTCGCGGCAGGCCGTCGGGCAGATATAGATCTCCCGGTCGTAACTGGTGATCGCGAATACCGCTCCCATGCCGTCGGTACAGGGCGCCACAATGGACCAGAACTTCAGCTTCGCGCCCTGGAGGTACAGCGGCACGCTCGGCCCAGGCACATTGTAAATTGCCATATTAAACAAGCGCTTACCGGTGCCACCCGCATCGAGACCAATACGGGAAATCAGCTTCCCTGTGGCCGCCAGCAAAGAAGCGGGAATATGCTTGTTGAGGTCCGTCAGGTCACTGGCGCCAATGGCGTTGACGATACTCTTGGAGCGAGCAGTCTGTTCGGTCACATAGGCGAGACGTTCTTTCGGGTCCGCAATATCGGAACCGATAGCGGCCCCCATGAAGGTGATGTTGTTGGCGCCAGGCTCGGCATCGGGCCCGGACCGGGTGTTGACCGGCATCATCGCCACCATGGTGTCCCGGGGCAATTCACCGTTGTGGTCCAGGTAGCGGCGCAGGGCACCGGATATAATTGTCGTCACCACATCGTTGATGGTGCTGCCTTCCACGGCCTTGCGAATGCCCTTGAGCTCGTCCAGTTGGAAGCGTGAGGTGGTAAACACCCGAAAGGGAGAAACCCGGCCGTCGAAGCGGGTCGTCGGCACCTTCGTTCCAGAAGTGTGTTCCTCGACCCTAGCCACAGTGCGTTTCTGCACCTCCTTGCGCAACCTGCCACCCACCTTGGGCAGCAGGTGGGACAGGGGTCTGGCAAGACGCATCGGCGAGGTCGCATTATTCCACCAGGCACGGGTGGCCATCTCAAACTGGCTGGGGGCGCGAACACCCTCGGTCTCATGCTCTCCGCCCAGCCCCGGTTTCTTACCCCGGGCATCGAGGTCGTGCAGGGCCCAGGTCAATTGTGCCGCCGCGGTGCCGTCTACGGCCGCGTGATGCATGCGGGTGAGGATGGCGAAGCTGCCCTTGGGCAGCCAGTCGATATTGTCCAGCCCCTCAACCACGTACATCTCCCACAGAGGGCGATTGAAATCGAAATGGGGGGTGGTCAGGCGCGAGGCCATGATACAGAACTGTCGCCGGGCTTGGGCAGGGCAACGTGGAACACGTGGTTCTCGATGCGGAAATTCTCATCTTCCACCCAGTAGGGATAGTCCAGGGACATCGGCACCTGCTTGAGCTTCTGGCGGAAGATCGGCGAGGTGGCGGTGCGCGATTCGATGTGTTTGAGGATTTCCTTGAAGCGCAGGTGGCCACCGCCGGGGATTGTGGACTGGTCGTATACATAGATCATGGTGCCGCCGGTACTGGCGCGGTCCGTGTCCAGATAGATGAAGGAGGCATCGAGCCCCGACAGTTGCTTGAGTTTGCTCATGTGCTGGGCTCACCCGACCTTGCGGCCGGCCTCCTCCCAGTATTTCTGGCGCACCTGCCGGCGCAGCACCTTGCCCACCACGCTAGTGGGTATCTCCTCAACGATTTCAACGGATTTGGGCGTCTTGTATCCGCCCAACTCGTTGCGTACGTGCTGGATAAGGGCCGCCTCTTCAACCTCGGCGCCTTCCTTGAGCATGACCTCGGCGTGCACCGATTCGCCCCACTCCTCATGAGGCACACCGACCACCGCGGACATGAGCACCGCCGGGTGGCTGTTAAGCGCGGATTCCACTTCGTTGGCGTAGATATTGAAGCCGCCACTGATAATCATGTCTTTCTTGCGATCGACAATATGAAAGAAGCCACGCTCGTCGATCCTGCCAATGTCGCCAGACTTCCAGAAGCCATCCTGGAACTCAGAAGCGGTCTGCTCCGGATTGCCAAAGTAGCCCGGCACAATGGCGCGGGAACGCAGCCAGATCTCGCCGGTCTCTCCCCGCGGCACCGGGTTGCCGTCGTCGTCCATGATCTCAAGCTCGGTGAAAGGCGCAGGCCGGCCGGCGGAGGCCAGGTGCGAATCATCGCCGTCCTCCACCAGGTGGTCGGCTTTGCTCATGGACAGGGCCACACCAAAGTGCTCGGTGGAGCCATAGACCTGAATGAAGTTGTTCCCAAAGGCCGCCTGCAGTTCCGCCAGCTTGGACGGGCTCATGGGGGCAGCACCGTAGTACATGTTTTCAATTGTCTTGAACCGCGCCCGACCCTTCTCGTCCATATCCAGCAGGCGGTACAGCAGGGTCGGCACGGCGAAACCGTTAGTGATCCGCTCGGCGGCGATATTGTCACACCAGGCATCCAGATCGGGCACATTCATGGTCACGGTACAACCGCCCTTGAACTGGGTCGGCGCAAACATCATGCCGCTGCCGTGGGTGATCGGCGCCAGGTGGATAAAGCGGGTCTCGGGGTTCCAGGCCGGATCCGGCAGGGCCCAGTAGGAGTCGCGACACGCCAGGTAGGTGTCCGCTGTGTACATGGCACACTTGCCACGCCCGGTAGTGCCACCGGTGAAGCGCATGATCACCACGTCGTCGCGATCGTCGATCACCACGTTGGGGTTGCTGTCGTCCACCTGCTCCAGCAGGTTCCAGAAATAGTGTACGCCCTGGTACTCTTTCTCCGGCTTGTCCATAGCCACGATGGTGACCTGGCGCTCGCGCAGCATGTCATAGTGGCTTTCCAGCAGGTCAGCCTCGATGAACACCACCTTGGCGCTGACCGTATCCACCTGGTATGTGTGATCATCCAGGCTGTCGCGGTAGTTGGTGTAGCACAGGGGGGTGCCGGCTTTTGCCGCGGTGAAAAAGTGCAACAGCGATGCGTTGTCGTTGTCCAGGATGATCACCGCGTTATCGCCGCGTTGCAGGTCCAGCTTGTGGCGCATCATATTGACGATGCGGTTGGTCAGCAGGTGGAACTCGCGGAAGGTATAACGGCGGCCGCGCTCGATGTTCACCAGAGCCTCGCGCTCTGAGAAAGCATCCGCAAGGCGCTCACTGATAGTGCTGAAATTTATTTTCATGGTGAGCTCTCCTTATGACCAGTTACAGACGCGGCGGCACACGGACTCAATGATTTCCATCGGGATTGGCAGGAACGCCGCGAGCGGGTCGCCGGCGATGGCCGCAACGATCTCGGACATTTTCGATGCGGGAATATCATGACGGGCAAAGTCCAGCGGGTGCCCCATCTGCACCAACAGCTCGCGAATAGCGGCGGCACAGGCGAGGACAGCATCCCTGCCCTCGCCTTCTACTCCGAACACCCCTTTCAGGCGGTCCGCCACCGGCACATAGAAATCGGGGAATTCTTCCATTACCACGGGTAGCAGTACGCCGTTGGCCTCACCGTGGTGAATATGGCAGACAGCGCCGAAGGCGTGGGCGAAATTGTGTACCGGCGACGCACCCAGATCATTCACCACCGAGTTACAGGCCATGGCGCTGGCGTTGAGCATGGCCTGGCGAGCGAGGACATCCGAGCCATCGGCGACCACCTTCGGCAGGTTTTCGAGGATGACTTTTGCGCTGGTCTCGGCGTGGGCCAGGGTGAAATGGTTCGTGTTGAGATGGCCCATGGTTTCAACTGCGTGGGTCAGGGCATCCATACCGGTGGCGGCCGTCAACATGGGCGGCAGGCCGGTGGTCATGTGCGCGTCCAGTACCGCGATATCTGATTCCAGGTAGTTGCTGACAATCAGGTGCTTGATACCCAGTTGCTTGTTGTAGATCACCGCGCCGTTGGTCACTTCTGCACCGGTACCGGCGGTAGTGGGCACTGAGATGTGCGGCACACCCATGTACTGCACTTCCGGCCAGTTCATCATCTTCACCGGTGACTTGAGCAACTGGGCCACGCTGTCCACGCCGGAGTACATTGCGAGCTTGACCAGCTTGACCGAGTCGAGCACGCTGCCGCCACCCACGGCCAGCAGGCCATCGGCGCCAGTGGCGCGGGCCACGGCCAGGCAGTCATCGATACAGCCGGACTCCGCATCTGGGGCGGTGTCGGTGAATACGCCTGCCAAGCGAACCCCGCCGGGGCCGCGCTGCTCATCAAACAGGGCTGCTACCTTGTCGACAATTCCCACATCTTTCAGGCCCTTGTCGCTGACCAGGAGAACCTTCTTACTTCCCAGGCCACTGAACAGGCCGGGCAGGCGGATGAGAGTGCCGGGGCCTGCGTGAACCATGGTCCGCTGCCAGTATTGAAATGCGCCAGTGCTGGACATCTTTTTATTCCTCTATACGCGTTAGTGACAGTTCGGCTCAGACGCCCTGGTGAACCAGGCCGAAGAAGGCCTTGGCATTCGGGTCGGTCTCGAAGCTTGTCATGTAGTTCTTGGTTTCCAGGTAGCCTTCCAGGGACGCGATATTGATCTCGCGCCCGTAACCACTCTGCTTGTGGCCGCCGAAGGACATGTCGCCGGTGATCGCGTGCCAGTCGTTGACCCACACGGTGCCCGCCTCCAGCTGCTGGGCGACTGCCTGGGCGCCGATGGGGTCGCCGGTCCACACACCCGCGGACAGGCCGTAGCAGCTGTCGTTGGCCAGGGCAATGGCGTCCTCGACATCGCTGTACTTGATCACGGACAGCACCGGGCCGAAGATCTCCTCGTTGTAGATCTTCATGTCGGGGGTGACGTCAGTGAAGATAGTCGGCTGCACGAACATGGCATCCGGGAATTCATCCACCTGCAGTGGCCCACCGCCACAGGCGACGGTTGCCCCCCCGGCCTTGCCGGACTCCACGTAGCCGAGCACCCGCTCGTAGTGTTCGCGGTAGGCCATAGGCCCCAAAGTGGTGTCAGGGGCGAACTGGCTGCCCGCCTTCATATTGCCGGCCAGTTCGACCATCCGCGCCACCAGTTCGTCGTGTATGGACTCGTGCACGAACAGGCGGGTGCCTGAAATACAGATCTGCCCGGAGCCCAGCAGAAAGCCGAAGGTAGCGCCTCTGGCAGTCAACTCGATTGGGGCATCGGGCATTACCAGGCTCGGCCCCTTGCCACCCAGTTCGAGGGTCACTCTCTTCATGGTGTCTGCCGCCGCTTTCTGGATCATGGCGCCGGTAGGGCCTGAGCCGGTGAAGGAAATCTTGGCGACACCCGGATGGGAGGACAGAGCCGCGCCCACGTCCTGGCCGTAGCCGGTGACAACATTGACTACCCCGGGGGGAAGCAGGTCCTGCATCAGTTCCATCGCCCGCACCACCGCCAGCGAGGCGGTCTCGGCGGGCTTGATGACCACGGTGTTGCCCGCGGCAATCGCCGGCAGCATCTTGAGGAAAGCCAGGAAAAGGGGGCCGTTCCAGGCAGTGATCAGGCCACAGACGCCCAGGGGCTGCTTCACCACCCGGACATCGTGCGCCTCGGGTGCGAGCCGCACCGGGGGATACTCGACAAAGGGGTAGCTTTCCAGCCCCTCGGCGAAGATCTGGATAAACTGCATGACCGCAGGAATATCGAAGCCCTTCAGACGAGTGACGCCGAGGCCGGTACAGGCCGCCTCCAGCGTCAACAATTCCTCCAGGTTGGCGCCTAGTACCAGCGCCATCCGGGCGATGATACCTGCACGCTCGCTGGTGGGTGTGTTTTTCCAGGTCTTGAACGCTTCTGCTGCCGCCGCGACAGCCGCGTCAACATCGGCGGCGTTACCCGCCGCGGCCTTGCCGGCAACCTGGCCGGATACGGGATCGATCAGGTCGATATACTGGCCGGATGATGGCGGAACGAACTCGCCGTTGATGATGTGTTGCTGGGTGGGGATGCTCACTGGGACCTCTCCCTGTTAGGTTGATGTGTTATTTGTGACACAGGCTAGACCCATCCCGGGTACCAGACTTGGCCCTAGCGACAAATAACCCGGCAAAACTGTCGGGGTTATACCCACAGGGCCTCGCCTGCAGATTCAAATGGAGGCCCTAAAAGCAGCACTTTTGCCTTCGTAATCAAATTGTTATGCTAGCGCTATCCCGTTGAGGGCATAACGATAACTAGGGAACAACCGCAGGATGAGTGATTCCACATCCGCTACGACTATCGCCTCCTACACCATGGCCATCCACATGGCACTGGAAGCGAATGGCCACGATGCGGCCGCTGTATTTAAGGCCGCCGGGTTGAGTGACGCCCCCAGCCAGGACCCACTGGATCGCTATACCACGGCCCAGATGGCCGCCCTGTTCCGGGAAGCGGTCAAATCTACCGGCAACCCCGCTTTCGGCTTGGTCGCCGCGCGCTTTCTCCACCCCTCCAATGTCCACGCCCTGGGCTATGCCCTGCTGGCCAGCGCCACCCTGCGGGACGCCTGTGAACGGCTGGTCTACTATTTCCGTATTGCCAGCAACCAGGGTTCCTATCGCATCGAGGAGAGCGAAGGCCGCTTCTGCCTAGTTCTGGAGGTAGTTGCAGACGGCGTCGCCTTTGAAACCATCGACGCCTGGAACGCCTTCATCATTCGGGTCTTCCGCATGATTTATCGGCCCGATTTCAAGCCCCTCTCAGTACGACTGACGCGCCCCCTGCCTGAGGGTTACGTGGACTTGTACACCAGAAGTTTTCACGTGCCGGTAACTTTCGATGCCCCAGACTGTACAATCTGCCTGGACTCTGCCATCGTCGACCTCCCCCTGCTGGGTGGCAACCGGGAAATCGCCAGCGAACACGACAAGATCCTGCAAAACTACATCGCCGCGCTCGATGCGGAGGATATCGTCAACCGGGTCAAGCGGGTCATCCTGCGGAAACTCCCTTCGGAGAATTGTACGAAGCAGCATGTTGCCAGCGAACTGGCCATGAGCCCCAGCGCCCTGCAGCAGAAACTGGCGGCAAAGGAAACGAGCTTCCAGGACCTACTGAACCAGGTGCGAAAGTCCCTTGCACTGGACTACATGGAACAGTCCCGCATAAGCATCACCGAGATGAGTTTCATGCTGGGGTTTAACGATACCAGCAGCTTCACCAGGGCGTTTCGGCGCTGGACAGGAAAGTCACCCCGTGACTACCGCCGAGAAAAGGGTGTAGAGCCATAGCTAAACAAATGGGCTAACAACCTGATCCTGAATACCCCAACTAGCCCGAACGAACAATAAAGTTGCCCTTTCGGTTTCTCCAGGCATCCCCCGAAGCCTTATACGCTATCGTAGCCCTCTGTTAGATACGGGAGGTGCTCGATGAATAAGCTGACAGGCATTTTACTGGCGGTGGTATGTCTCAACATGTCTATTGCTACGGGGGCCCGGGCCGCCGATAAACCCAATATGGGGTCCTAGGGATTTTGCCTCCAAATATTGCAAAAACCGCTGCAGGCCGCGCCAGCCGTGGTTTCTGGAGGCCCATTACTTATCGATTGTCGGCCGGTAGCCTTCAATCGATGCCATTAGATCCTCAAGTTTTGGCAATTCACCTGTCGGTGCGAATGTGTATCTACCCCGGAGGTTGATATTCTCCCAGGCTACAGGTGAGGCCCGCTTTACTGTTTCCAGAGACATTGCATTGCCTTGATCCTCAAAGCTGTCCAGCAGATTACTGAGCACTTTTGAGTTGAAGTAGATGATGGCATTTGCCACCAGTCTGGCACTTTCGTTCCAGATCTGGATCTCCTCATCGCTATTACCCCGGAATCGGTCGCCATTGACGTGGCTAATCGCCCGTCTCAGCTGGTGATAGGCTTCACCCCGGTTCAACGCTCGCTGAACGTGATTTCTAAGGCTGGCGTCGTCAATGTAGTTCAGCAGATATTGGGCTTTCAGCAGCCGGTTATATTCGGTCAATGCCTCCAGTAATGGGTGATTGTGCTTGTAACCGGATAGTTTGCGCACTAACCTGGCCTGGCTGGTCTTCCGCTGAGCCAAAGAGACGGCAATCCGCTGGATGGTGTCCCAGTGAGCCATGATACGCTGCGTGTTGATCGGCTTGCGCAACGATATATGCACTTGCTGGTTCTTGTCTTCGGTGATGTTGAATAGTTCATTGATGACCCTGCCAACCTGGGCATATCGAGGTGCGAACCGATATCCGAACAGGTCGAGCAGGGCAAAGTTCACATGGTTTACTCCATGAGTGTCAGTTGAGAGCATGTCGGGGACTATCTCAGTACTGTTGTTCATCAACAGGTCAAAGATGTAATGGGATTCATGCTCATTGGCCCCGATTACCCGGGCATTGATGGCCATATGATTGGCATTCAGACTGACCGCGGACACGCCTTTGCTGGTCCCGAAGTATTTTGAGGAGTACCGCGTGCGGAATGTCTCGCGTTTGGCTTCGAACTTCTGACCATCGGCACTGGCGTGCAGAATATCTTCCTGAATGTTGTAGTGCTTGAAGATACTCAGTCGTGTAGTGGCGTTGTTGATGCGGTCATTGGACGCATTCAGGGTTTCCAACCGAAGGTAGTTCGCTTGGATAGTGCTGAGTTGTTCATAGGTGCAGTCAGAAATCTGCGCGATGCCATAGATGCCCTGATTAGTGGCATTGGCAATCAGTATCGCCAGCAGATCCACTTCGTACTGACGGCTTTTCGAGCTCAAGCCCAGCACATGTTGGAAGTCGTCAATGAACCCGGTATCCCGATCCACTACGCGCAATACATCGGCGATGCTGACCGCTTTCATTTGCTGGAAGAACGGGTTATTCACTAGGTGCTTCTTGCTGGCTGTAGGCAGCCGCCAGTGATGTTTGCCGTCTTTCGGTCGCAAAATTACGTCCCTGGTATCTGAACGCTCCAAATAGTGGCTGACTTCGTGCAACCGAAGGGTCAGCTCATCCGCCATGCGTGGAATCAGACGTTTCGGATCCTCGCTGATATTGGGTTGCTGAGTGCCCTCCACCAAGGACCCCTTCTGGTTTTTCCAGATCTCTGGCTTCACGAGATCATCCTCTAACGCCCGATATCGAATGACTTCCGGCAGCGTCAACTGGCCGTTTAAGCGGTTGGGTATCTGCAGATACAAAAACCATTCATACTTGGATTTGTCTATACTGCCATCGGGTTTCGACAGCAATGGCCGTGTGGCTTTCGGTAGTAAACGCTGATCAATGCTGACATCGCCGAGCCTATTACCGGCGACCAAATCCAACCGAGCTTGGGCCAGGGCCCCGGCTAACCGCCGCGTTTTGTCGGTACCGTCAAAACGCAGACAGCAAAAGAGCGAACGCAACAGTCCGGCTCGCAATGTGGACTCCGTATCCAGGTGCTGCCAAAATGCCTCCTCCGCCGACTGTTTCTGATTACTCAGGTATCGGCAGACTGAGTTCAGGTCGCTGACATTGAGAAACTGGAACGCCCGTTGCTGTACAGCTTGAAACGACGTATCAGGATCGATGCTGTCATCAACGAACAGGTGTAAGATATCAGTAGCTTTGCTCACATTGCGAGCTGCCTTTTGCCAATCCCGATAGACCCGTTCTTGGGCCATTTGATGCGCACGTTGTTTCACTTGCCGGAGGTGATGTATGAACCCTTCCGCAATACGTTCCAGGCCCTGCTGGTGCCGCGACTGCAGATAGCACAGCAAGTACAGGCGCTGGTTAGCAAGCGATTGACGTTTAAGTTTGGCACCGTAATAGTCAACCCGTTCGGCATAGTGTTGCTGGTTTTTCTGGGAGAGAGAAAGTGACTCGAGTACAGTCGTCACATCCGTCATCCACGGCTGAATATGGTGATGCACGGCTATTTCTTTTTGCAACTCGGTGCCGGTAAAATTGCGGGCGCTCTGGCGTAGTTGCTGGAATGTAAACTGGCCTTCACCGGAAACCAGTGTGAGCAACATAGTTGATAGACCTTGGCTGCAAGCGGCGTCGATCTGGTCATACAATCGTTTCTGGTGCTGGCCAATAACCTGACTGACGATCTTCTGCAGCGTACTATAGGCGGGAATTGCGATTTTCTGGCGAGCCAAATATTCGATTGCAGCGTCAAAGAGTGCTCGGGGCTCCACCCAGCTTTCAGCACAGGTACACAAGTGCTCGACAAGCTGCGGCTGATGTCTTTTATCGTTCCAGTTCCTGACGTCGACGATCGATAGAACACGCGCATAGATACGGGATTTTTGGTCAGGTTTCAGGCTAAAACGCCTGAAGGTAAGGTCCCTATAGTGAAATCGGGCTATGAATGCCAAGTCGTCCTGCATTGATTTGTACCTTGGGTTAAGCAGGACCGGTTTGCATTTGAAGTAGCCCAGCAAAGCAATCGCCACACAACGATATTTGCGTTGCCTTATTCTCGATATCTCCGCTAGTTCTTTGTCATTCAGCGTAAAGTAGAATCGCTGGTATGACTCATTGAAGGATGGGACGCCGTATAGATCCTCGACCTCGGCAGCAGTGAGGATTGATAGCCGCTTGTTTCTGCTCATTCTTTGACCTAAAGGTCGAAGAAGATACCGAATTTCTCAGCGCATTAGAAACTAATAGCCCCCTGCAGACCACGGATGGCGGGGCCTCCGGCGGTTTTTGCAATATTTGGAGGCAAAATCCCTAGGACCCCTATTTGGTTACAGCTTCGCGCCACGTTATGCCCAGCCAGGGCGAATCATCAATGAGATGTTCGCAGTCACAGAAGACGATGCTGGGAAAGTGAATCTGTCATTACGAACACCGATCAACACTAAATGCATTGCGCGCCACTGGGACAAGATTCAGCGTATCGTCGTGTCGCTCAAGGAGCGGAAAACGACGCAGGCACTTCTGGTGAGAAAACTCTCGACCTACAAGAAGAACCACCCGTTGCTGGAGGCGCTGACAGAGTACAACCGCCTCGTGAAGGCGAATTATCTGCTGAACTATATTGATGATGCAGATCTACGAAATCATGTTCAGCGAGCGCTCAATCGGGGGGAAGCCTACCACCAGTTACGGCGCGCGATCAGCGATGTGAATGGCGACAGATTCAGAGGTAACTCGGACGAAGAAATCCAGCTGTGGAATGAGTGTGCACGGCTGCTGACAAACGCGATTATCTATTTTAATTCCAGTGTTCTGAGCTACTTACTCAAGAGCTTTGAATACCAAAAGGATGAGCAGAAGCTGGCGATCGTGAAACAAGCCTCGCCTGTGGCCTGGTACAACATCAATTTAAAAGGCACGTATCGCTTCAAATCGACTGGAGAAGTGCCCGATTTAGAGCAAATGATGCGCCATATTGAGGGATATAAGCCTGTTAGCTAAAGTAATACCCGCTGGAAAGCCACGGCTGGCGGGGCCTGCAGCGATAAGTGTCGTTTTTGGACGGAAAAACCCTAGTACCCCAAAGAGGCTCGTGACAGGCAATCAGGTGCGCCGGTCACAGACCGTCCGCTTTCAATAGATTCTTATGCATATGTCCAAGAACCGAGAGGCATTTGTCTATGTCTCGTGCGGGGATGCCATTCCCCAGTATCTCGTTGATCTCAACCGCCACAGGTAGAAGTTTCTCTTCGAGATCCCGGCCTTTCTTTGTCAGCTGAATACACATCTTGCGGCGGTCCTGGGCGTCCCGCTTTCTAACTATCAGGCCATCTTTCTCCATGCCCAGAATCATCGCAACGGTCGTGTTTTCCTTGACGTTAATCAGGTCACCCAGCTTCTTCTGGGTAAGACCTTCTTCCAGCCACAGCACTCTAAGGTAGTACCAGTAACCAGCTTTCAAGCCGTGTTCAGCCAGGCGAGCGGTTAGGAGCCGGTCAATCGCACGGTGCAAAATTCTGATTTGATAGCCGAGACTCTTCTCCGGTGGGAGTGAAACCAAGGGGGCTCTCCAGCAAGATCCAGATTCCAGTTCGCGCCAGCACGGCGAGAGAACGCTTATTATTCTAAATCAATTTCGCCAGCCACGTCCAAGTCGGGCCCCGACGGCATGTTCTGGTATCTAGTCCTCTTCGGCTATACGAACCTTGAGGCCCGAAAGCTCGTAGGTCAACGGAATCTGACAGGAAAGACGAGAGGTTTCAGTACGATGAGCCGAGCAATCAAGCAGGTCGTCTTCATCGTCTCCCATGGGAGGAAGAATCCCGCTGAACGAAGGATCCACGTGAACGTGGCAGGTGGCACAGGAGCAACACCCCCCACAAAGCGCCAGCACATCATCTATACCGGCATTGCGGATTGTCTCCATCAGGCTCAGACCATCAGTGATATCAATCCGGTGCTCCACTCCATCACGGGTGGTGACAAATACTTCCGCCATAATCTGCTTACAACTCCAGCGCCTCGATGCGCTCTTTAACATCCGTCTCCGCCTGACTACGGTGCTCAGGGCCAATGGAGACACCATCCGCAGCGATCACTTCCAAGGCTTGTACGCCAATAAATGCAAAGATCGCGCGAAGATAGCTTTCGCAGTGCTCGATCGCCGCACCGGGTGCCCCCTCGTTGTAATAGCCACCGCGTGAAATACAAAGTACGACTTTCTTGTCGCCCATCATTCCTTCCAACTCGCCCTCGGGGGTGTAACGGAAGGTTTTGCCCACAATAAGGAGCCGGTCAATCCAGGCTTTGAGAGCGCTGGAAACCGTCAAATTATAGAAGGCCGTGCCGATGACAATAACGTCCGCGCTCAGGAACTCTTCCAGCAATACTGCACTCAGCGCCAGTTCGGCCTTAATGTCGGGCTCATGCTCGGTCGTCAATCCCTGAGTTGCCGCCATGGACACCTCAGTCAGATGGGGAACCGGGTCTTTGCCAAAATCCCGGTAAGTTACAATAGCGTCCGGGTAGCGGGCCTTCAGTTTTTCCATTACATCGGCGGAAATCTTCCGGCTGAATGAGTTGCCGCCCTGTACGCTGCTGTCAATGTGTAGAATTCTCACGTTAAATCTATCCGCTATTCTCAATGTATTAGTATGTTTTTTCACTCATGCTAAAAACGATGACATACCAGTCTCTGTTATCAACTGGCTAGACTGCTTCAGGTCGGCCTGACTACCCGACGCCGATCAGATCCTTTTCTTCAACTTTCTCTTGTTCCTCATCAGCAAGCCGCGCAATCAGTCGAAGGACGCGAATTCCACCTGCATCACTTTTGAGGATTTTCTCCCGGAAATTTGGACGGTGATCACGCGCAATAATCTTCTCAATCTCCTCCAGCGCTACTTTATCTTCCATGAACGCGCCATCCCCGACAGTCTGCATCTGCTGATCAAGCTCTTTATCTGCGATTGCATTGTGCCGCGCCATCGCCCACAGATAGTGCGTTGTGCCCTGTGTTTCCGGCGTCATGATATGAATAATATGCTGGATATCCTGTATAGGGGGCTCGGAAGAATCCAAGGCGCCGCGCCTCGCTTCTCGCCTGTTCGCCGGGCTGCTCGGCCAGATGATCCACCAACCCGGCGTCAAGTGCCCGGCCCGCGTCAATCGGTTTAGCGGTGGATATCATTTGCGCCGCCAGCTTGAGGCCCACCAGGCGGGGTAAATGCTGTGTGCCCAGCGATCCAGGAATCAGCCCGAGCGTCACTTCGGGCATCCCGAAACGCGTCTGCGGTGCCGCGACACGAGCGTGGCAGGCCAGCCAACTCCAGTCCGCCCCCCAGCACGGTACCGAACAGCGCGGCGACAACGGGCCGCTCACTGCCCGCCAGGCGCATCAGGAGGCGGTTAAAGGGCTGCGCGGAGAATGCCGGATCCTCGAACGCGGCTATATCGCCACCAGCGACAAAGGTCGATCCGGCGCATTCGATGACCAGAGCGGCCGCGCCACTGTCCTGCTCGAAGGCATCCAGCGCAGTTCCCAGGTCACGAACCAGCGCGGCGCCGATCGCATTGACCGGTGGATTATCGATGAGGATCACGCCCAGGCTGGCTTCACGTGTGTAACTTGCTGTGCTCATAGGGTTACTGTTCCGCTAAGGTGACTCGAATTAAATGCTGTAACCTTCCAGGGTGGCCGGCCAGAACAGTTCCTCAGGCTTCACTCGCCGCTCCGAGAGCCCCTGGCGATAGTGGTGATCGAGGAAAGTGTCGAGTGTCTGCACATTGTCCTTGTAGCCATAGGACCAGTAATTTTCCCCCAGTGTTTGCCGGGCAGCCTCGAGCTGTTCCTCCACGAAGGGCAGCGTAACCTTGGTGGCCGAGGTATCCGCCAGCGCGGTCAGGGCCTGCGCCTTGGACGTTTCGAACGCCTTCTGCAGCGCCATCGGTAGCCAGGGGTGCTGCTCCGCGATCGTGCGCCGAACCCCGACCACATGCATGATGGGGAAGATGCCGGTTTTCTGGTAGTAGTTCATCGCCTCGGTTCTGGAGTCTGGGAACAGACGGACAACATTGGGGTGGCGATTGTCAAAACAGGACAGAGTCCGGGGGCCGATGAAACCGTCGATCTCGCCGTCGGCCAGCAGGCCGCTCAGGGTTTTACCCGCCGGCGCGGGCTCCATTTCCACCCCGGCAGGCAGGGTCAGCTTCACCTTCTCCGGCCGATCCGCGACCTCCATACCGCCGCGCACCCAGGTGATATCGGAGGGCGATACGCCGTATTCGTCCTCCAGCAACGCCCTGGCCCAGACATTGGCGGTCAACTGATATTCAGCGATGCCCATCCGCTTGCCCTTCAGGTCGCCCGGAGACTCTATTCCCTTGTCATTGCGAATGTAGATGCAGCTGTGGCGAAATGCCCGCGACAGGAAAGCCGGAATGGCGACGTACTCAGAGGTGTTTCTGCTGACGCTCAATACGTAACTGCTGAAAGACAGTTCGCTGACATCGAACTCCTGATGACGAAATGCCCGGAAAAACATTTCCTCCGGCGACAGCGTCATAAATACCGGGTCGACGCCATCAATCTGAACATTTCCATCAATCAGTGGGCGGTTGCGGTCGTAGTTTCCGATGGCGATGGAAAGTGGCAGGTCTGACATGTGTAGCTCCGAATATGAATTGTGAATGCTTCTGGGTGAGAGGTATTGTTGTTTCCGGGGCGGACCGGCGACAAGGCCAGGCCCGCTTTGGCCCGTTCCTACACAAAGGTGACCAGTGCCGATTCCCCCTCTTCGTCCGGTCGCAGGGCCACCCGGCGGCGATGCCTGAAGGACTCATAGAGCGCCTCGCAAACCGCCACGTTAAGGTAACCCCGTGCTGCGGAATGCACGGGCTTTTCACCACAGCGAACCACCCGGTAGAGCTCTGAAATCACCTCGGCCCGCGGAGAGCCCTCCAGCGGCAAGGGGATAAACTCGTAGCCATCATCGGCATAGATATGAATGCCCTCGGCGGTTGGCTTGATATCCGCCTTCTCGCAACTGATGATAATGGTGCCAAAGTGCTCATGCGCGACCGCTGCGGGGCCATTGTCACCAGTGTCGCCGAAGCCGCGACTTTCCTTGGCCGCCACCTCGTTATCGACTTGCTGTAATCGCTGCCTTGCGACGCCGTAGCTGTCCGCGGCTTTGCGGGTGCCGAGCTCACCAATCCAGCCCTGCTCCGCGTCCGAATCGTAGTGCGCGTAGCCACTGTAGGTGATGGAGCCGACACAGCCGTTGCTGAACTCCACCAGTGCACTGTAGGCGCCGTCACAGGGGCGACGGGAATCGAAATCGCCAACGCTGCCGTAAACGCCAATCGGCATCGATCCCGCCAGGGTCATCAGGATATCAACGTGGTGGGCGCCCTGGTTGAAGACAACACCGCCACCGTGAGCCCGATCCAGCTCCTCGGGGCGCCGCGGGCGATAAACAAAGTCGGTGTAATAGTGGGCATTGATCATTCCAACCGGGCCGTACTTGCCACTGGCAATCAGTTTAGCGGCCTCGACGATCGGCTTGTCGAAACTGTGGCTGGGCCCCACGATCACTTCCCTGCCCGACTCCCGGACCGCCCCGGTAATCGCGGCGGCATCAGCGGAGGTGATGGTCATGGGCTTTTCCACCAGCACGTGCTTATTCGCGCGCAGGGCGTCAACCACATTCTGGCGGTGCAGTTCATGGGGCGTCGCAATGTAGACCGCGTCGATATCCGGATTAGCCAACAATGCCGCGGTATCACTGACCGCGCTGTGCCCGAACTGCGCGGCAAATGCCCGCTGCTTCTGCAGGCTGCCGGTGGCCGCACCGGCGATCCGGACCCGCTCGTCCCCCATAAACGTCGGCAACATCAGCATGAAGGCCCGCCCGAGGCCAACGATACCCAGCCTTACCGGATTGACTTCACTATCGTCCATTGTCATTGGCCAGCACCGTCCAGCTCAACGCTTATGGTGATCTCATCTCCCTTCGCCCGGGACACACAGGCCATCATGTAGCTGCCGGTTTCGCTGTCTTCCAGCACCAGGTCGCGGTGCTCCACCTCGCCGGCCTCATAGGGAATTTTGCAGGAACCGCAGGTGCCACTTTCACAGGAACTGTGCACCTTTACGCCCTCGCGCCGGAGCGCGTCGAGCAGGGTTTCGGATTCACCCACCTCGATCACCCTGTCGGTGCCCGCGAGCCGGGCCCGGAACGGTCTGTCGTCCACCCGCACCGCCTCGACCGGCTTGAAATCCTCAAAATGAAGGCGCGAGGACGGCCAGTGCCCGGTCATGTCCTTAATTTCCGACATCAGGGACTTGGGGCCACAGCAATAGATATGCTGAGAGGTAGGCTTCTCCAGCAGATCCCAGAAGTCATAGCGATCACCCGACGCCCCACTGTGATGAATAAGGATGTGGTCCTTGTATTCGCTGCGCGAAAGCTCATCGAGAAAAGGCGTATCTTCGGGCGATCGCGTCAGATACACGAGCTTGAAGTGTTCGTGACCGGCTTTAGCCAGGGCCTGGAACATGGCATAGATCGGGGTAATGCCAATCCCACCGGCAATCAGCAGGTAAGCCGGGGCCTCAACAAATTCAAATTCACACTCCGGTTGGCTGATGGTGAGCACGGAGCCCTGCTCGGTATCATCCACCATACTCACGGAGCCGCCGCGCCCATCGGCTTCACGTTTTACTGCAATGGAATAGGACATATTGTCCTCGGCCACATTGCAAATCGAATACCAGCGATTTGCGCCACCCGGGGTATGCACCGATATATGGGAACCCGGTGCACACGCCGGCAATGCCGCGCCATCAGCGCGGCTCAATTCAAACAGAAATATGTTGCTTGCGATCTCCTGCTTCCTGCTGATCACAACATCCAGGCTAGGTTCATTCCCAGTCATCGCTCCACCCATTCACCACGAGGCAATACCAGTCGTTGCCTCCCTATCAAAATTACGAGTCCATGTCACCGCGGCCAAATGCCCTGCAATGACTGTCGGCGCCGGCCGAGGCCTGCGCCTGTCAGTCAAACCGCATGGACAGGTCGACCGCTTTGCAGTCCTTGGTAAGCGCGCCAATGGATATATAGTCCACACCGGTTTCGGCAATTGGCAGCAGGGTCTGATCATTGATGCCGCCCGAAGCTTCCAGCCTGGTGCGCCCCTCCGCCAGCTTGACCGCGGTGCGCATGTCGTCCAGGGAAAAATTATCCAGCATGATGATATCCGACCCGGCATCGAGCGCCTGATCCAGTTCCGCCAGGGTCTCGACCTCGACTTCTACCGGCTTGCCGGGCGCCAGTTCACGGGCCGCAGCTATGGCCGCCACGATCGAGCCACAGGCGTTGATGTGGTTCTCCTTGATCAGGAAGGCATCGTACAGACCCAGGCGATGGTTGAAGCACCCCCCCATGGTGACAGCGTACTTTTGCGCTATGCGCAAGCCGGGAATCGTTTTGCGCGTGTCCAGCAGTTTTACCCCGGTCGACGCAACCAGAGATGCGTACTGGCTGCAGACTGTCGCCACGGCAGAAAGCGTCTGCAGGAAGTTCAGCGCGGTACGCTCACCCGTCAGTAGAGGCCGCGAGAGACCTTCGATCTGGACGAGGCGCTGGTTTTCCCCGATGCGCTGCCCCTCCTCAACAAGCCATTCGATCTCGACCTCCGGATCCAGCGCGCGGAATACCGCGTTAACCCAGGGAATGCCGCAGACGGTCGCCGCCTGGCGGGAGCTGATACGCGCACACGACCTGCTTTCGGCCGGTATGAGCTTAGCGGACACATCGCCGTCGCCAACGTCTTCTGCCAGTGCTGCATCCACATTCAGTTGAATGGCACGCTCGAGGGTTTCTGAATCAATCATAGGGAACACCATGACTACAGGAACGCGACCTCCGTCGCCGACCTGCGAGAGCGGCCGGCGACGGAGTTGGCGTCATTCCGTCTTATACACACCTGCGGCGCTCTGCGTATCGCCACGAATAACCATTGTCGTACCGGCTTACCAGTCCATGAGCTTGTGCTCATCCCTCTCGACGGGGTTGGACCAGTCCGTATCCTTGGGAATCACGCCCTGCCAGGAGGGAATGATCTCGGCACCGTGTTCGCGGAACACCGATTTCTCGTACGCGGCGGCGCCCTCCTCAACGAAGCGGTTGAGCTGGTCCATCATGTAGCGACGAAACTCGACGACGGCACCGTCACTGGCTCCCAGCGTATCGCAGGAGCGGTCGGCGATTTTGCCCATAGTGACCCACATGGCCATGTCCTGGTTGGGGATACCCTGGATGCCGGTATAGCTTCCTTCTTTCATCGCTTTCCGATCCTGCAGGAACCAGTTGTGCGCCTGCCGCTTGGAGAACCAGTTGTCATCCAGGTGCTCACCGGGACTGGCACCCAGGAATGAACGCCAGTTGTCGACATCGGGAGCATTATCTCCCCAGGCGATGAAGTGAAACGCGGTATTTTCATCGTCAATCGGCACGTTGATATTGGCCACATTGTAGGAACCGTTCGGCGGAATCAGCACCGTCATCGGCGCAACAAAGACAGAGGTGCGCACGTAGCTGTGGGTATCCGCCTTCTTGATCGGGCGCCGGATCGCGGCATAGTGAAAGCCGGATTCCGTCGATTTCGCCCTGATACTCGGGTTCTTGTCGGTGGACGGCCGGTACCAGGCATTGTCGTCCGCTTCCGCCTGGATCACCCGGGCGGGCACCATGTCACTGGAATGCAGGCTCGAGCTGTGGGCGCTATCAATTGCACCCTCCAGAATCTGGGCCCAGTTACACGGAATATTGATCTTGGCGATGCTGACCTTGGTGTCTTCCTGTGGCGCCCAGGCCGGCGGCTCGAACGGCGGCACCGACTCACTGTCACCGAGGTAGACCCAAACGGCGCCCGCCCACTCCTTGACGGGCAGGGAGCGGTGCTTGACTTTGTTCTTCAGCGGGCTCTCCTCGGGCTCTGAAGGCATATCGAGGACATTGCCTTTGCGGTCGATCTTCCAGCCATGGTACAGGCACCGCAGACCACACTCTTCATTTCTGCCCAACACCAGGGAGGCGCGGCGGTGAGGACACAATTCATCCATCACCCCAACCTCGCCGTCGCTGTCACGGAAAGCGACAAAGTTCTCTCCCAATAAGCGAACCCGGATCGGCTTCCCATCCGGCTCCGCGATCTCCTCCGACAGACAGGCGGGCATCCAGTAATAGCGCATGACCTGTCCCATCGGGGCATCACCCTCGACCCGGCACAGCATGTCATTTTCAGCAGGTGTCAGCATTTTATTCGGCCTCCGTGAACAGCACGATTTACTTCTATATAGATGTATATGGCGACAAGCTACTTAAATTGCCAGACAATGTCAAACACTTTTCAGGGCGGGACCTGCGACCTGGATCATTTGAACGATACCCAACCACATGAAAGTCGATACAGAATGCATCAACCCGTTAACCACGGCAGAATAAGGAGAAGGCAAAGCATATGAATTTTCTGGAAAATTGCTGGTATTGCGCCGGCTGGTCCACCGATATCACCGACAAACCCATCCACCGCAAATTGCTCGGCAAGAACATTGTGCTGTTCCGGGACAGCAAAGGCCGTGTGGTGGCCCTGGGGGACAGGTGTCCACACCGCTTCGCGCCACTTCACGAGGGCTGCGTCAAGGGCGATACCATTCAGTGCCCCTATCACGGGCTCCAGTTCGACGCCACGGGCTCCTGCGTACTGAACCCCCACGGCAGCGGAAAGATCCCCGCGACCAATAAAACGCCGGCCTACCCTGTCGAAGAGCGCGACGGGACCCTCTGGATATGGATGGGCGATCCCGCCCGGGCCAACCCGGATGACATCATCGATACCGCATTCCTGACCGACAGTGAGAACTTTGTCTCACGCACCGGATGCCACCCGGTAAAGGCCAGTTACTTCCTGGTTGTCGACAACCTGTTGGATCAGACCCACGCCCAGTTCCTGCACCCTGAAACAGTGTTTGGCAAAGCGGCCTCGGATCGCTGGCAGGTTCACCTGGCTGACCGCAGCGAGGATGAAGAAAACGGGGACAATACCCAGGAGGTCTGGTACGAAGAGGACGACAGTAGTTTGACCTCACACTACCTGATGCGCGGCAAACCCACCCCGCCGCTCTGGCGGCCGCTGCTCGATACCGAATCCTGTGATCTCTACTCGCGCACCATCTGGCGCGCGCCGGCCAACCTGGACCTCTCGCTGGACGTCACCCCCAGGGACGAGGGCGCGGACACCTCACCGGCCCACATGACAGGCATGCATTTTATTACCCCGATCGACGAGCTGAATTGCTACTATTTCTCACTACTGTCCGGTTAACTATGCCCACGGTCCACGTAACTGCATGACCCCACTG
>NZ_CAXBAE010000021.1:0-21753 GCF_963973825.1 uncultured Haliea sp.
AAGCTTTCGCGTCAGATTTACAGTCTGATCCCTTTGGCCACTCGGGAACCCCTCCGAAAGGCGGCATATTGTCCAGACGGCCCTATCCTTTGTCAACCGATAAATCAAACAAAATCATCCACCTGTCAGGCGGTGCCAAACGGGAACCCGAGTAGCTGCTCAGGCCGGTATGGCGATGGTCGCCAGGGCCTTCACATGCATGCCCCACTGGCTGTTCTGGCCCACGACCTCCACCTCGACGAGGCCGTCGGCGCAGGACTTCACCTCGCCGGTCATGGTCATGGTGGTGCCGGGGATATTGGGTGCCCCCAGGTGAATGGTCAGCTTGCGGAAAACAGCATCGCGGCCACACCAGTCGCGCAGGTAGGATTCGGTCAGCCCCTGGGTGGTCAGGATGTTCATGAACACATCCGGCATGCCACTGTCCTGAGCCACCGCCTTGTCGTGATGGACCTTCTGGAAATCACGTGTCGCGAGGGCGCCGCTCACGATCAATGACGTGGTAATGGCAATTTCACGTGGCGGCAGCGTGTCACCCACCCTGACCGTCCCCTGCTGGATTTGATGACTCATTGGGCAGCCTCCCCGCCGGCGGTATTGGGACGGTACTTGAGCACCTTGAAACTCTGGCGACCCAGCGGCTCCCCATCCTGGTTGGTAAACTCGGTGACCGTTTCGTAAAAGTAGCCTTCGCCGAGCCCGGTCTTTTTCCGCCCGGAAATGTTATCGATCACCGTCCGCGCATGAACGACTTCGCCCAGGCGCAACTCCCGATCGTATTCCTGCGTGGTGTTGGTCGCGACCACGCCCACATACCCATGCTCGTCAAACAGGTCAAACAGTTCGGTCTGCGGGTCCTGCTCACGCCCCTGGGCCGCGACCGCGTATCCGGCCTGACCCCAGGCGAACAACATCGTTGCCGGCGCGACCAGCTCGCCCCGCGAGCCCGCAGCCGCCTCGGCTTCGTCCAGGTGATCTGGATTGGTGTTGCCCATAACCTCGCACCAGTGGCGAATCATGGCTTTATTGACTGCGTCCTTGGCGGCGGACGCGCCGCACTCGCGGCCGACGAAGGCCTTTATCTTTTCTTCGAAGGCGGCAATATCTTCGTTACTCATGGCTCTGCTGGCTCCGGCTGGTGGCGGGCTTTGGCGCCCGCACGCTCGATCACTGTACTGCGCGAACAAGATAATTGAATTTATATTCAATTTCAATTATGTTTTACCGCGGTCAGACTTCGACCATCGACACTCACAGCAGAAAAACGGCGGTGTGCACATGGCGCAGAGTTTCAGAATGAAGCCCCCGATGGGGGAGGACAACGGCTGGTGGTGGCAGCAGGCTGCCGAGGGGCATCTTGCGATTCAGCGCTGCGCATCCTGCGGCACGCTGCGGCACCCCCCGAGGCCCATGTGTGGCGATTGCCATTCTCTGGACTGGGATCATGTCGCCTCTTCAGGCCGCGGGACGCTGGACAGCTTCACCATCCTCCACCACCCGCAATTTCCGGGCTTCGACTACCCGCTGATTATCATACTGGTGCAGCTGGAAGAGGGTACGCGCTTTACCTCGCAGCTGGTCAACTGCAGTCCGGAGTCGGTCGAGTTCGGTATGCCGGTGGAAATGGTGATGCATGAGGACCCGGACGGGTTCCGACTGCCCATGTTCCAGCCCGCACAAGGAGCCAGCGCATGAGCCACTTCCTGAAAGACAAGGCCGCCATCGCCGGTATCGGCCTCACCGGCTTCTCGAAAAAATCCGGCGTCTCGGAGCTGTCGCTCGCCGCCCAGGCCACACTCGCAGCCTGCGAGGATGCGGGCCTGCCGCCCTCGGAGATCGACGGTTTTGTCAGCTATACACTGGATTCCACCGACGAAATCGAGCTCGCCCGCACCGTCGGCGCCGGCGATCTGAAACTGTTTACCAAGGTGAACTACGGCGGCGGCGCCGCCGTGGGCACGATTTTGCACGCCGTGATGGCGGTGGCCAGCGGTGTGGCCGACAACGTGATCTGCTACCGGGCCATGAATGGCCGCTCCGGCCAGCGCATGGGCCAGGGCATTTCCGGGCAGATCGTCAGCTCGGATCTGGTCCACTGGTCCTGGTACATGCCCTACGGCATGCTCACGCCCGGCTCCTGGATCGCCATGGTCGCCAACAAGTACATGCACCACTACGGCGTGACCGCGGAGGACCTCGGACGGGTCGCCATATCCCAGCGCAATTACGCGCAGAGCAACCCGCGCTCCTTCTTCCACGGCAAGCCGCTGACCATGGAGGACTACCTGGCATCGAAGATGATCGCGGACCCGCTGCGGCTCTACGACTTCTGCCAGGAAACCGATGGTGGCTGCGCCATTCTGGTGACCAGCGCCGAGCGCGCCCGCGACCTGCAGCAGAAGCCGGCCATCATTCGCGGCGTGGTGCAGGCCTCCACCCGTGGCCAGGAGCAGATGACCAGCTACTACCGCGACGCGCTGGACTCCCTGCCCGAAATGGAGATGGCAGCGCAGCTGGTGTACGACCAGAGCGGCCTGGGGCCGGAGGATATCGACGCGGCCTGCCTGTATGACGCCTTCACCTCAGAGGTCATCATGCAGCTGGAAAGCTTTGGCTTCTGCGGCCGCGGCGAGGGCAAGGACATGGTGCGCGACGGCGCGCTGGACATTGACGGCCGCCTGCCCAACAACACCCACGGGGGCCTGCTGTCGGAGGCCTACATTCACGGTATGAACAATATTGCCGAAGGCGCACGCCTGGTGCGCGGCACCTCTACCAGCCAGCCCGAACAGGTGGAGCATGTGCTGGTGAGCAGTGGTGTGGGGGTGCCTACTGGCGCACTGATCCTCGGCCGCGACTGACTGTACAGCCCCCGCGCGCCGCCCGGCCCGCGGGGCCTCAGTGCTCCCAGGTATCCGCCACCGCAGCGCCGCGCGCCTCGTCAACGGGCAACACGGCCACCATCGCGACCAGAAACAGCAGCAGACAAAACACGATCGCATCGGCCAGCCCCAGCAACCACTGCACCAGGCCGAGGCCGAAGATACCGAATACGGCCGCCGCCTTGGTCGCCATCCCCCAGTAGCCAAAAAACTCGGCCGCCCTGGCGTGAGGTGTCAGCACACCTACCAGCGCCCGCGCCGCAGACTGCGAAGAACCCAGGCTCAGCCCGGAGAGCACGCCCGCGAACAGGAACACATGCTGGGCCTGCCAGGCCACCCCCAGTGCGGCCTGCGCCAGACGGGTCAGTGCGGGGGTCTGCCAGATTGCAAGGATGGCGAGCAGCCACAGCGCCAGCGTCAGCAGATAAACCCGACGCGCGCCCCAGCGGCTTTGCAGATGACCGAAGAACAGTGCGCCGAGGGCCGCCGTAATCTGTACCGTGATGAACATCATGACGCGCACGGACTCATCCCAGCCAATCACCTGGGCACCGTAAATGAACGAAAAGGCGATGATGATGTAGATGCCCGCCATGGCGAAGAACACCGATACCAGCAAGGTGCGCAGGTCGCGGAACTGCGCCAGCGCGCGCTGTGTCTCCAACACCCTGGATACGCCCATGCGCAGCAGTGCTGACGGGGCAAGCACCGGCCGCTGCACGCCCCGCTCCCGCAGCCAGATAAAAGTCGGTATGGCCGCCAGCAGGAAAAAGCCACCGGCGAAAGGCCCCACCCAGCGAATACGGTCGTAGTTCTCAAGCGATACATCACCCAACATAAGCAGGGTGAAGGCGGTGGCGACCAATCCGCCCACGTAGCCCAGACTCCAACCCAGGCCCGATATCCAGCCCAGTGCACTGCGCGGACCCAGGTCCGGCAGGAAACTGGTGATGAAGCCCTCTCCGATGGCGTAGGCAAAGTTCGACAGTACCAGCAGTAGCATGGCGGTCAGAATCCAGCCGGGTTCCACGAAGTACAGCAGGCCGGTGGCGACAACGGTGAGCAAATAGCTGGCAAACAGAAACCGCTTGCGGCTGCGCGAGTAGTCCATGATCGCGCCGCACAGGGGGCTGGCGACCACCACCAGCACATAGCTTGCCGCCAGCGCGACACTCCACAGCAGGTTACCCAACCGGTAGTCCGGCGCGTCGCCCACGATCACGCGGGTAAACAGATCGCCAAAGACCACCGTGATGATGAGCAACGTATAGCCCTGGTTGGCGAAATCGAACATCGCCCAGCCGAATATCTCACGACGGGGGGCCAGCGCGGCGGGACCGCGCGCGGAGGTCACACAGGCAACCGCCGGTAAACCCACACGGGCTCACCAGAATCCAGCGCCAGGCAGACACGCTCGTAGCGCACGCCGAGGCGCTCGTAGCGATCGAGACGCGCCAGCTCTTTCGGTGCGACGGAGAACACCTCTCCCGGCACCCGCCCGTCCGGCAATGGCTGAATATCAAGGCGCTGCTTGTCAAAGCCTGAGACTGCAGCAGGCGCGGTCGAAATGCGTCGCCCGACAATCAGCCAGCGCACCAGGGGGTTGCGCAGGGTGCCGTACACGAACACGCGCTGATCGCAGGGACCTTCGGGGGCCTCGTAGCCTTCGGGCATGACATAGCCCCAAGGGCCCAACAGCACCCACCACAGATACATGCCCGTGGCAGAGAGCACGCCCAGCGCCCCCGCCGCCATACGCCAGCGCCAGCCCGTGCGCGAAATCGTCAATTCCTGCTTCATACGTTCATCATACCGTTGCTGCCGGCCCAGTGCAGTAGCCGGCCTTCTGCGGTGACTCCGGCAGAGAGCGTGATTGTGGACTAGACTCACCCGGTAGAACCGCGGCGGTATGACCACCGCCGCAGGGTGTTCGCCATTCATTGCCACAACTCACCGCTGTTGGGGGGTGCGATGACCATGAAAGAGCCAACATCGAAGGAGCTTTTCCTGCACAGCGTCACGCGCTGCCTGACGCACGAGACTTTTATCCACGCTTTCTATCTGCGTCTGTTCGATGCCTCCGAGGAGATCAGGGCCAAATTCCGTTTCACCGACCTGGAGAAGCAGAACGCCATGCTGCGCCGCTCTCTGCTGTTATACGCCGAGGCGACAGCGGGTCGCACCGAAGCGCTGCGAGAAGTCAACGAGCGTGCCACAACACATGACCGGCATCATCTCGATATTCAGCCGCATCTGTATGCCGTGTGGATCGACACCATTGTCACAACAGCGCGCGACTTTGACCTACAATGGAATGACGATATCGAAGTCGCATGGCGGACCATACTGGGGCACGTCGTGCAGCAGATGATTCGGCGCTATTGACGGGGCGGCGGAACGGCGTAGCGCTTCCCGATTCGCCAATGCACCCGATTGCACGCTTGTTTTGCCACCGAGGCCGCCATGCTAGAGCACCAGAAAATCCTACTCACCGGCGCCGCCGGTCAGATCGCCTTTCCGCTGGGTCGTTATCTCGCCGCCAACAATGAGGTCTGGGGCGTCGCACGCTTCAGCGAGCCGGGCTCCCGGGAGCGCTGCGAGCAGGCGGGCATGATCACCCGCAGCATCGATCTCGCCAGCGGCGAGTTCGGTGATCTGCCAGAGGATTTCGACTACGTGCTGCATTTCGCGGTGTTCCAGCTTGGCGGTCAGGACTACAACCATGCACTGGAGGTGAACGCCGAGGGCACTGCGCTGCTGATGGCGCACTGTCGCAGCGCCAGGGCCTGTCTGGTCATGTCCACCTGTGCGGTGTACGCCCTGCACCCCGATCCGCGCCACGCGTTCCAGGAGGACGACCCGCTGGGGGACTCCAAACAGCCCTACTCACCCACCTACGCCATCTCCAAAATTGCCCAGGAGGCGGTTGCGCGCAGCTGCGCCCGGCTGTACCAACTGCCCACGACGATCGCGCGCATGAATGTGTCCTACTCGTCCAATGGCGGGCTGCCGGCTTATCACCTCGACGCCATCATGCGCAATGAGGAGATCGTGCTGCCCTCGGGTGGCGAGGCCTGGTATACCTGCATTCACCAGGATGACATCAATCAACAGGTGGCCCCGTTACTGGCCGCAGCAAGCGTTCCCGCCACCCTGGTCAACTGGAGCGGCGACGAGCCGGTGGACGTGCGCAGCTGGTGCGAGTACCTCGGGGAGCTTGCGGGGCGCACGCCGCGTTTCCGCGAGGACGACAGCCAGTCCATTCCCTCACGCGTGACAGATAACAGGCGCCGGCTGGAGATTATCGGCCCCTGCCGTATCGGCTGGCAGGACGGTTTTGCGGCCATGGCCCGGGAGCGCCACCCCGCACTGAAGCGCAGCTGACGCGCGTTGGCGCCGGGATGAGTGACTGCGCGATGAGTGGCTGCACAGAACTCCTTGCTGAAGTCAGGGACTGCCGTCTGTGCGAAGCGACGCTCCCCTTGGGTCCCCGACCTGTGCTGCAAGTGCACCCCGAAGCGCGCATCCTGATCGCCGGCCAGGCACCCGGGCGCAAGGTCCACGACACCGGCATCCCGTTCAACGACCCCAGCGGCACTCGGCTGCGGCAGTGGCTGGGCATCGATCACGACACATTCTACGACCCCCGGACGGTCGCGCTGGTACCCATGGGTTTTTGCTACCCCGGCACCGGAAAGCATGGCGATTTGCCGCCCCGACCGGAATGCGCGACAACCTGGCGCCGGCCCCTGCTGGAACAACTACCGAGGATGGAGCTGACCTTGGTACTGGGACAATACGCCCAGGCTTGGCACCTGGACGGCCCCCGAGCCGGGGTCACGGCTCGTGTGCGCGCCTGGCGGGCGCACTGGCCCAACATCGTACCGTTACCTCATCCCAGCCCGCGCAATAACCGCTGGCTCAGCCAGAACCCGTGGTTCGAGACCGAGTTGCTGCCCGCCCTTCAGGCGCGGGTTGCGAGCATTCTGCGCGGGAGTGAGCAACGTGAGTAATGATTCATTTTTCGGGAAATTGGAGCTGGCGAGAGGAATCGAACCCCCGACCGGCTGATTACAAAATAAAACCAGGCCCCATACCGGCTAATTCCTTAAGGTTCATAACTATTGATATTTCAGCATGTTAGGAATACCATTTCTTCCCGGTGCTACGCCAAAGTTCACGACTTTTCACCCCAAACGTAGCACCAGCGTAGCACCGACCAACCGGCTGACTACTACAGACCACTGGTTTCGAGGGGAGACTGCATGGCCCAGAACACTCTCAATTTCACCAAGGCGGCACTTGAGTCCCTACCCCCTGCTGACCCTGGCAAGCGCGTCGATTATCACGACAGCCGCATAAGCGGCCTGATCTTGCAGGTCACAGGCAACGGCAATAAAACGTTCTACTTCTATCGGCGCATCAACAAAAAACCCAAACGCTACCATCTGGGCAAATTCCCTGACCTGACCCTCGCGGAGGCGCGCCGACAGGCTGAAACCCTAAAGGGCCGGATTGCCAGCGGCGACAACGTGATGCGGGAACGCACTGACATCGAAGCGAGCGCCGTGACACTGGCCCAGGCATACGCCCAATTTGGTGCAGCGCGCAAATCACTGAAACCCAAGACCCGTTATCTCTATGACCGCTTCATGGCCGTCGCCTTTCTCGATTGGCAAAAACTACCCATCGCCGAACTCACCAAAAACATGGTCAGCCAACGTCATACAGACTTGACCGCAAACCACGGTCCCGCTTCCGCCGACGGCGCCATGCGCTTCCTGCGGTCGCTGTACAACTTCGCCTCCGCCGTCTACGAGGACGAGAAAGGCAATTCCCTACTGCCGGTCAACCCCGTGCAGCGGCTGTCACAGGCGCGCGCCTGGCACAAGCCCAAGCGGCGCACAACCTGGATCAGCCCGGATCAAATGCCCGCATGGTTTGAAGCGGTTGCAACCCTTCGCAGCGAGCCCACCGGGTCCACGGCCTCCGAAGTCGGCGACTATTTGCTAGTGGTCCTGCTAACCGGCTTGCGAAAATCAGAAGCGGCGAACCTTGACTGGAGCAACATCAACTTGGCTGACCGCACGCTGACCGTGCCGGATACCAAAAACGGACGCGACCATACACTGCCGTTATCGGACTATCTCTACGACCTATTGGCCCAGCGCAAGCGCATGTTGCTCCATACCCGATATGTGTTCCCCAACCGGGGGCGCAATGGACCGCTGGTAGAGCCACGCAACCCCATGCGGCGAGTGACCGAGCAATCCGGGGTAGAATTCACGCTGCACGATTTGCGCCGAACCTTCACCACAATCGCGGAGCGCCTGGATATCCCCCACTACGCCCTTAAGCGCCTAATTAACCACGCGCAGGTCGATGATGTGACGGCTGGCTATGTGATGGGCGACATCGAGAGACTGCGCAAGCCCATGCAACAAATCACTGACTTCATGCTGAGTGCCGGAGCTGTGCGCGCAAAGGCCGAAATCATCCACCTAACCAAGACCGAGCAAGGATAAATGACTGACATATCGGTATTCAGCAACGTACTGAAGGATGTAGATGTAGATGCAGACGTGGGTGAGCATTTGCTACCGCTAAACACTTTTGCGCTATTCGACCCGCTCACCGGGCCTGCCCCCAGAGCCTTCGCCTCGCAGCTCGAAAACGTCGCAATGCGTGCCCGCGCACTCATTCCAGGATGGAATACCGACCAAGTGATGGATGCAGCGGACTACCTGGCATTTCTGCTCAGTTCGACCCCTGCCACCGGGGTCCTAGCGGGCGATGAACCTGCCCAGCAATTGCCCCTGGAGGCGAGGGAATCGGCGATTGCCCAAGCAGCGGCTACTTGGGCCAAGTACGACAGTGTTGAGGGGGATACCGATGCGAGCCATCCGCTAAACCCGCCATACTGGCCCAGTATTTTTGCGTGCTATGCCCTCGCACATATCGGCCTGGCGCACCGCTGTTGCGCCTATGCCCAGCCGACGCCTTCGGCCGCGCCAGATAACACAGTCAAAGAGCGGTTTATTGTCGCCAGCGACCCGTCGTTGGGCGCGTGGCCGCTACATGGAGCAGATGACCTGTCACGAGAAACGGTGGCTCAAGTTGCAGTGCATGCATTTGCTGCCTTGGAGGCCATTTGTTGCGCTGAAGCACTAGTGAGTAGTGAACGCAAGATTACATGCGATAAAAAGAAGCACGCCCTACGCGCCGTTTCCGCAAAGCACGCGAAAACCAATGCACTGAAAAAAAAAGTGAGGGCGCTCTATAGGGAAGATCCGGACTTCGCCGAGAGCAAGACGCCAATGTTGAGCAATCAGCGCGTTGCGGACATCATTTACGGTCACAGGCTGTCGGACGAAGAACGCCGAGTATTTACCGGGAAAAACCCCAGCGGCACTATTGCCAAGTGGATCGCGGAGTTTCGCCAGGAGTGAGCAGACGCAATCGCTACTAGCTGCACTGATAGGGTGGGGCTGTGAAATATTTGCGGTTCACCCTTGCGATGAGGGGACTGCTTGCTGCATGGTAGCTACTGTACTTACAACTCAATGAGAGACCTAATTTCCTGATCCAAGCGCGACCTATCGAGATCACGCTTAAACCTCTCCATAAACTCGCGGTTCCGAGAGCCAGCCTGCTTATTCCGCCGCAATTGACCTAAATCCACCTCCACATCCTTGAAACCAAGGCTCTCTGCTAACGCGACCGTATTTTCTGGCGGACTAATGAGGAAGTCCTCATAGAAGATTTCAACCGGATCAATGCCCATATAATCGCAAAAAATGTCTATTTTTTGATTACTCTCAATCACGCTGAGAACTTGAGTTTTAATATCGCTATAGCTGTATTCGGGGTCAACCGCGCTGCCGTCATGAAAACTTGCCCACTGACCAGTCTGGGCAGCTATCGAGTGTGAGACTGCTTGGGCCAGAACATCACGCCGCTTCGCCACCAACCAGTATACATGACCGTAACAAGCAGTTATGGCTCCGCTTTTGATCAGCATGAGCGCCTGATCGGCAGAAGCTTTCATGCCAAACATCGTGTTTGGCTCGTGAACATGCGTCATGAGCCACTCGAGATAGCTATAAAATGACTCGATACCGTGGGCTTCGGAACGGGAGACGACCAACGGATGATTTAAAGGCTCCCCCATGCCGCTAAACTTGCCCGTGGCCCTCATATAATCGCAGATCAAAGAAGACCCAGAGCGGTTGCTGAACAACATAACACAGACTTCCTTGGCCAAAGTCTGCACAGATTCCGGCACTTCCAGCGAGCCATAAAGCTTCAAGATTTCCTGCTCATGCTCGCCAGGCCCGATGGTCTCAATTCCACCCTGCGAGGGCCCCACCCAAACGTTGAGGCCATTGCCAGCTTTTAAGCTCGATTTAATCATGCGCGATCCTAACTAACGGCATTTGAGTCATTATACGAAAACGCGCAAGCCCGTAAAACCAAAGATCACACTGCATACGACATCCTCCAGCATAGCCGCTCAGCTCCACCTGCGTCAGTCAGCGTAGAAG
This sequence comes from uncultured Haliea sp., assembly GCF_963973825.1. NCBI lineage: Bacteria > Pseudomonadati > Pseudomonadota > Gammaproteobacteria > Cellvibrionales > Halieaceae > Haliea > uncultured Haliea sp. The sequence continues at coordinate 10,427 of NZ_CAXBAE010000021.1, forward strand.
CACCGAACAAGGTGGCAGCATGCTATCTACTTCATCGCTTCGACCTGACACGCGACAGCGAACCCTCGCTCGCCGCACTCGCCAAGAGCTTTTTGGCAAGCTGTGGCTATGAAATATTGGCGGAGCGAACTTAGAAGCTTCGGCGGGGTTTAGCCTCAAAGACCGAATGAGCCATCTGCTTGTGCGCGTAAAAGTCCGCTTTTGCACGCAGAAGCAACCCCTTTTCTTGCCTTAAATCACCCGCTCCCCTGAAATTGTAGGCGTCACGAAAATTAATCAATCAGGAGCTACATTCATGTCTCATACGTCAAATGCACTGACCAGGCTGCTTACGCCTGAACAAGTCGCGGAAACCCTCGGGGTAACACCACACACTCTCGCCGTATGGCGATCTGAAGGTCGCTACGAGCTGCCGTATATCAAAACTGGCCGCCTTGTGCGCTATCTCGTAGAGGACGTTCAGGCGTTCATTCAGGCGCGTCGGCGCACCGCCCCGGATGAGTAACTCACCATGAAATCAAACATACAACCCATTACCGCAGGTAGTGCAATGGCTTCCACACCACAGTCAAAAAGTAATGCGCCGCTGCACAACCACTTAATCCCCGAAGGGCTCGCAGTCCCGGAGAGCTTCCTGCTTTCAGACGAAGGGGTCTATAAGATCGCGCCACAAGGGCAAATCCGGCTTGTCAGCGGCCCTGTCTGGGTTATCGCGAAAACCCGAGAGGTCTCTGGTAACGGCTGGGGCATCCATGTGCAATGGATTGACCAGGATGGGGTGCGGCGTGAGCGCGCATTCCCAACCCGGCAGCTGCACGAGCGCGGCCAATCCGCAATAGTCGTCCATTTAGCCGATGAAGGACTGCGCGTGATACCCGGCCAAGAGAGCCCTCTATTAAGCTATCTGGGGAGTTTTGAAACTAACCACCGGATTGCATCAACCGCGCAAACCGGCTGGCTAATGGCGCCCGATCTCGCGCTCAGCTACGTACTGCCCCATACAGTCATTAACAGTGATGAGACCCTCCCCGTAGCATTCCAGCCAGAGCGGTTCAGCCCCAGCGCAGACAGCCTCCATGCCAAGGGCTCACTGAAACAGTGGCGGGCGCAGGTCGGTCACTACTGTGCTGGAAGCCCCATACTCCAATTAGGCGTCTGCCTGGCCCTGACGCCACCTCTACTGCGATTTGCAGAAATGGACAGTTTCGGGGTTCACCTGTACGGGGCCAGCAGCCAGGGAAAGACGACCGCGCTACAAATTGCCAGCAGCGTCTGGGGTAATGGCGCCGACCCAGCTGCATCCGCTCATTCCAGCATTCAACGCTGGAATACCACCGCCAACGCCCTCGAAGGGCTCGCAGCGGCTCACAACGACGGCCTAATGGCATTGGATGAAATGGGAACGTATACCGGCTCAGACTTCGGGGCGTTGGTTTACAACCTTATGGGCGGGCAAGGCAAGGCGCGCATGAATGACCATGCCGGGATGAGGAGCATGCGTACCTGGCGGCTTATCGCTCTTTCAACCGGGGAAATTTCAATAAAGGCCAAGGTGGAGGAATACGGCGCCACGGTTAAGGCAGGACAAATAAATCGTTTCCTCGACATTCCGGTGTCAGGCCGCATCATTCAGCCAAGCCACGGCATGCCACCAGCCAAGCTGGCCGACCTGCTCAAAGAGGCCGCAGGGCGCTGCTATGGAACGCTAGGCCCCGCCTTCGTGGAAAAGCTGATTCACTCAGCGCCGGACGCCTCCGCGCTGCAACAGCGCGTCAAGCACCTCATGGCCGACTACACCGCCCAACTTCATGGAACGGTGCAATTGGAACCCCATCAAGTCCGAGGGCTCAGGCGCTTTGGCCTGATCTGCACTGCAGCCCATCTCGCAAACGAATTCGAGCTTCTGCCCTGGACGCTGACGGACAGCGTCAACGCGATCACGGAAGCGGCCCATACCTGGCTCGCAGAGAACGTCAGCGATGCAATACGCGGCATACTCGCCGTGCGTAACTTTATCCTCCAATTTCAGGAAAGCAAGTTCCGGACTACCCACGAATTGCGGTCTGCAAAATCGCAGACACATCATGATATTGCCGGATATTTCTTACCCGACAAGTCGATCTACGCGTTCACGCCGGACGGGTTCAAGCGCGCTTGCGGCGGACTCGACCCCAAGTCTGTCGCTGCGGCCCTCGATCAGCATGGTCTTCTTTTCAAAAACGAATCCGGCAGGCGCATGAGCAAATTGACGATCCCAGGCGCCTCCAACCGCCTACGAGTATATGCGGTTGAGTCAGATATACTCGACGCGGACATGGTTGGCGGCGAATAGCGCCGGGACAGCGGGGCATATGGGGCGCAGCCTGCCGATATAAGGCTCCCCCTAAAGCACACCAGATCAAACGAAAGGGGCAGGCGGGGACAACTGTCCCAGTGCGCCCCGCGCCCGATACAAGACCACTACTTTCCAAAGCCTACCTGTATGGCGCGCTGCCCCGACAGCCCCGCTGTCCCAGCCGCACGCCTGCGACAAAATCAGGATGAGTAATCCCCATATGGGGAATGCACCACGGTTAACCCGATTCAAGACCAATGGAGATCCAGCGCAAACCACTTGTAGCTCACTTTTGAACATCCCTAAATTCACCAATGTGCACCCATGTCATGGCTCAATTTCGGACCGCTGCCGACAATAGACCGAAAGCAAACTAATGCGACCAAAGGTGAACCCTATGCTCTACCCAGACCAAATTTGCGAAGCGCGACATACACTTTCACTCTCCCAGCACGAGCTAGCACGGCGCGCCTGCGTGTCACGTACTGCATTGAATCAGTTTGAACGGGGGAACTACCTTGCGGGGCCAAACTTCAGCCGGAAGTTGCGCGATTACTTTGAGGCGGAGGGCATTCATCTCGAAGCATTAAGCAAACTGCAATCAAGGCCATCGGGGCACCAGAGCCCGCCAGCTTGCGATGCGCAAAAGGCGCGCACGGTGGCACCAAGTGACTGGAACCGCCCTGAGAGCGCCGAACAGCGCGTGCCTGGCCCGTTTGAGATACTGATAGGCGTGGGCCTCAGTCTACTGCTCGGCCGCCGAATGGGCTCATAGCGAGTCTGGCGCGCCACACCCAGCGAGTAGCGGACCCGAAGACCGGGATTGGTGAAAAGCGTTAATCCAGAGACAGCCGTCTACCTTGGCTGGATTGCGGGGTGCGAGGTGCGAACGGCAACTGCTTGAATAGGCGAGACAGAAGTTCATCGCTGGAATACTGCATGCTGGATTTAAGCGACACAGTGTTATACGTTCATTCTCGTATTGTCAGCTGTTAGAGCTCACAACAGGGGAACGACATGCCCGGTAAGTACAAGATCAAGATCGACGAGAGTTGGAGTCTTGAAGACCTGTATGTCTTTTCAAGAACCTATGAGCAAGTGTACTTCATGCTCTACTCGATTCATCCGGATTCCGGAGAAGATAACTCGGAGAGAATTCAGCAGGCTTATAAAGCTTTCCCGTGGAAGGGTGGCTACAGCGCCGTTAACTTCTACAATCAACTCAAGTACGTCGTACCACCCAAAAAACGCCCTCAAATTAACCAGATTAGATACGCGTCACCAGGATTTATCGAGCTGATACTTCTTCTGTATGTGGCTCGCTACCTCGCCAAGACCGTAAAGCGCATTGCATCCTCAGTCAGAGAGTGCAACTCCGTTTACAACCAAATTGTGAGCGACATGCAAAAGCGAAAACTTTTGCGAATTGACGTTAAACGGAAGCAACTACTGCTAGAAAGTGAAGAAATGGCTGCTGTAGAGCACCATGCTGATATTGCGGCTCGCCTTCTTGGCTTTCCCAACCATCAGAGCATCACCGAGCGGACAGGCAATCCGTACGTAACCCTCAAGATCCTACTTTCGTTATATCGCCGAGTTCGCACGCTGGCAGAATTTAAAAATAAAGGTAAGGCTGACCTCAAGGAGTGAACTCTAGTAATTTATTCACGCCGAACTTCCTTCGCAAGTCCGCCTAATTCGGACGCTGGCCACGGTCACAAACATGCAATGTATCGAATTAATACAACAGATCTCCGCTCTCATCGGGATATGGTTAGCGATTTATGGCATCAACTCATGGCGGAGGGAGCACGTTGGAAAACGTCAGCTCGAACTGGCTGAAGATACTCTAGCGCAATTCTACGAAGCAGCTGATGCCATCAAGCACATTAGACATCCTGCAAGTACCAGTGAAGAAACTGATACTGTTAAACGTGGTGAGGGTGAATCAAATACTCAATTTCAGGCTAGGAAAAATGCATCGGTAGTTTTTTATAGGTACAACCAATACCAAGAGCTGTTCAACAAAATTCATGCATCCAGATATCGCTTTATGGCCCAAATAGGCAAAGCAAAATCAAAACCTTTTGACGACCTGCGAGAAATAGTGAACGAGATCGAGGTAGCCGCCCGAACCTTGGCGAGGCTTTGGGCGCGAGATCATTTTCGGACCGATGAGCAATGGGAAAAGCACCGGGCGCAGGTTGAGAAATACGAAGCTGTTTTCTGGGAAGGGATTGCAGGAGACGACACGATAAACCCACAAATGAAGCGCGTGATAGAAGAAATTGAAGCAACGTGTAGCGAAATCATAGCCGGGCGCGCGAAACCACACGGTTTCCTCAACCTCAAACTCGGTGGTCGCAACTAACAAGGTATGGCGGAGTGCAGCGAAGCGTAGCACCAGCGTAGCACCAGTTAAAATCCACGCCGCAGTGGACGAATAATTTTTCTTTAACTATTTGAATTTAAAGAAAAAAATGGAGCTGGCGAGAGGAATCGAACCCCCGACCGGCTGATTACAAATCAGCTGCTCTACCTACTGAGCTACGCCAGCTAAGCGTTGGGGCGTGCACCCCGGAAAGGCCGCCGATTCTAGACAATGCGCCGGGACCACGCAAGCCCAATGCGCCGCAGCGTGCTATTCCGCGCGGCGCATACTCGCCAGTACTTCCAGCCCTTCGAACACCAGATCGGGGCGCAGCGTTCCCACACCACCCAGCAGAGCCTGCAGAGTAGGCGCTGCACCGCCACAGAAAAAGAGTTCGGGGGCCGGGTCAGCCGCCTCGCGCAGCGCCAGCAGCACCGCACCGGCCTGGGCAAGCGCAATACCATGGCGCACCGCCTCGGCTGTGGACTGCCCCGGCGGCAGGGCGTAGACGGGCTGTTCGGCAAACCGCACGCGGTCGGTGTCCAGCAGCAGGGCACGCTCCATCAGCGCGGCCCCGGGGATAATGTAACCGCCCTCGTGGCGACCGTCCGCGGCGACCAGGTCAATGGTCAGCGCTGACCCGGCATCTACGACCACGAACCGCTCCGCGCACTGTTGACGGGTACCCAACATTGCCAACCAGCGGTCCACCCCCATGCGCAGGGGCTGGGCATAGCTGTTCTGCAGGTCACCACTGCGCGCTTCGCTGCGGGCAAACCAAATTGCCGCGCTCGGCCAGCGCTGTTCCAGCAGGCGTCGCACGGCATCTTCCGTCGCCTCGCTGGAGACGCTGGCGATCCAGATCTGCGCAGGTTGCGCCGGCTGCTCCAGCAAAGCGTCAAGCGTTTGCGGGGCATCGTGGCGAAACTGGCCCCGTGCAATCACCTGCGCGCCCCGCAGGAGCCGCCATTTGGCGCTGCTGTTACCCATATCCAGCTGCAGGCAATGCAGCGCGCTCATGGGGCCGCCCGCAGGGAGATTTCCCCCCCATAAACAGATTGCAGCCCCAGCGTAGTTTCCAGCTGCAGGGCACCCCGTGCGTCGACACCGCGCGCCACGCCGGCCTGGCGCTGCTCGCCACTGTGCAAGACCACGGGCTTGTCCGCGAAGGCGTCCAGCGTCATCCATGAATCACGCCAGGGCGTGAACCCGGTATCACCGAAGGTGGACGCCAGTGGCAGCAGTTCGTTGAGCAGCGCGGCCAGCAGGGCATTGCGCCCAGGAGGCTTGCCCCCACTGAGGTGGGTCAGGTCAGTCCAGGCCTGGTCGATTCCTTCGGCGGCAGCGGCGGGCATGGCCACATTGATCCCCACTCCCACCACCACCTGGCAGCGCCCAGCGGCATCGCCCGCCATTTCCAGCAGGACGCCGCCGAGTTTCGCGCCGTTCGCGAGCAGGTCGTTGGGCCACTTCAACTGCAGCCCCGGAACACCCAGCCCGTTCAGGGCGCGTACCACAGCGACACCTACCGCCAGGCTCAGCCCCTCCAGCGCCGCTGCACCCTGGTGGTACTCCCAGGAAAACGACAGGTAAATGTTGCGCGCGTAGGGGCTTACCCACTCCCGCCCCCGGCGACCACGGCCGGCAGTCTGCTGCTCCGCACTGCAGGCCTGCCCCGGCCCGCAGCCCGCCGCGATGCCCCGCAGCATTTCGGCATTCGTGGAATCCACCGTCTCCAACAACTGTAGCCCCCCCAGCAGATTGCGGGCGGACGCCGTCAGCCCGGCCCGCACCTGGCGCTCGTCCAGCAACTCGACGCCGCCCGGGATGCGGTAGCCGCGACCCTTGACCGATTCCACCTGCAGCCCCAGCGACTGCAGGCGATTGAGCTGCTTCCAGATCGCGGTTCGGCTCACGCCCAGCGCATCGGCCAGCGCCTGGCCAGAGTGAAACTCGCCGTCCGCGAGCAGGGGCACAAGGGTGGTATTGGGCATCGGCGGGCAATCAGTCAGCAAAACATGCGGCGAATCATAGCAAACCCGGCGCCGGTTCAACTCACTAAACAGCGCGATTGGCCCTGCGCAGGAAATCCAGCCAGAGTACTTTGACGCAGCGCGCGTTTGCCGGTCGAACGGGCGCCCACCAGGAGAGCCGCCATGCCACACCTCGACGATGCCACGCTCCGGGCCGCCGCCGACAGGCTGATTCGCGCCCATGAACAGGCGTCCCACGACAACGAATGGACATTTTTCGTGGACCAGATTTACGCCCGCGACTGCGTGTACACCTGCGAGTATGCCGGTGTCATGGAGGTCACCGCCAGAGGCGTTGCAGAAATCAAGGCCACGCACTACGGCCGCGACATGCAGGTGGGCTGGGAAGGCTGGACCTTTCCCTACCTCGGCGTCTATACCGGCGGCAACAACCGACTTATCACCCACTGGATGAACCGCGGCCCGGGCCGACGCAGCGACGGCGGCTATTACGAAACGCCCGGGGTGTCCTTCATCACCCTGGATGCCGACGCCAGGATCATTCGCCAGTTCGACCTGTTTGATCTCGCCCACCAGATGCGCCTCTGTGATGAACTGGATGCCGCGGGCCTGCTGTCACCCGAATTGAAGGAAAACTGGGTAGGGCCCATGAAAGCCCGCCTGCAGGCACAGCTGGCCGCTTCCTGAGTCAGGCAGCAACCGGATTGCTCAGGCAGCAGACGTCGTGGCCCTGCTCGCCGCAATTTAGTTTACGTTAACGTAAACGTAGGCTATATTTCCACCACTACCCCATAGGCAGGTGCCGTGACAGATCGCAGCTACAGCATCTCGGAGTTGGCGACGGAGTTCGGTGTGACCACCCGGACGATACGCTTTTACGAGGAAAAAGGGCTCATACACCCGCGGCGGGTCGGGCAGAAGCGTCTGTACAGCCCCAGCGACAGGGTGCGTATCAAGCTGATCCTGCGCGGCAAGCGCATCGGCATGAGCCTGCAGGAAAGCGTGGAAGTGATCGATCTGTACGACCCCGCCCATAATAACCGCAGCCAGCTACACTCATTGATACGCACGGTGCAGGAGAAGCGTGAGCGATTGCTGCGCCAGAAGCGGGACATCGAAGACATGCTCGCGGGCCTGGATGAAGTACAGACCCTGTGTGAACAGGGGCTGAAAGATGCCGACTGAAAACCGACAGCAGCGCAGTAACCAGGCGGCCCGCGGGCCACACAATGACCACGAACAAAGGCAGGATCGACCATGAATACCGGCTACCCCACGCTTAACTTTGGCCTCGGCGAGGAGCTGGACATGCTCCGCGACGCCGTCTACCAGATGTGCCAGAAGGAGATCGCACCGCGCGCCGCGCAAATCGACCGCGATAACGCTTTCCCCATGGACCTGTGGCGCAAGTTTGGTGACATGGGACTGCTCGGGATCACCGTTGAAGAGCAGTACGGGGGCTCCAACATGGGCTATCTCGCACACAGCATCGTGATGGAGGAGATCAGCCGGGCGTCCGCGTCGGTAGGGCTGTCCTACGGCGCCATGTCCAACCTGTGCCTGAACCAGATCCAGAAGAACGGCAGCGAAGCGCAGAAACAGCAGTATCTGCCGAAGCTCTGCAGCGGAGAGCACGTGGGGGCGCTCGCCATGTCCGAGCCCAACGCCGGCTCGGATGTGGTCAGCATGAAGCTGCAGGCGCGCAAGGAGGGCGAAACCTACTACCTGAACGGCAGCAAAATGTGGATTACCAATGGCCCGGACGCGGACGTCTACGTGATCTACGCCAAAACCGACCCCCAGGCCGGCTCCAAAGGCATCACCGCCTTTCTCGTGGAGCGGGATTTCCCCGGCTTTTCGCGCTCGCCCAAGCTGGACAAGCTGGGCATGCGCGGCTCCAACACCTGTGAGCTGGTCTTTGACAACACACCGGTCCCCGCCGCAAACATTCTGCGCGGCGAGGGCCAGGGTGTAAAAGTATTGATGTCGGGCCTCGACTACGAGCGCACCGTGCTTTCGGGCGGGCCGGTCGGCATCATGCAGGCCTGCCTCGACGAAGTTGTGCCATATCTCCATACACGGGAACAGTTTGGCCAGAGCATCGGCCAGTTCCAGCTCATGCAGGGCAAGCTGGCGGACATGTACGCGGACCTCTCCGCCTGCCGGGCCTACCTGTATGCCGTGGCTGCGGCCTGCGACCGTGGCGAGGAAACCCGCAAGGACTGCGCCGCCGTCATCCTCTACACCGCAGAAAAGGCGACACAGATGGCCCTGCAGGCCATTCAGGCGCTGGGCGGCTATGGCTATACCAACGATGCCAACGCCGGCCGCCTGCTGCGCGATGCCAAACTGTACGAAATTGGCGCCGGCACCTCGGAGATCCGCCGTATGCTGATCGGTCGTGAACTGTTCAACGAAACCGCCTGACGGAGTACCGCCATGACCGTGCTGCAATCCCGGCTGAACCCGCGCGACGAAGCCTTCCAGGCCAACCGCGACCACATGCAGGCCCAGGTGGATGACCTGCGCGACAAAGTCGCTGCACTGCGCGAGGGTGGCGGTAAAAAGGCGCAGGAACGCCACCTCGAACGCGGCAAACTGCTGCCCCGGCAACGCCTGCAGGCACTGCTGGACCCGGGATCACCGTTCCTCGAGTTGTCACAACTGGCGGCCCTGGATGTCTACGATGACCCCGTACCCGGCGCGGGCATCATCACCGGCATCGGCCGGGTGGCCGGCCAGGAGTGCATGATCTTTGTGAACGACGCCACTGTGAAAGGCGGCACCTACTACCCCATGACCGTAAAGAAGCAGGGCCGCGCGCAGACCATTGCCGAAGAGAACCACCTGCCCTGCCTGTACCTCGTGGACTCCGGCGGCGCCTTCCTGCCTCTGCAGGACGAAGTGTTTCCCGACCGGGAGCACTTCGGTCATGCGTTTTACAATCAGGCGCGCATGTCCGCGAAGGGCATCCCGCAGATCGCCGCCGTGCTCGGTTCCTGCACCGCCGGCGGCGCCTACCTGCCGGCAATGGCCGACGAGTCAATCATCGTCAAGAACCAGGGCACCATCTTCCTCGGCGGCCCACCGCTGGTGAAGGCGGCGACCGGCGAGGTGGTGACTGCTGAGGAACTGGGCGGCGCCGATGTGCACTGCCGCACCTCTGGCGTCACCGACCATTACGCCAATAACGACCACCATGCACTGGAACTGATGCGCCGAGCCGTGGCACGCCTGAACCGCGTCAAACCCGTGCAACTGGACATCCGTGAGCCGCAGGACCCGCTCTACGACACCCGCGAGGTCTACGGCGTGATACCCGCTGACAGCCGGCAGCCCTACGATGTGCGCGAGATCATCATGCGCATTGTCGATGGCTCGGCGTTCGATGAATTCAAGGCGCTGTACGGTGAAAGCCTGGTCTGCGGCTTCGCCCGCATTCACGGCTACCCGGTTGGCATCGTGGCCAACAATGGCATTCTGTTTGGCGAATCCGCGGTGAAGGGAGCACACTTTGTGGAACTCTGCGCCCAGCGCAAAACCCCTCTGGTGTTCCTGCAGAACATCACCGGCTTTATGGTCGGCAAACAGTACGAGGCCGGTGGTATCGCGCGCCATGGCGCCAAGATGGTACACGCCGTGGCCTGTGCCAATGTGCCCAAATTCACCGTCATGATCGGTGGCTCCTTCGGCGCCGGCAACTACGCCATGTGCGGTCGTGCCTACGAGCCGCGCTTCCTCTTCATGTGGCCCAATGCGCGCATCTCCGTCATGGGTGGCGAGCAGGCGGCAGGGGTGTTGGCGACGGTAAAGCAGGACCAGCTGGCCCGCGATGGCAAGGCGATGACGGCGGAAGAGGAGCGCGCCTTCAAGCAGCCGATCCTGGACTTGTATGAAAAGCAGGGGCACCCCTACTACGCCTCCGCGCGGTTGTGGGACGATGGGGTAATTGATCCCGCAGACACGCGGACGGTGTTGGGTTTGGCGATTTCCGCGGCGCTGAATGCGCCGGTAGAGGAGACGCGGTTTGGGGTGTTCCGGATGTGAGCGAAGCGTTGGACGCCAGTGTGGTTGGGAGCTGCCTTGCGGACGGGCGCGTGGGCGCTTCGTTTACGCGCGGGTGCGTGGGGGCTCCGTTTGCGGGCGGGTGCGTGGGGGCTTCGTTTGCGAGCGGACGCGTGGGGGCTTCGTTTGCGGGCGGACGCGTGGGGGCTTCGTTTGCGGGCGGGGCGACGGGGAGGCGCTGGCCGGAAACGCTACGAGCACATCCATGTGCGCTCGATGGCGGCCGTCCATGGCCGCCAACGTTCCGGCCAGCGCCTCCCCGCCGCCCCGCCCTGAAAGAGGCAGTGAATCCCAGCTTGTGGTGCGCCGCTTACCGGACGAGAAAATCCCCGACCTGCTGCTCGACTGCCTACAACGTGCGGCAGTCGAGGCAGTGTGGGGGTGGGGCCGGCGCTGCGGGACCGTCGGCGGCCATGGATGGCCGCCGCCGAGCCTACATGGACGTACTTGCGGCGTGTCCCCCCAGCGCCCGCACCGCCCCCACCGGCACCACTCCAAAGCCAAAATCCGGAAGCCCGGAAGCCCGGAAGCCCGGAAGCCCGGAAGCCCGGAAGCCCGGAAG
>NZ_CAXBAE010000022.1:0-19255 GCF_963973825.1 uncultured Haliea sp.
GGTTGGGGCATGGCGTATTATCGCAAAATTCCAGACTTATTCAGAGTATCCTTAGCCAAATTAATTCGATATTGCGCTGGGTTTCCCGTTCAAGGCGTCGACTCGACTGAATGCGATTTAAATACCCATAGATGTAGATTTTAAGGAGGATCGAAGGGTGATATGCCGGACGACCAGTAGGGGCAGGTTTAACTCGATCAAAACCCAGTGCGCCGAGGTTCAGAGAATCTACAAATGCATCCAGAAGCCCGGCCGGATTATCTTCAGAAATATAGTCGTCGAGACTTTCGGGAAATAAAGCCGACTGTTGTCGACTTTCACCGCGAATGAATCCACTCATCTAATCGCTCCCCCAATCCCTGAGCCGGACGACTAATCATAACATAGGACTTTTCACACAGCCTCGGTCGCGAGCTGCCGTTCGCGCTGCCGTCATCGATGGACTATACCAGACACCAATCGATCCGCTAACACGGGATGTGATGTCAATCACACGCGTGGGAGCTAAGATCTCAGATTGCCACGGAAACTCAACTATTTGCCCTTTATCTTGAGCGCCGTTCAAATCCCTTGCCGCACTGGAAAACACAAGACATCGGACCTACACTTATAAAATCGTATTTCACGAAGGTCGGGGTGGACGCAATGAAAGAAGCGCCGTTCCAGGTGGTTTTCGCTGTTCTCAAAGCAGTGTGGCGATTTATCGGCTATTCGGCTGCATCGGCAGAGCTACCGGACGATGATCCGCGGCAGCATGACTCTGATTTCCATGGTATACTCAACTACCGCACTGGCCGCCTTGACGCGGGCACCGACCCCTTTGGCTGGTATGAGCGTGATTAGTGTATCTACCGCCTGCCTGCACGGCTCACAGCTGATTTACCGATAGCCGCCCCCTGCTTCCCAGAATTCTCACCGGGAAGCGCCAGGATAGTGGAGGCAGCGCTTATTGCCCGCCCAACGTGAATTCCAACCCAAGCCATCATACCGCTCCAGAGGAGTGGTAATCCCAGATAGAGACTCGTGGTGATCATGTTGAGCAGCATGCGCTTGGCATCGTGTTCGCCGGGATTGGCGAAGATGAGCAAAAACGTATTGGCGTCAGGGTACATGGCGCCAATCAGGTTCTGATCCACCCACATCGCCAGATACCACAGTACGGTCCAGAACTTAACGGTGAAGATCGCCATGGCACCGGTGACCATCATGGCAATGGAGTAGCGCGATAGCACGACGATCATGGGCAGCAGGGCATAGATGCTGAGCAGCAACAAAGCCTGCACCATGGGCAGGGCCTGCAGGACCGCGGTCATGGTGACGGCAAACAGGCCTGAGGCGGTGACCACCCCGCCTGCGGCAAGGCCGCCCTTCACCAGATTCTCCGCTGTGGCCAGCCAGCCTGTGTTGGCCGTATTGCCCGCCACCAGGTCGTTGCTGGACCAGATCGGGGGCGCGTTGGTGAGCACAGTACGGGCGACGGCATCCTGTTGCTGTTCACTCGCCAAACCTGGCGCAATGTTGACCACCAGCCCGGAAAGCCCGCCCGCCGTGGCGTCCGCCGCATTGATCAACTGCTGGCGTAAACCTTCGTTGCCCTCCTCCCACCATTGCTTACAGGTGGGCTTGCCCCACTCCGGTGGATCGGCGGGATCATATTCCGTATCGCGCAGCGCACTGTACGACCAGCCCGGGATCTGCTTTGGGGGGCGCAGCTCGTCATAGTAGCCCGGGGTCTGCCGATAGACATGGGACCCCAACCAGTCCGGATCGTCATCGCCGTAGGTATCCAGCAGGGCCGTGATCCCCGGTGTTGCCGGTTGAGCTGACTGATATCTTGAGCGTGCCGGGATATAGCAGTGACTGAAAAAATCGCTGACGGCCTGGCGCAACCGGGGGTCCGTGATGGTGGCCAGGCGTGCCTGCTGCTCGTAGGTACGCAGGTCGCTGGCGGCGGGGAGGCCTGCGATCACGGCATGATTCATGCCCGAGGACATGGAGAGCACGGCGTACCACCACACCGGCAGGTTGACCGTGGCCGGGGAGCCGGTAAAGCCGGTAATGCCGTAGGTGCTCTGGGACTCGGTTGTGGTCGCGGTGATTGGTGTGGGATCCGCCGCGGTCGGCTGGGGTACATAGCTGAGTGTGCTGGCATTGAGCGGTGTCAGGGCTGCGGGCTGGCCCGCCAGCACCACCACCAGCAGGGCGATGAACAGATCGATCTCCATACGGCGCAGGGAGAGTCCGGTCACCGAGCCGAATTCGCCACCCTGGGCGGGCTCGCGCCAGTTATCGATCAAGATCGCCAAAAACGGTAGGTAGACGATCCCTGTACTGACCAGCACATCCCACAACACCCCATAGAACGCCCAGCCGAAGAGCGTGGTAAACAGTTCCAGATAGCTGTCGACACTCACGGACTGGCACCAGCGAATGCGGCAAGGTGATGTAGCAGGTTCTGGCCGATCAGCAGCTCGATGGCCAGCAGCCAACCGACGACCCGCCAGCGGAGGCGATTGGACTCGGCTTTGGATAATGAGCTATGCCGCTTTTTGCATAGCCAATCGCTGAGACAGGGCCACAGGAGGGCCAGCAGTGCGATCAGGCCAAGGCGCACTGCCCCCAGCAGCGGTTTGGCTTCGCTGACACGCTGCGCAATGGTCGCCAGCGAACTCAGGGCCACGGCCTGCCAGAGCAGCAGGCCGATACCCAGGGCGGCGAGGAAGGTCACTAGAAGACTGCCCACCAGCCAGGCGCGGCGCCGGTGTTGCGGGTTACTGGACACGACCATGACTCAGCGGTCTTGTATCACGAGGAGCCACCTGCGGGATATCCAGGGCGGACTGACGACGGGCTGCGGCGCGCTGCAGGAGAACAGTGACGGTTTCAGAGACCACCTCGCGGCGCACACGGGTTTCAAACAGGAGGCTCTCGATTTCCTTGTCGAGTTCGGCAATGGCGGTGTCCGCGTGCTGGCGCGCGACCTCGGTGGCATAGACCTCGGGGACCTGACGTCCGGAATGCAGCAGGCGACGGGCGTAGAGTGCCTTTTCCACGGTGCGGGCGGTGCTGATCTCGGCCACCAGCCGGCTGGTGATCAGGGCCTGTTCGGTGGCGGGCATCTCGCGGATGGCCTCGATGACCTGGCGGGTGACGGCGACCCCGGGGGCGGTGACGTCGTTGAGGTTGGTTCTTGTGGGGGGGATATCCCCCGCCACCAGCGCCTGCAGGTCGACTGTCACTTCGGCCGATTCCCGGTACAGGGTGGGCAGAAGGCCGGTGCCGGGGATACTGTCTTTACGGCAGGTATCGCAGGTGGTCACGATGTTCTCCCCCACCACCGCGACCACCCAGTCACGGGCTTCTGTAGGCGAGCCCCAGATTTCCGACAGGCGGGTGGCGTCGCTGGCGGGCACCGGGGCGGTTTCGGTGATGGGCCGGTTCAGGTTGATGTTGTACCCGGCCTGGACCAGATCGCCGGTAAAGCGCAGGACCGGCTGGCCAGACCCACCGGCCTGGCCCCCAATCCAGGGCACGCCGTTGTCCCCATTGGCGGATTCCACCGCCTCCTTGGCGCTGACCGCATCATTGGAGCCAATGCCCATCTGCACTTTCCAGTCGTTGCCTTTTGATAGGGTGATCAGGTCCGCGTAGGGATTTTTGCCCTTGGCAATCTCCGCCTCCATCTGCTCGCAGCTCTTAGTGGCAAGTTTCATGGTCTCTTCGGCTTTTAACAGGGCATTCTGGAACAGGTCATAGAGCCCGGGGTTGGCGCGCTGCAGGATCAGGGCGGGCAGCGCGGCGATGGCCGAGGATGCCGCTGCGGTCATCGCATTCATCATGTCATCCACGCCCGATTTGATATTGTTCAGGGTGTGGGTCACCGCCAGCAGGGGATCGAACTTGGCACAGCTATAGCCCAGACCCAGTTGGGCCGAACCACCCAGGGTGACCGAGCTGACCAGCGGGTTGGGCGGCGGTGACACGGGCTGGGCACCGCCAATCTCGTAGTACCAGAAGCTGTCTTCGGTGGGGCCTTCTGCGGCTTTTAAGGCGGGCGACGCCAGCAGCGGCAGCAGGAGCAGTCCGGCGATTGCGCCCTGTGTTGTCCTGGGAGGAAGCCGTCGCATCATGGGTACCCCGTCCAGTTGATATCGGTAATGAAGATCTGTCCCTCGCGCTGGCAGCACTGGTAGGGACGCCACAGGGTCCAGCCGTAATCTCCGCCGGGATCGACACGACCACCGCCCCAGCCGACGGCACTGAAGAGATCATTGGTGCCGAACACCGCGCAGCTGGATTCGGCGCGGGGTGCCAGCATCTGCCAGGTGCCGGTGCGGGCATTGCCTTCCACCAGCGGGCCCGGCGGCCACACACGCATGTCAGGGGTAAAGGGTCCCTGCAGGGGCAGATAGACGTGAGGCTGGCCGGTGCGAGTGACAATATCCCCCGCGCGCTGGGCGTTGATCGCCGCGCCCTTGGGTTCTTCAGACTGGGTGGTCCAGCCGGTGCGCGGATAAAGGCCGCCCCAAGTCTGCAGCGGCCAGTGGCCCACCTCGCGCAGGCCCGGGATCAGGCTGGCGGGATAGAGCATTTCCGGGACCTCCAGCCGCCAGGCCAGGGCATTCACCCCCGACTGAAAATATGGCACGAAGGGCGTGGCCTGGGAGGGGCAGACCAGTCCGCCCGCCCCGCCCACATCCGGCAGCAGGGTCAGGGGATGGCCGATGGCATCGGTCTCCCTGAATAACAGGTTGCGGTGATCCAGACGGTTGTGGGTGCCCTCCGTGCGGTTACCCGCGCTGTCCACGGGGACTGGTAGCAGGCGCCCCAGAAGCCCCTGGGCGGCGGCGCGCTGAGCGGCACCGAGGGTGGCGCGCATCTCGGACCAGGGATTACCCCCTAAAACATTGTAGGCGCTGACGACCAGGTCCGGGTTGTAGTGTCCCACCTTGAGTGAGGAGTTGACGGTGCAACTTAAAAGATCGCATTCCAGCCAGAAACACAGGCCCACCGGGCGCCACTGCATGCACGCGAATGCCGCATTGCTGGTCTGCGCCACGATCCCGGCGGTGGACAGGGACGCAGCCTGACTGCCCTGCGGCCAGTGCAGGGTCAGCAGGAGTGTGGCGAGCAGGATGGTAGCCCTCACAACTCGGCCTCCCCGCGCCAGCGTTGATACTGACGGACGGCCTCTGTGGGGTCGGTCAGTCCGTAAAAGACCGCCTCGCCATTGATCACCATCGCCGGGTAGCGGGTCAGTCCGTAGCGCTGGGCAGCCAACAACCCCGTGGCGGTCGAGCGTAGGTCCGCCTGCTGGCGTTCGGTCAGCGCAGCGAGCCGTGTTGCTGCCATCGCCTTCGCCGCCGACTGCTGGGGCGGCAGCTGGTGGGACAGGATGGCGTTCAGGCGTGCGAGACCGTCCAGGTCATAGACGGTCAGCTGGATGTCCTCGCCCGTTGCGTTGTGATGCGCGGGAGGCGGATGCGCGGCGGTGGTAAACAGCTCCACCTGATAGCGCGGTTCCGCAACACTGAACGGAGACGTCAACAGGATTGTCAGCCATGCCAGCCATGCCACCAGCACGACGATGGGCCTGTGCCGGACGTGGCTGCCGGGTTGGGTGGGCGCAGTGTAATTCAGCCTAGCCACCAGGGCGGCCCTCCAACCGCTCAGCCACGATGTGGGCGGCCTCCAGTTCGGAACACCCCTGCTCGCGCATGATCTGGGCCCGTTCGGCTTTCTCGTGTTTTTCGGTCATGGCCAGGGCCAGGGACAGGGGTGGGGGGACGTTCCTGAACAGCCCCTCCAGCTGGTCCGACAGGACCACGCCTTCAACATACTTGCCCGGTTCCTTGCGGGCCGACAGCAACAGGCTGCGCTGTTCGGCGGTCAGATCCCGGAAGCGCGCGATCTGCTCCACCTCCTCCTTGGGCATGACCAGACACAGCCACCACTCCATCATGTTGAGCATGCGCCGGGAGGCGTCCGGGAAATCCTCCAGGTTCTGGGTGGCGATCCAGAACCAGGCCCCGAGCTTGCGCCACATCTTGGTGATTTTTACGACGTAACGGGCCAGCAGAGGATTGGTGGTGATGATGTGGCCCTCATCGGTCACCACCAGGGTCGGGCGACCGTCGCTCTGGTGGCGCTCCACCAGCTGGTTGATGTGGCTCATCATCGCGGTGTAGGCCACCGTCAGCTGGTCCTCATAGCCTTCTCGTGCCAACACTCCCATCTCCACCAGCGTGACATCCACCTCGGGCCAGGGGGAGCCGGGGCGGTCGAAGAAGTCGCCCGCGAGCCCCGAGCAGAACAGCGCCATGCCATCGGCCATTTCCGTGGCGCGGTGACGGCGGTGATCGGGCAGGGTGGGTTCCTGACCCTGGGCGTTCAGCGCTGCGACCACATCGCGGGTCAGCACCTGGTCCCCGCCGCGCCGGGAGACGGTTTTCGCGGCCAGCAGGATCGCGTTACGGATCAGCAGGCGATCGGCCCTGGTCATGCGGGCATCCTCGCGCTCATCACCGCCGGTGATCATGATGCGCGCGGCAATTTCCATTTCTCCCAACACATCGCGGCCGGGGCTCTCACCGCCCTCCTCGTCGTCCTCACTCTCAGGGATCGCCTCGGGGTCGGTGGCGAGCCGGATCCGGCGCTCCCGGTCCAGCAGGGTCAAGGCATCGGCAAAGGGCGGCAGGCTGACATCGGAGCCGGGGTTCAGGGTCACCTGATTCACACTGATACCGTGGTGTTTAAAATGCTGCCCCAGCAGGGTGAAAGACCCACCCGCCTCGATGATGAAAATGCGGGGGCGGTGAATGGCCATCATCTGCTGCAGCAGGTAGACCAGCAGGGCCGACTTGCCCGCCCCGGTGGGCCCCAGTATGAGCATGTGGGCATTTTTCTTGCGATCGTCCGGGTGCAGGGGATCAAACACCAGCGGTTCCGCCCCGCGATTGAAGAACACGAGCCCGGGATGACCAGTGCCGCGGGAGCGTCCGTAAACCGGCAACAGGTTGGCGATGTGCCGGGAAAACACCAGCCGCGAGCGGCGGCTTTTACGATCGAAGGCAGGATCGTAGGCCATGGGCAGGTTGCGCAGGTAGCTGTCCAGCCCCAGCAGATCGCCCTCGCGGCCTATCGGTTGCAGGCCGTTGGCCAGCAGCAGGGCGTGCAGCTGGTTGACCCGCTCCCGCAGATTGTCCGGTGAATCACCGCGCACGTAGAAGGCCATGCCCAGCGGATAGAGCTTGTTGCCTGCGGCCATCTCCCGCTCCACCCGAGTGGCATCCTCCCGGGTCAGTGCGGCCTCGGCGGAATCCCCCACGGCGGCGCGTTTGACCAGCGCCACATGATTGCGGGTGGCGTCCTGGGGTTTGGCGGTCAGGGTCAGCACCATCACCGTGTGTTCCGGCAGCCGGTCAAAGACGGAAAACAGATGATCCCCGGCAGCGCGCTCCGCCGTCATATGACCGATCTCCGGTGCCCGACGCAGGCCCTGGATGCTGATCACGGTATGGGGCAGGCCATCGAACCACCAGGTGGCGGACGTCGAGTCCGAGTACGGCAGGGACAAGGTCAGGGTTTCGGCAAAGTCATGGCCGTAGGGTAGTTCGGCGTCTTCAGATGCATCGCCCAGGCTGCGTAATAACGCGCCGGTGGCATCGGTAGATCTCTCGCCGGGGTTGAACCAGGGGAGCAGCCAGCGATACAGGTCGATGCCGGAGGACCGCCGGGTACGGATACCCGCCGCCGCCAGTGCGGCGGTCAGCTGGGTGGCCACCTGGTTCAGTTCCGCCTCGGCCTCATAGGGGTTGGTTGGTCGGTGGCGCGCGGTCTGACGGCGGTACAGCACCGCCCGCACCCGCCGGATCTGGCCACGCCAGGGACTGCCGGTGAGTGCGGTGTCGACAAACAGCCCGCCCGGCGCACAGAGGCGTGCGCAGTGGTTCTGCATCAGCGCCTGATAGAAACGTGAGTAGGCGTGCTCGCGGACGGACGGCGCCGGGTAGTGTTTCAGTGACTGAACCAGACTGTCGAGGCTGGGCTCATCCTGCACGTAGAGCTGCAACACCCAGGGGCCATCGTCGCGTTCCGGCAAGGCCTCGCTGAGCGCGGTCTGGATGGCATCGCGTAGAGCCACCATGAACGGGCCGGTGCGTGCCTCCGTACCGACCGGGGTCAGGTCGAACAGGGCACCGACGCTGACCCCGTCCTCCAATAGAAAACACTGGCTGTCCGGCAGGTATTCCACCCAGGGCAAAAAGGGCGTGAAGGACGGGGGGCGCTGATAGAGCGCCTGCACGTCCCGGTGGGTCAGTGGCGCCGGTGCCCTCGGGCGCGATGGCTCTCCCGGGTTCGACCCTGCGTCCTGAGCGGGTATTCCCTGGCGGGCAGAGAAACCGCTCATGGGGCATCCACCGCGTGCTCACCCGGCAGGGCATATTCCGGCCGCTCGTAGAGGGGAAACACAGTGGAATAGCCCGGCACCGGAACGCGATGAATACCCGCCAGGTGCGGAAAGATATACATCACCAGCGTCGGGTTGGGCACGCGCATAAAGCGGGTGTTAAGGTCCTGGTGGTCAGCCCGGGCGGCGGGCCCGAGATCGGCGACATGGTGTCCCGGCGGGCGCAGTGGTGTTGCGAGTTGGCGATGCCGCGGCGCCTCACCTTCGGTAATCTGGACATGGGCGTCATAGATCTCGCGCATGGTCGCGCCATCCTGGGGCAGGATGGTCTCCTTGCTGCCGGCACACCCGGTCAGCAGTAGACTAATCGAGAGTGTGCGGAGCATGGCTGGACGATAGGGATGCATGGCTCAGTTTCCTGCCCTGGGGCTCAAAGTCGATGGGAATGGCGCGATCCACATGGATCGCCACGGTAATACCGGCGGGAACAAACACGGCGTCAAAACTCTGGGACTGGCGTTCGAGCAGCCACTGCGCCAGTTCCTCGCTGCCTCCGGCGACGGTTTTGCCCAGCACATAGGCGCCGACGTCCCCGGTGACGCCGCCGGTAGTGCCACCGGCGCTGGTGATTACCGTGGTGTTTTCGGCGGCGGCGGCCGCATCGGCGGCGGCCTGCATCGCCTGCACACCGATGCGCTGCGCCAGAAACGCGGTGGCGTTGCTTTTACGGGTGCCGCTGATGCAGGGAATGCCCTGGGCATCGGAGATCCAGCCCAGTGGCTCATCACGGCCCCCCTGCCCCTGCCCGTCATCGCTGGCCACGGTGCGGATGGTGCCGTCATCAAACACGAAGGTGACCGCCTCCAGGCGACCGGACACACAGGACAGGGTCCAGTCTCCCACCGCGGTACCGCTCCAGATCATGCCCTGGACGCCGGGGATCGTGAGTCCGTTGGCAGCCAGGTTGTCGGCACCGGTAATGATCTTGAACGGCATGGGGTCCTGCACCTGACCGCGCAGAGGAATGCGTCCCACGAGGGCGGTCATGGCGGTCGATCCCATCAGGGTGGCATTGCGCGGCACGGTGTATACCGGCCTGTCCTGCCTGGCCTCGACCCGCTCGCGGGTGTCCGTGACCAGTTGACCGCCGTGTCGACGGGCATCCCCCAGGTAACCACTCGCTGCCTGGCGCGCCCCGGCCAGACCTCCGGAGGCTGTAGGGTCCGTTTCGGCATCCAGCGGCGCGATCCAGACCAGCGTGGGTTCTATTGCCGGAATGCCTCCGGGACCCTCGAACCCCTCCAGCCCGAGGCCGACCGGCATGGCCTGATCCGGCTGTGCGCCCTGCACCTCATTGAGGGAGGCGGCCAGGGAATCGACGCGCTGAGTGAGTGACTGCAGTACACCGGAATCGCGGCGGGCTTGGTTGTCCGCGTCCTGCTCCCGGCTGAGCAGCTCACGGCGCAGCCGGGTGGCCACGTTCTCCTCGATCTGGCTGCGGTTGTTGATCAGGGTCTGGTTCTCCTTGCGCAACTCAGCATTGTCCTGGCGCAGGGCGGTGACGGCGGTGGTCATCGCCGCCACATTGGCAGTGAGGGTTTTTATCGTGTCCGCCGGAGTGTCGGCATCCGGGTCGGGGGCTGTCGGCACGCCGGTCAGCAGCAGCCCGTTCTCATTTTCAGCCGAACAGGTTTTAAGGGTGACGGCCCCAAGCACCAGCAGCACCAGGGTGGCCAGCAGGGGCAGGAGGCGGTTGGAGACGGCGTGGGACATGGGCAGGCTCCCCCCTAAAACACGCGGCTGAAGGGACGGTCGGAGATCAGGTAGACCACCGTGTGGTCGGCCTCATCGCCTGCGGGCAGCAGCCGGTGGTGCTGGAAGGTGGCGGCGAGCCACGCACCGCGCAGGGCCTCTGCCTGCAGCTCCTGCGCCTCGGGACTGGTATTGCTGAGCTGTACCATGGTCACAAAACGGTGTCCGCTACGCCAGCTGGCCAGGGGAGTCGAGACAATGGCACCGCCGCGTACCAGCGGCACGGGTGCATCGGGCACCGGCACCCGGACCACGCCCGGCAAGGGCGTCTGCAGGCGCTGGGGGGCATACAGCTGCTGGGCGGCGAAGCGGGTCAGGCTGACGTAACCCTGGGTCTCGGGAGCGGTAGCGCGTTCGTCATGCGTTGCAGGGGACAGTTGTCGTGGGAGGCTGATCTCCATCGGCGCGGCATTGCCGCCTTCCGGGGCCGCAGCCACATCCAAAAGGTAGACCAGGCCGTCATCCAGCGACCGCACCAGGATCCGGGTTGGCGGAAAGGCCTGCTGGGCCAGCCAGTAGACGGTGCCGCCACTGCTCTGGATGCGCAGCCGATGCTGCAGGGCGCCCGGAATCCCCACGCTCACCGGGCCGGGGAAGTGGACCATGCGCTCCTGGCCAACGCCGAGCTCCAGCGTAATCGGGGTTTTACGCCAGACGATACGCTCGGCGGGGTCCAGTGCGGCGGCTGCCGTGGTGCTGAACAGTAGCAGTCCACACAGCGAGATAATGGCGGTAAGAAAAACCATTCGGGACACGGAGGATCCTTGAAAACTATTGGATTGCATGAGCGGGTTCCCCCCCTAGAAGATCAGCGTCGGTGAGGCGACGGGGGCCGTCGGCCCCAAAACCATCCAGGGCCAGTCCCCAGGGATTGGCTTCCGGGTCGACGGCGTAGCGCACGACCCGCAGGGGGTAGCGGATCCGGGTACGCTTGACGGTCATGCCCTTAACCGACTCCAGCAGTTCGAGATCCAGCCAGACCTGCCAGGTCTGGCTATCGAGAATGTCGACCCGGTTTTCGGAATAACCCAGGCCGGGGATGCCCTGCAGCGCGCGCACGCGGTAGGCAAGCTCACCCCGGCGGCCCTTCTCGTCCAGATTGGCCAGCAGCTCGGCGCGGTAGCGGGGTGTGACATAGGGGGCGATCCGAAAAATGGCGCGGCCGTAATCGCGGCTGCCGTCCTCCGGCCAGCGGTTGAGCTGCTGAAACAGGTAGAACGCGAAGGCGTAGACCGAGGCGGCGGGTACTTCGGTGTGGTGCTGCACGGCCCCGGAGCGCAGGTCCGGCGGGATGTGCACCGTCAGATGCTCGGGCGCCCGGCTCCAGCCGTAGCAGAGCGCGGCAATCACCATTATCTGCAGACCGATGATCAGCCACAGGGAGCGCAGGTGGGCCTGGACATTATCGATGGCGAAGCGGTAGCGTGACATGCCCTCTCCTGCCGATATCCCAGGTCCCGCTGCGGCTGATGAACGGTGCGCGTTTAAGGCCTTTATGGTCCAGCCACAGCGCGCAGCGCTGCTGGTAGTAGCCATCGGGACGATTGCGTTTGAGGCGCTGAAAAAAACTGGCGGCCCCGAGCACCGTGGCGACAATGCCGATCCCCGCAAAACCAAAGCCCATGGTCACCGCCCCACCCAGCCAGGCCAGCAGCAGGCTGAGTGGCAGCCAGACCACGGCAGCCAGGGCGACGATGACACCCAACTCGCTGGCGGAGCAGCCTCGAAAAATGACCGGCTCCGCATTGAGCCGGTCCGCGAGGACGTCCTGGCTTTCCAGGGGTGCCACTCAGATCACACCGGCCGCTTCGGTAAGCAGGTAGCTGGCGAAGATCAGCACGATGGCGCCGACAATCCCCAGCACACCCACCTCGGCCCATTCGGCCTTGCCCTGACGGGCTTCATTGAACTTGGCGAAGGCCAGGTAGGCGACCCAGAGAAAGCCCAGCACGGCAATCGCCAGGCCAAGGACCAGGCCGCCGTCCTTGATATAGCCTTCAATCAGGCCGATCCAGTCTCCGGCGGCGGGCGCGGTACTGGGTGCCACCGGGGTCGGTAACACCGCCCAGGCGGATGGATGGGACAGGCAGACTGCGGTCGCGAGGACGGCAAAACGTGAAGGGTGACGGGGTGTGGTCATGGTGCGTTCTCCGAATGGGCGCAACAGTGCGCGGATACAGTGTTCCGAGGTGGGAAAAGAATGAGAGTGGAAGGACACCGCCAGGCTCAGCGCAGGTAGAAGCCGAGGACCAGCAACACGATGCTCGCGCGCAGGGTTGCCCAGAGCAGGTCGAACACGCTGGCCTGGCCGTCCTGCCAGGCCCGGAAGCTGCCTACGGTGATCCAGATCACCCAGATAAACGCGAGGATCAGCACCACGCTGGCGATGGCGAGCAGAAGCGCTGCCGGTGTCGCGCCGGATCCGGCCTCGAAGGCCGCTGTCTGTGCCGGTGTCATCAATCACTGCCGGTAGTCACCGCGCAGCGGCGGCACCGGGCGCGGCGTATTCCGCGGGGCATCGAGGTGCGCCTGGATACCCGCGCGCACCCGCTCCAGATCCTGGCGCAGCCAGTCATACTGGAAATGAATACGGGCGTCGGGGTCCGCCTCGGCCTCGCTGCTCGCAATCAGGGATTCGAGGAGTGCGATCTCGTGGAGCAGACGGGCGAGCATGGCGCGCTCGGCGTCGGCATCAGCCCAGGAGCCCGGTGCGATGAAAGTCAGCGCCAACAGTGTGGCCGTGGCAAGTCGGTGTCCTGTCATGAGCATGTCGTCCCGCACGGTAGTGTGTGGGGAGATGGTGATGAAACGCGGGCTCCGTCGCTATGAACAACCCAGTCAAGGGGTGGCGGGGTTTTCTTGTTTCAGCGTGATTTCAGCACGCAGAGCCGATCTCCCGCGCAGGATGTAAGACGAGTGGCAGACCAGAGGCCTTTGTTAACGGCGCTTACTACGCCCTGGCCACGGCAGTTGTCCCGTGAGTTCAGCCAAACCGCCATCGTCATCGATGCGTGCACCGAAACGGTTGACTTCGACCTCAGGCAGATCGTCGCTGTCGAACCATAACAGCGAGGTGGTGGTATCGGTCCGCGCGTAGTGTCTGGAGATCTCGTATAGGGGAAGCCCCTTTTCCCAGTTGTCGAACCAGACGTCCTGCGAAACTTCCCCCGTCTCAGTGGCGCTATCCCCTGAAGAGCGGATTCGGTGAGCCACGGAGCCTGCTGGAATTACCGACCTGGCAGGTATCCAGGCTCCTGCTTGCCGCAATGCCGTAGAGCGTGCGGCATATCGCACTGCACCACGCTCCATGGTGACGAACGCACACGGCAAATCGCTGAGACTGGCGAACCTTGACGCCGCTGCAGGGAATGATGTGCCAAAAAGGTCGGCCATTTGGTGAATGAGATCCAAGGAGGGCTCTTCCTTGGGCACAGCGGAGAGCCATTGCTGGTACGGCATCAGCAATTCGGCAGCGAAGGTGTCACAGGCAATTTCGTTCGGGTGTCGCTTGGCATAGGACCAGGATGGCACTTCTTCGTGACTCGACTCCAGATCAAGCACGATATGCGCTATCTCATGGCAGATCGTAAATCGCTGACGCTCTTCCGTTTCCAGCGAGTTCACCGTAATGATGTGCTTCCCGTTCGGCTTGGTAATTGTGTAACCGGACTCCCCATCACCAAGCTCCTCTTCCCTGACCTTGGCGTTGACTGCTATGACATAGGGCGTCAGGTCCGTTCGGATGTCGGACATATCGACCTCCGCAACAAAGGCTCGTGCTCTCTGTCTGACATGCATCTCATCCATGTTCAGTCGTCCTCGTCATCATCCTTGAATATCTTCTCTATTCGGGCAATCAGCGTTGCGGGGTCTGGCCTCGTATTTCCTCGATGCCTCATGCCCGCTGCTGTCGAAAAGACATCAATGCTGATGGAGGGGTCTTGTAACACGAATTCGACAAGACGGGGATCAGCCTCCGCATGCTTAACAAGCCACATCACCAGCGAGGCATCTCTCTCTCCAGGTTTGAGAACCCTAAGTAGCTTTTCGACTAGATCTGGCGACGGATTGGTCTTCTCGCCCGATTCCAAGCGGTGGACATAAGCATGATCCACCGAAGAGAGTTGGCCGATCTCCCGTAGCGAAAGGGTTCTACGTTCGCGCAGCGTCTTAAGGGCGACACCCAAGCCTGTTTGAGTCATCCGTTCTTCTCCTCGCGGTTGCGGAAAGGGAGACGGCTACGCGACTCCGCCCCAACCCGTTGCTTTCAATGGCACCCACCGGTGTATTTGCAGGCAGGCGTCAACTCTGATATGCTGTTGTCTATACAAACAACGTTATTAGGTTTTACAACTACTTCAGTTTATTTTGGCTTGGCCTTTCTGTTGTCTGAAGGAGCAACGCATTGTGCTACAACAGGAGGCCATTGACAACCCAGCCGACTGGCTGGGACTTCAATAGTTCCACTGCAGGAGAACCATCATGGCCAGAAAAAATCAACATGTTGTTCCTCATCAAAACGGTTGGGCCGTCAAGGGTGCTGGCAGCCAGCGGGCAACCTCTGTGCACGACACGCAGCAGCAGGCAATAAACGCTGCGCGGGATATTGCACGCAACCAGAAGTCCGAACTCGTTATCCATCGTCCAGATGGACGTATCCGCGACAAGGATAGCCATGGCAATGATCCCTTTCCCCCGAAAGGCTGAGACAATATGACAGACATCCCAACCTATCATGTGCTCGCCCTGTCAGGAGGAGGATATCGCAGCCTTTATACGGCGACGGTTCTTGCCGAACTTGAAGCCGTACTGGGTCGTCCTATCGCTTCGCATTTTGATCTGATTTGCGGCACATCGGCAGGAGGGATGTTAGCTTTGGGGCTGGCAGCGGAGATTCCAGCGAGCGAACTCAAGGCATTATTCGAAGACGAAGGTAGCCGCATCTTTGGTTGCCGCAGCCTGCCGCGGCGGATTCTAGGATTCTGGCTGACCGCAAAGCATGACTCAGCGGGATTACGAGAAGTGCTGACCGAGCGCTTCCAAGGGACCATGATCGGCGACCTGAGGCATCGTGTTCTCGTGCCGGCCGTCAACTGCTCGACGGGTCGGGGGCAGTTCTTCAAAACACCACACCATCCTTCCTTTGAGCTCGATCACCGGATGAAAATCGTCGATGTCGCGTTGGCGACCGCTGCCGCGCCCGTCTACTTTCCTCTGGCACGCAACGACCGCGGTGTCTTCGCGGATGGGGGGCTGGTTGGCAACGCCCCCGGCCTGTTCGGGTTGCACGAAGTCAAGACGTTCCTGGCACCGAACCAGAATCCGCTGATTCGGGTTCTCTCAATCGGCACGATGACCATCGGGGCAACCGTCCGCGGCGGCGCCAGCCTTGACCGCGGATTCGGGAAGTGGCGGGGAGGACTCTTCGACCTCGTGATCTCCGCTCAGGAGTCGTCGGTGGATTACATGCTACGGCAGCTGCTGGAGAATAACTACTTCCAGATCGACGACAAGGCGACACCTGATCAGAGCAAGGATGTCAAGGCGTTGGATAGGGTTTCCATCGGCGCCACGAATACCCTCAAGGATCGCGGCAATCACGCGGTACAGCGTGCACTCGGCGATCCTCTTTTCCAACCGTTTCGAGCGCACCAGGCCGGCGCACCGATCTTCTATCACGGCCCCAACAGAAATGTTCCCGAGGCCACATGCTGAACCTAAGCCCACTTTTCTTCACCACCGTTGATGACGAATCCTGCATGCATAACCAGCTGGACCTGACGCCTGATCAACGCACCTGGATCGCCAGCGCACGCACCGATGTCAGGAACTGCCTGCGCACCGGCGTCCCCAGCTTCCTGCGGGCGAGCGGCTACACCGAGGCCGCGCCGCAGCCGCGCTTCTTTACGCAAGGGTCGTGGGCATACAAGACGCTGAACTCGCCGGCACAACACCCACAGCAGGCAGATATCGATGATGGTTGCTATCTGCCATTGAGTTTCGTCTCACAGACAAAGCGCCCTAGCATCGCGGCGACGGTGTTCTTTGCCGCCGCGGAAAAAGCTTTGAAGCCACTGATCGATGAACGGGGCTGGACGCTCGTCACCGACAAGCCGACGTGCATCCGCATCGTTATTGCTTCGTATGCCCACATTGATATTCCTTTGTACGCCATTCCAGACGAGGAGTTTGAGACGCTCTCCAAAGCTTCGATGGAGCGATATGGCTTTGACTCGCTGACGGATGCGGTGAACAAGGCGGAGCGTGATGCCTGGACAGCATTACCTGCTGACAGAGTTCTGCTGGCCCACCGTGAATGCAATTGGATGTCGTCCGATCCGAGGCCTGTGAAAGAGTGGTTCCTGGGTGAAGTAGAGGCCAAGGGGGAACAGTTCCGCCGCGTGGTGCGCTACCTGAAGGCCTTCCGTGATTGGAGGTGGCCCAGTGGTGGGCCCGCTTCGATCCTGTTGATGGCCGCTTCGGCCCCGCTGTTTGAGAAGCGCGAGCGGCGGGATGATCTCGCCTTGCTGGATGTCGTCGCGGCACTGCCAGCCCGGTTGCGGGCGGGCGTCAACAACCCCGTGGATGAGTCCGAGTCGTTCACGGAGCGGCTTGGCAAATCCGGAGTCGAAGAAGCGGCAAGGTCGTTTGAAGAACTTGAGAAAGTGCTTCGCGGAGCCACCGACGCTGGCAGCCCTTCACAAGCCTGCATTTGGATGCAGGGCGAATTCGGCCCTCGCTTTCCGAACGAACCGGATCGGGTAAAGGTGGTATCCCTCGCCGCCACCATTGCCGCGGCACCCGCGACGCCCGGTCCAAGCGAACTAGTCGGTCGAACGAAGGCTGGATGAGCAGCACCACATCGGTCACAGACGTGATCGAGGCCTTCGGGCAGCGAGGCTTCGTGTTTGTTGGCAAAGCGGATGACGGCTGGTTCAGGCTGCACGGACGGTTGACCCCACCCCAATCGGACAAGGGCTTTCCGTGTGAGATTCAGCTCGACCCTACGCTCTTCGACTTGCCTCGCATCCGGCTGCTGGAAATCCCGCCTGATCTGCCCGCAGCGGTCCCTCATCTTGGCGCGGATGGCGGGCTTTGCTATCTCGCCAAGGGTACGGTCGTTCTGGACATCTACGATCCCGTCGGACAATCACTTGCGTGCCTACAGCACGCGGCCGTCGTGTTCGAGAAAATCTTGAAAGGAGAGATGGTTGAAGATCTTGCGGAAGAATTCTTCGCTTATTGGCCTGGCGGGCTTTGCTTCGTGGACATGCAGGGCGCAGACCTAGGTCGGCAGCACTGTATAGTCGCGCAGGCCGATGGGAGTACACTGTGGTTCATCAGCGACAACGTAGATCGGACAACTGAGAAGCTGAAGTCGCTCGGCTACCAGGCCAGCGATAAAACGGTGCTGACTTACCGGGTCAAGACTGTCGCTCAACCCCGACCTCTGACCAGCCATTGGCCGCCCAAAACAGTTGGGGATATCTTGGCATGGCAAGGCACCCTTGATCCTCGCTGCCGGCGCAAGATTCACAAGCGTATCAAGGAAGGGGAAAGGAAGAAGGCCAACGGTGTACTGATCGTCATCGAATCTCCGTTGATGACGTATGCTTTTGCGGTTCTCTATGACCGCCAACCTCCGGTCCAAAAGAACAAGCACGCGAATCGCAGGGATTCGACCTATGGGTTGGAGGTGATGCCCATCTCAGTAGTGAGAATCGACGATCGGTACATCGCTGAGCGGAACGTGCCAAAATCAAAGACGCTTGCAGGTAAGAACCTAGCCGTTGTGGGATGCGGCACAATTGGCGGATATCTGGCGGATATGCTGGTTAAGTCCGGCGCGGGGACGTGCGGCGGAAAACTCACGTTAGTAGATTTTGACAGCCTTTTCCCGCAAAACATCGGGCGTCATCGCCTGGGGTTTCCGGACTTGCTTTTGAACAAAGCAGAGGCCATGGCGAAGGAGCTCAAGCGCTTGGCACCAGGTGCCGCGGTTCGTGCACTTCCGATAGATGTCAGGCAAGCGCAACTAGGGGAGCTGGACCTGCTCATAGATGCCACCGGCGAAGAATCTCTCGGGCATTGGCTAAGTGGCCACTATCCGGCTCCGATGCCTATGCTTTCGGTCTGGATCGAGGGGCCGGGAACCACCGTCCGTGCACTCCTGAGGCCACATGCATCGGGTGCGTGCTACCGATGTCTTTGGCACAGCAACAGAAGAGGTGAGCTCCGCTCCACCGTTGATTCTCTTCCTGCCATTTTGGCGGGACATGGATGCGAAGGTTTGTACGTGCCTTTCCCGGCATCGGTGTCGGTACAGGCTGCTAGCCTAGGCGCCGAGATGACACTCGACTGGGTCAACGGCGTTTATTCCCCAGCACTCCGGACTAGACTGATTGACCACACACATCAGAGTGCCACGCCCGATTGCGATCCGCTGATAGACCGGGATTGCCCCATATGCGGTTCATGAACTCCTGGGCTACTACCGATAGGAGGGCTTTACTGCATTTCTCGGAGTCCACTCTGGAGACTTTCTGCCGCTATGTCCAGGTCAGTGATACCGACTGTGAAGCTGGCGGACTCCTGCTCGGTTCCGTTCATGGAGTCCACATGATTATCGAGCAGGCAACTACTCCCACGACATGGGACAAGCGATTCCGCTACTTGTTTGAGCGGATGCCATTTGGCCATGAGACCATTGCCCTGGCTCGATGGACTGCGAGTCACGGAATCGTCCGCTATCTGGGCGAATGGCACACACATCCGGAGGATGATCCTCATCCCTCTGATCTCGACATATCGGAATGGAGGCGCTTATCAGCGAAACGTCGAGATGGGCGACCGATGCTTGCGGTCATAGTCGGGCGAAAGTCTCTGTACGCCGAACTGGTGCCGAATTTAGGCCGAGGTCCGGTATTTGCCCCCGTGGAATAGCGGCTAACCAACTCAATGCCGTCCCTACGGGCGGCCTTAGGGATGCTCTGAACAACCCATGACTTCAGTCGTACAAAGCTCAAAGTGGTA
>NZ_CAXBAE010000023.1:0-13620 GCF_963973825.1 uncultured Haliea sp.
CCGTGAAGGCGGCCGCACCGTGGGTGCTGGCGTCGTCGCCAAGATCATCGAGTAACACCGAAGCAGGGAGCGCTCCGGCGCATCCCGGCGACTCGAGCCGAACCGCTTGCGGGCAGTTCGGCTTCGTCGTCTAAGAAGAGGATATAGGCCAGTAGCTCAATTGGCAGAGCAGCGGTCTCCAAAACCGCAGGTTGGGGGTTCGATTCCCTCCTGGCCTGCCATTTATGGCAGGGGGTTGCGCGTCAGGCGCGGCCCGATCTGAAGGGTTGTAGTAATGAGTGTGGAAACGAACGCCGGGCGTTTCGATTCCGTGAAGTGGGCGGTGGTTATCGCCCTGCTGGCTGTCGGCATCATCGGCAATAGCTACTTCTCGGCAGAATCGCTGCTGTATCGAGTGCTGGGCATTGTGGC
The DNA here is from genome assembly GCF_963973825.1 of uncultured Haliea sp. Classification (NCBI taxonomy): domain Bacteria; kingdom Pseudomonadati; phylum Pseudomonadota; class Gammaproteobacteria; order Cellvibrionales; family Halieaceae; genus Haliea; species uncultured Haliea sp. The sequence goes on from NZ_CAXBAE010000023.1 coordinate 412, forward strand.
GATCGCCGCGGTGGCCGGGTTGATTGCGTTGCAGACCGCCAAGGGTGCCGCGTTCTGGACCCTGGTGAAGAGCTCCCGCACCGAGATTCGCAAGGTCGTCTGGCCCACGCGGCAGGAGACGGTCCAGACCACGTTGATCGTTGTGGTCTTTGTATTGCTGGTGGCACTGATGCTGTGGGGGCTCGATTCCCTGCTCGGCTGGCTTGTGTCGCTGGTGATTGGTTAGTCAGAAAAGGATAAGGGATAGCCGATGGCAATGCGTTGGTACGTGGTCCACGCCTACTCAGGTTTTGAGAAGAAAGTTGCGGCAGCCCTGAAGGAGCGTATAGAACTGCACGGCATGCAGGATCGCTTTGGTGAAATCCTGGTGCCGACCGAGGAAGTGGTGGAGATGCGCGCCGGGCAGAAGCGCCGCAGCGAGCGCAAGTTCTTCCCCGGCTACGTGCTGGTGCAGATGGAGTTGGATGACGGTACCTGGCACCTGGTGAAGGAGACGCCACGGGTGATGGGCTTTATCGGCGGCAAGGCGGATGCGCCCGCGCCGATCACCGAAGCCGAGGCTGCCGCTATCCTGCAGCGCGTCGAGGCGGGCGTCGAGGCGCCTCGCCCCAAGACCATGTTCGAGCCCGGCGAAATGGTTCGGGTGATCGATGGTCCCTTCAACGACTTCAATGGCGTTGTGGAAGAAGTGAATTACGAAAAGAGCCGCCTGAATGTGGCCGTGCTCATTTTCGGGCGCTCCACTCCGGTGGAGCTGGAATTCAGTCAGGTCGAAAAGGCCTGATTGCAGTAGGGCGGGGGTCACACACGTGGCGCCCGCCAATGTTAACGGCGGCTTCGGTCGCCTCAATGGGGAGCCCGCGTAAACCGGCCCTTTCGGTTCTGGATTACAACGGCGCTTGCACCCGGGAGACAACACATGGCGAAGAAAGTACAGGCTTATATCAAGCTGCAGGTAGGCGCTGGCAAAGCGAACCCCAGCCCACCGGTAGGCCCGGCACTGGGTCAGCACGGCGTGAACATCATGGAGTTCTGCAAGGCGTTTAACGCCGAGACCCAGGATCTCGAGCCCGGCCTGCCCATTCCGGTGGTGATCACCGTTTACGGTGACCGCTCATTCACCTTCATCAAGAAGACTCCGCCCGCAGCGGTGCTGTTGCGCAAGGTTGCCGGTATCAAATCCGGCTCCGGCACGCCCAACACGGTCAAGGTGGGCAAGGTGACCCGCGCCCAGCTGGAAGAAGTGGCAACGCAGAAATGGCCGGACCTGACGGCGGCAGACATGGACGCGGCGGTCCGCACTATTGCCGGCAGCGCACGCTCTGCCGGTATCGATGTTGAGGGGGTGATCTAATGGCCAAGCTGTCACGGCGCGTACGCGCATTCAAGGAAAAGATCCAGCCCGGCAAAGCCTACTCCTTCGACGAAGCCGTTGCGCTGCTGAAGGAATTTGCTACCGCAAAATTCAACGAGACGGTCGAGGTGTCGGTGAACCTCGGTGTGGACGCCCGCAAATCTGACCAGGCTGTACGCGGCGCTACCACGCTGCCGCACGGTACGGGCAGCCACGTGCGCGTGGCGGTCTTCACCCAGGGTGATGCAGCGGAACAGGCCAGGGCCGCCGGTGCCGAGTTCGTGGGTATGGAAGACCTCGCAGAGCAGATCAAGGGCGGGATGATGGACTTCGACGTGGTTGTGGCCTCTCCGGATGCCATGCGCGTTGTTGGCCAGCTGGGTCAGGTGCTGGGTCCGCGCGGCCTGATGCCGAACCCGAAGACCGGTACGGTCACTCCCGACGTTCTGACTGCCGTGAAGAATGCCAAGGCCGGTCAGGTACGTTTCCGTACTGACAAGAATGGCATCATCCACGGTGGCATCGGCAAGATCGACTTCGAGCCCGCCGCCATCAAGGGCAACCTTGAGGCGCTGCTGGCCGACCTGCGCAAGGCGAAGCCGTCTGCCGCGAAAGGCGTGTACATGAAGAAAATCACCCTGTCCACCACCATGGGCCCGGGTGTCACGGTCGACCAGTCGTCGATCGAAGCTTGATCGGCAGCGCCCCCACAAGGGGCGCTGCCTCAGGGGCCAGCCACGGAAGGTTGGCCCGGGTGATGCGGTTCTACCGAGTCGCATCGCTCACTTTGAGGTCTTTGGAGCAGTCTTGGGCAAACGCCTGATTAGCTGAGAACTGAAGGCCATCAAAGACCGTAGGCGCCTGCGCTGTCTCCGACAGTCCGGCTTAATCGAGCAGCCCGCGAGGGTAGCCCAACCTACGCAGATGGTGGACGTGTTCACCACGCAAGGTGGTAGTGCCATAGCGTTGGCGCTACCGGAACTGTAAATCCAGGAGTAATACCAGTGGCAATTGGACTCGACGACAAGAAAGCGATCGTTGCTGAAGTTAACGAGACTGCCACCAATGCCCTGTCCCTGGTGATCGCCGATGCACGTGGCGTTACCGTGGACGGAATGACAGCTTTGCGCAAAAGCGCTCGCGAAAACTCAGTGACCCTCCGCGTCGTGCGGAACACACTGGCCAAGCGCGCGCTGGCGGGAACGGACTATGAATGCGTCAGTGACGCTCTCGTGGGCCCCTCCCTGTTCGGATTTTCGATGGAAGATCCGGGTGCAGCGGCACGGTTGTTCAAGGATTTCGCCAAGGAGAATAAAAACTTCGAGGTGAAGGTATTGGCGGTGAGCGGCCAAATGCTGGGTGCGGATCAACTGGATGTACTGGCCAAACTGCCGACGCGTGATCAGGCACTCTCGATGTTGATGAGTGTGATGAAGGCGCCGGTAACCAAGCTGGTACAGACGATGAACGACGTACCTGGAAAATTGGTTCGCACACTGGCAGCAGTACGCGATCAGAAAGAAGCGGCGTAAGTCGCTATTTATTTATCAGCTAACCAGGAGATTTGAGTCATGGCTCTGTCCAAAGATGACATTCTGAATGCAATCGCCGAAATGAGCGTAATGGATATCGTTGAGCTCATCAGCGCAATGGAAGAAAAATTCGGTGTAACCGCCGCTGCAGCCGTTGCTGCCGCACCGGTTGCGGCTGCTGGCGACGCCGGCGCAGCTGCTGAAGAGCAGACCGAGTTCGACGTGATTCTGGCCAGCGCTGGCGAGAAGAAAGTCAACGTTATCAAAGTAGTACGTGAAGTAACCGGCCTGGGCCTGAAAGAAGCCAAGGCCGTGGTTGACGGCGCCCCGTCACCTGTCAAGGAAGGTGTTTCCAAGGCAGATGCGGACGCGCTGAAAGCCAAGCTGGAAGAAGCAGGCGCGACCGTCGAGGTCAAGTAAGCGCTTGCTTCACGTCTGGCTTTGGCTGGACCAGGACAAGGCTGGTGGGCGCTTTTGCCTGCCGGCCTTTTCCCGCTTGATGAGCACAAGTTTTTCAGGGCGGGCTGCGCAGGCGCAGCTCACCCGTCAAGAGCCTCGCTTGCCGCCGGCAGGGCGGCGGGAAGCTAAACACGCTGGGGAGTACTGATGGCATACTCGTACACTGAGAAAAAACGTATTCGCAAGGACTTCGGCAAGCTGTCGAACATGATGGATATTCCATACCTGCTTGCGATCCAACTCGATTCTTACCGGAAGTTCACCCAGCAGGGCATACCACTCGAGGAGCGCGGCGACTACGGCCTGCACGCGGCCTTCAAATCGGTGTTCCCTATCGTCAGCTACAGCGGCAATGCGGCGCTGGAGTACGTTGACTACAAGCTCGGCACGCCGGTGTTCGATGTCAATGAGTGTCAGCTGCGCGGCATTACCTACTCCTGTGCGTTGCGGGTCAAGGTCCGTCTGATCATTTACGACAAGGACGCCTCCAGCAAGACCATCAAGGACATCAAGGAGCAGGAAGTCTACATGGGGGAAATTCCCCTGATGACCGACAACGGCACCTTCGTGGTCAATGGCACCGAGCGCGTTATCGTCTCCCAGCTGCACCGTTCGCCCGGCGTATTCTTCGACCACGACAAGGGCAAGACCCACTCCTCGGGCAAGCTGCTCTATTCCGCCCGCGTGATTCCCTACCGTGGCTCCTGGCTGGACTTCGAGTTCGACCCCAAGGACATGGTGTTCGTGCGCATCGACCGCCGTCGCAAGCTGCCTGCGACCATTCTGCTGCGTGCGCTGGGCTACCAGTCCGAAGAAATCCTCGACATGTTCTACGAGGTCAACACCTTCACCGTCGACAAGGACGGCAACTACAAGATGGCGCTGATCCCCGCGCGCCTGCGCGGCGACGTTGCGTCTTTCGACATCAAGGTCGGCCGCAAGGTCATCGTGGAGCAGGGTCGCCGGATCACCGCGCGCCACATTCGCGAACTCGAGAAGGCGGAAGTGGCCGAGCTGGAGATTCCCCGCGAATACCTCTACGGCCGTGCGCTGGCCAAAAACGTCGTCGACGAGAAAACCGGCGAGGTGGTGGTCGAGTGTAACGCGGAGCTGAATGACGAGATCCTGACACGCCTGGAAGAGATGGGCATCAACAACATTGATACCCTCTACACCAACGAGCTGGATTGTGGCCCGTACATTTCCGATACGCTGCGTCTGGACAGCACGCGCAACGAACTGGAAGCGCTGGTTGAGATCTACCGCATGATGCGTCCCGGCGAGCCGCCGACCAAGGAATCTGCCGAGAACCTGTTCCAGAACCTGTTCTTCTCTCCTGACCGCTACGACCTCTCAGCGGTTGGCCGGATGAAGTTCAACCGCCGTCTGGGCCGGGAAGAAGTCACCGGCAGCGGTGTGCTGGATCGCGAAGACATCGTGGACGTGCTGAAAGCGCTGGTGTCCATCCGTAACGGCCGCGGCATGACCGACGATATCGACCACCTCGGCAACCGCCGCGTACGCAGCGTCGGTGAAATGGCCGAAAACCAGTTCCGTGTGGGCCTGGTGCGCGTCGAGCGCGCGGTCAAGGAGCGTCTGTCCATGGCGGAGAGTGAAGGCCTGATGCCCCAGGACCTGATCAACGCCAAGCCTGTCTCGGCAGCCGTGAAGGAGTTCTTTGGGTCCAGCCAGCTGTCCCAGTTCATGGACCAGAACAACCCGCTGTCCGAGGTGACCCACAAGCGCCGTGTTTCTGCGCTTGGGCCGGGCGGTCTGACGCGCGAGCGCGCGGGCTTTGAAGTGCGCGACGTGCACCCGACACACTACGGTCGCGTGTGCCCGATTGAGACGCCGGAAGGGCCGAACATCGGCCTGATCAACTCGCTGGCAACCTACGCCCGCACCAACGATTACGGCTTTCTGGAAAGCCCGTACCGCAAGGTGGTGAACGGTCAGGTGACCGACGAAGTCGAGTTCCTGTCCGCGATCAACGAGGCGGAGCACGTGATCGCCCAGGCGTCCGCGTCGGTCGACAGCAAGAACCGGTTCGTCGATGAGCTTATCGCCGTGCGTCACATGAACGAATTCACGGTCATGCCGCCCGAAAAGGTGGATTACATGGATGTCTCGCCGAAACAGGTGGTATCTGTGGCAGCGGCGCTGATCCCCTTCCTCGAGCACGACGACGCCAACCGTGCACTGATGGGTTCGAACATGCAGCGTCAGGCGGTGCCTACGCTGAAGTGTGAAAAGCCGCTGGTCGGTACCGGCATGGAGCGCTACGTGGCCGCCGACTCCGGTGTCTGCGTTGTCGCCCGCCGCGATGGCGTCATCGATTCGGTCGATGCCAGCCGCATCGTGGTTCGCGTCAACGACAAGGACGTGGGCAGGGATGAAGCACCGGTCGACATCTACAACCTGACCAAGTACACGCGTTCCAACCAGAACACCTGCATCAACCAGCGCCCGATCGTGAAACAGGGTGATGTGGTTGCGCGCGGCGACATTCTGGCGGACGGGCCGTCAGTCGATATGGGCGACCTGGCGCTGGGCCAGAATATCCGTATTGCGTTCATGCCCTGGAACGGCTACAACTTCGAAGACTCCATCCTGGTGTCCGAGAAGGTGGTCAAGGAAGATCGTTTCACCACCATTCATATTCAGGAACTCACCTGTATCGCGCGTGACACCAAGCTGGGCTCCGAGGAAATCTCCTCGGATATTCCCAATGTCGGTGAGAGTGCGCTGTCCAAGCTTGATGAGTCCGGCATTGTCTACATCGGTGCGGAGGTCGAGGCGGGCGATATCCTGGTGGGCAAGGTAACGCCGAAAGGCGAGACCCAGCTCACACCGGAAGAGAAACTGCTGCGTGCCATCTTCGGTGAGAAGGCCTCGGACGTGAAGGATACGTCCCTGCGTGTGCCTTCCAGCACCAAGGGTACGGTTATCGATGTGCAGGTGTTTACCCGCGACGGTCTTGAGAAGGACCAGCGTGCACTGCAGATCGAGAAGCACCAGCTCGACAAGTTCCGCAAGGACCTGAAGGAAGAGTACCGGATCTTCGAAGAGGCGACGTTCTCGCTGCTTGGCAACCAGTTGAAGGGTGCCAAGACCGTCAGCGGCGCTGGCCTGGCCAAGGGCACGGAGCTGACCGCGAAGGTGCTGGCTGACCTGGATCGCGAGCAGTGGTTCAAGTTGAAGCTGGCCGACAGCGACCTCAACGACGCGCTCGCCGCGGCGAAGAAGCAGCTTGATGAGCAGAACAAGCTGCTCGAAGAGCGGTTTGAGGACAAGAAGCGCAAGCTGCAGAGCGGCGATGACCTGGCTCCGGGCGTTCTGAAGATCGTCAAGGTTTACCTCGCGATCAAACGCCGTATCCAGCCCGGTGACAAGATGGCGGGCCGCCACGGTAACAAGGGCGTTATCTCGGTCATCATGCCGGTCGAGGATATGCCCTTCGACGAGAATGGCGAGCCGGTGGACATCGTTCTCAACCCGCTGGGCGTGCCGTCGCGCATGAACGTCGGTCAGATCCTTGAAACCCACCTGGGCATGGCTGCCAAGGGGCTGGGCGTGAAAATCGACCAGATGTTGCAGGAGCAGCGCAAGGTTGCGGAAGTCCGCGAATTCCTCGAGCGCATCTACAACAATGGGTCCGGCCGTACGGAAGATCTCAAGTCCTTGAATGACAAGGAGATTCTGGCACTGGCCGAAAACCTGCGTGCAGGTGTTCCGATGGCGACGCCGGTGTTTGACGGCGCTGCTGAGGAGTCGATCAAGGAACTGCTGTCTCTGGCTGATTTGCCCGAAAGTGGCCAGTTCACGCTGTACGACGGTCGCACCGGCGAGGCCTTTGATCGCCCGGTCACCGTGGGCTACATGTACATGCTGAAGCTGAACCACCTGGTGGACGACAAGATGCACGCGCGTTCCACCGGCTCCTACAGCCTCGTTACCCAGCAGCCGCTGGGCGGCAAGGCGCAGTTCGGTGGCCAGCGCTTCGGTGAGATGGAGGTGTGGGCCCTGGAAGCCTACGGTGCTGCGTACACCCTGCAGGAAATGCTCACCGTGAAGTCGGATGACGTCGCGGGACGCACCAAGATGTACAAGAACATCGTCGATGGTGACCATCGTATGGAACCGGGCATGCCCGAGTCCTTCAACGTGTTGGTCAAGGAAATACGCTCCCTCGGTATCGATATCGAGCTGGAGAGTGACTAACCAGCGGTAAAACGGACTCGGGGCTACAGCGGCAATTGCCGCTGTAGCTGGAAGGAAAACCTCGTGGAGGAAAGACCTTGAAAGACTTACTGAATTTGCTCAAGTCCCAGGGACAGTCAGAAGAATTCGACGCCATCCGCATTGGCCTGGCGTCGCCCGAAATGATCCGCTCCTGGTCATTCGGCGAAGTGAAGAAGCCGGAAACCATCAACTACCGGACCTTCAAGCCGGAGCGCGATGGCTTGTTCTGTGCCAAGATCTTTGGTCCCGTGAAGGACTATGAGTGCCTGTGCGGCAAGTACAAGCGCCTCAAGCATCGCGGCGTGATCTGTGAGAAATGCGGCGTGGAAGTGGCGCTGGCGAAAGTGCGTCGTGAGCGCATGGGCCACATCGAACTCGCCAGCCCGGTGGCACACATCTGGTTCCTGAAGTCGCTGCCCTCGCGCATCGGCCTGCTGCTGGATATGACCCTGCGCGACATCGAGCGCGTGCTGTACTTTGAATCCTATGTAGTAACCGATCCAGGCCTTACAACGCTCAACCCCGGCCAGCTGCTGACCGATGAAGAGTACTACGAGGCGATGGAGGAGTTCGGTGACGAGTTCACCGCCAAGATGGGTGCCGAGGCAGTACAGGATCTGATGAAGCAGCTCGATCTCGAGCGCGAAATTCTGACCCTGCGTGAGGAAATTCCGCAGACCAACTCGGAAACCAAGATCAAGAAGCTGTCCAAGCGCCTCAAGCTCATGGAGGCTTTCGCGAGCTCGGGCAACAAGCCGCAGTGGATGGTGTTGAACGCGCTGCCCGTACTGCCACCGGACCTGCGTCCGCTGGTGCCCCTGGATGGCGGCCGCTTCGCGACGTCAGACCTGAACGACCTGTACCGGCGCGTGATCAACCGCAACAACCGCCTCAAGCGTCTGCTGGATCTGAATGCGCCTGACATCATTGTGCGCAACGAAAAGCGCATGCTGCAGGAATCCGTGGATGCACTGCTGGACAACGGTCGCCGCGGTCGCGCGATTACCGGGTCCAACAAGCGCCCGCTGAAATCCCTTGCCGACATGATCAAGGGCAAGCAGGGGCGCTTCCGCCAGAACCTGCTGGGCAAGCGCGTGGACTACTCGGGGCGTTCCGTGATCGTGGTCGGTCCCACGCTCCGGTTGCACCAGTGTGGTCTGCCCAAGAAGATGGCTCTGGAGCTGTTCAAGCCCTTCATTTTTGGCAAGCTTGAGGCGCGTGGCCTGGCCACGACCATCAAGGCCGCCAAGAAGATGGTCGAGCGTGAGCCGCCGGAAGTCTGGGACATTCTCGCCGAAGTGATTCGCGAGCACCCTGTGCTGCTGAACCGTGCACCGACGCTGCACCGCCTGGGTATCCAGGCGTTTGAGCCCGTGTTGATTGAAGGCAAGGCCATCCAGCTGCACCCGCTGGTCTGCGCCGCCTACAACGCCGACTTCGACGGTGACCAGATGGCGGTGCACGTGCCGTTGACGCTGGAAGCGCAGCTGGAAGCCCGCGCGCTGATGATGTCGACCAACAACATCCTGTCGCCCGCCAACGGCGAGCCCATCATCGTACCCTCCCAGGACGTGGTTCTGGGCCTGTACTACATGACCCGCCAGCGTGTGAACGCCAAGGGCGAAGGCATGATCTTTGCCAACGTCTCCGAGGTGAACCGCGCCTACCGCGCCGGCCACGTACACCTGCAGGCGCGAGTCAAGGTCCGTATCCACGAAGTGGTGCAGAACGAGGAAGGTGAGCGTTCCGAGCGTACGGTGGTGGCCGACACCACGGTCGGCCGCGCGCTGCTCTGGGAAATTGTCCCCGAAGGCATCGCCTACGACATGGTCAACCAGGACATGACCAAGAAGGCCATCTCGCGCATCATCAACCAGTGCTATCGCGTGGTGGGTCTGAAGGCAACGGTCATCTTCGCCGACCAGCTGATGTATACGGGCTACGAGTACTCAACCCGCTCAGGGGCCTCCATCGGCGTAAACGATTTCGTGATTCCCGAAGCCAAGGCCGAGCTGATTGCCCGTGCCGACCGCGAGGTGAAGGAAATCGAAGACCAGTACGCCGCCGGCCTGGTCACCCAGGGCGAGAAGTACAACAAGGTCATCGATATCTGGTCCCGGGCCAACGACCTGGTTTCCAAGGCGATGATGGAAGGGATCTCCAAAGAGACCGTGGTCAACCGTGATGGCGAGGAGGAGCAACAGGCCTCTTTCAACTCCGTGTACATGTATGCCGACTCCGGCGCCCGGGGTTCACCGGCGCAGATTCGCCAGCTGGCCGGTATGCGCGGCCTGATGGCCAAGCCGGATGGCTCGATCATCGAGACGCCGATCGTGGCCAACTTCCGCGAGGGCCTGAACGTCCTGCAGTACTTCATCTCGACCCACGGTGCGCGTAAAGGTCTGGCGGATACCGCACTGAAGACAGCCAACTCCGGTTACCTGACCCGGCGCCTGGTCGACGTGGCCCAGGACCTGGTGGTCACGGAAGTCGATTGTGGTACCGATCAGGGGCTGCTGATGACCCCGGTTATCGATGGCGGCGACATCATCGAGTCACTGGGTGATCGCGTGTTGGGCCGTATCGTGGCCCGCGATGTGATTCGCCCCGGTACGGATGACGAAATCGCCATCACCGCCGGCACCATGCTCGACGAACTGTGGATCAAGCGCATCGAGGAAATGGGTATCGATGAAGTGGAAGTGCGTTCGCCGATAACCTGCGAAACACGCCACGGTATCTGCTCAGCCTGCTACGGTCGCGACCTGGCCCGTGGTCACCGGGTCAACATGGGTGAGGCCGTGGGCGTTGTTGCCGCGCAGTCCATCGGTGAGCCGGGCACGCAGCTGACCATGCGTACTTTCCACATCGGTGGTGCGGCCTCGCGGCAGACCGCGCAGGACAACATCCAGGTCATGAACGACGGCAAGGTGCGCCTGCACAACGTGAAGACGGTGGAGCGCAAGGACGGCTTCCTGATCGCGGCCTCGCGGTCCGGTGAGCTGTCGGTGCTGGACAAGATGGGTCGCGAGCGCGAGCGCTACAAGCTGCCCTACGGTGCCATCATCAAGGTGCAGGACCACGCTGACGTGGCTGCGGGTGACGTGGTTGCAAACTGGGATCCCCACACCCACCCCATCATCACCGAGGTGGCGGGTATTGCGCGCTTCTCCGGTATGGAGGAGGGCATCACGATCAAGCGCCAGACCGATGAGTTGACGGGTCTGTCCAGCATTGAGGTCCTGGACGTGGGTGAACGCCCCGCCGCGGGCAAGGATGTGCGCCCGGCCATTACCCTGGTGGATGATAAGGGTGAAGAGCTCTGCCTCGCGAACACCAACGTACCGGCGCACTACTTCCTGCCGCCCAACGCGCTGGTCAGCCTCGAGGACGGTGCCCGCCTGGATGCCGGTGAAGTCATCGCCCGTATTCCCCAGGAAGGCTCCAAGACCCGCGACATCACCGGTGGTCTGCCTCGCGTTGCCGACCTGTTTGAAGCGCGCAAGCCCAAAGAGCCTGCAATTCTGGCAGAGATTTCCGGTGCGGTGAGCTTCGGCAAGGAAACCAAGGGCAAGCGGCGTCTGGTGATCACCCCGACGGACGGGCAGACCCTGCCCGACGGTTCCGACCACTACGAGGTGCTGATTCCCAAGTGGCGCCTGATGTCGGTGTTCGAAGGGGAGTTTGTGGAGAAGGGCGAAATCGTCTCCGAAGGCCCCTTGAGCCCACATGACATTCTGCGCCTGAAGGGCGTTGAAGAGCTGGCCAAGTACATCTCCAACGAGATCCAGGAGGTCTACCGTCTGCAGGGCGTGAAGATCAACGACAAGCACATCGAGGTGATTGTTCGCCAGATGCTGCGCAAGGTGGTGATCACGTCCTCCGGCGATTCCAGCCTGATCAAGGGTGAGCAGGTCGAGTACGTCACGTTCATCGAAGAGAACGAGCGCCTCCTCGCGGAAGGGCTGGTGCCAGCCTCCGCTGAGCGCGAACTGCTGGGTATTACCAAGGCGTCGCTGGCCACGGAAAGCTTCATCTCCGCAGCCTCCTTCCAGGAGACTACCCGGGTTCTGACTGAAGCCGCGGTGACCGGCAAGCGCGACTACCTGCGTGGCCTCAAGGAGAACGTGGTGGTTGGTCGTCTGATACCGGCAGGTACCGGTCTGGCCTACCACGAGGAACGCAAGCGCACTCGCGGCGGTGATGTGGAAATGAGTGTGTCTGCCCAGGAAATCGAGGCGGCACTCACCGAAGCACTGCAGGATACCGAGTAAGGGTATTGCCCGGGGCCTGCGAGGGCCGCGGGCGGCTGGGGCCGGTGGTGTTGCCGGCCGCTACTCTGTTCTTGACTCGCATGGGGGGCGTCTATAGAATGCCGCCTCCTCTTTCCCGGGGTGCTCCGCCGTGTGCGTGGCGCAACGGGCAGTGTGCTGCATCCGGAGCCGTGTAAACGGGCTCCACAGCGGCGCCGCAAGCCCCTGAAACGGCTTGAGGATGGCTGTTATGGCCATGAATTCAAACAATATCTGGAGTTCAAACTAGATGGCAACGATCAACCAATTGGTTCGTAAGCCGAGGAAGCGCAAGGTCGCCAAGAGTGACGTGCCCGCCCTGCAGAGCTGTCCCCAGCGCCGCGGTGTGTGCACGCGTGTCTATACGACGACCCCCAAGAAGCCGAACTCTGCACTGCGTAAAGTCTGCCGTGTGCGCCTCACCAACGGGTACGAAGTGTCTTCGTACATCGGCGGTGAAGGTCACAACCTGCAGGAGCACAGCGTGGTGCTGATTCGCGGCGGCCGGGTGAAGGATTTGCCGGGTGTGCGTTACCACACCGTGCGCGGCAGCCTGGACACCTCCGGTGTTTCTGCGCGTCGTCAGGGCCGTTCCAAGTACGGCGCCAAGCGGCCGAAGTAAACCCCCGGGGCTGTGCTCCGGGTCAACAGTGAAGTGAGTAAGGCTGAACCTCTGCCTCCCCCGCCTGTGTGGCAGGTCGGTGTTCGGATTAACCTGAAGAGAGAAGGGCAACAACATGCCAAGAAGACGCGTAGTCGCCAAACGTGAAGTCCTGCCGGATCCCAAATACGGCAACGTAACGCTGGCCAAGTTCATGAACCACGTAATGATCAGCGGCAAGAAGTCTGTCGCAGAAACCATCGTCTACGGTGCGCTGGATATCGTCCAGGAGCGCCTGAAGAAAGATCCCCTCGAGGCCTTTGACGAAGCGCTTGAGAACATCGCGCCGATGGTCGAGGTGAAGTCCCGCCGGGTCGGTGGTGCAACCTATCAGGTGCCGGTTGAAGTGCGTCCCGCCCGCCGTGTGGCTCTGTCCATGCGCTGGCTGGTTGATTACGCGCGCAACCGCGGTGAGAAGTCCATGCGTCAGCGCCTTGCCGGCGAAATTATCGATGCGTCACAGGGCAAGGGTAATGCCGTGAAGAAGCGTGAAGACGTGCATCGCATGGCAGAAGCCAACAAGGCCTTCTCGCACTACCGGTTCTAAATTAACGCCAGGCAACCTGTTACAGGGGAAATTATCGTGGCACGCAAGACTCCTATCAAGCGATACCGCAATATCGGTATCTGCGCTCACGTGGACGCGGGTAAAACCACGACCACCGAGCG
>NZ_CAXBAE010000024.1:0-10039 GCF_963973825.1 uncultured Haliea sp.
GCCAGGCTTCTAAACCCAAACCCCGAAGTACACTGTGCTTCGGGGTTTTTTATGGGGTTACTCCGGAGATTTACTGGTCTTTCGGTACGCCTTGATCGCGCGCGAGGGCCACCCTCTTCAGCATGAACTCGACCGCACTGCGAATCTCCGCATCCGAGCAATTCTCGCACAGCCCTCTCGCGGGCATGTCGCCAATGCCGTCCAGTGTATTCTGGTACAGCACGTCGAGGCCCAGCGCCAGGCGGCCCTCCCAGTCAGCCGGGACATCGATGTTGGGGGCTCCGGGCACCTCTGCGCTATGGCAGCTGCTGCATAGCTGTCGGTACAGCGTGGATCCGTCCCGTGCCTTGGTGGCGTCGTTGCTCAATTGTGGATCGCGTCGCAGTCGCAGCAGTCGGCCACCGTTCTGTACCAGCAGCAGCAGAGAGCCGTCGTCAGCCACTTTGATGTCGCGAAAACGCCCCTTCGCTTCCACGAGGATGCCGCGCTCGGAGCGCACCTGGCCATCCACCAGTGCCAGCTTGCTGACATGTGCGCCTCTGAGCGCGCCAACCAGCAGGTGCCCTTCCCACTCCGGGAACATGTCGCCGCGATACAGTGTGACCGGTGATGCGGCGATAGAGGGCAGGTAGTAGTACAGCGGCTGCTGCATTCCCTCATGGCGTGTTCCCAGGCCAATCTTCTCGGTGGTGTAGTTGGCGCCATAGGTGATGGTTGGCCAGCCATAGTTCAGGCCAGCCTCGATGATGTTGACCTCGTCTCCACCCATGGGGCCGTGCTCGGTCTGGAAGAGCTGTCCGGAAAGAGTGTCGAATACCAGGCCCTGCGTATTGCGCACTCCAGAGGCATAGATTCTGGCGTCGACATCGGCGACGCCAACGAAGGGATTGTCAGCGGGGATGCTGCCATCGTCCATCAGGCGGAGTATCTTGCCGTGCAGGGAGGACAGGTCCTGGGCGCGTGTATTGACGGTGCGATCGCCGATGCCCACGTAAAGATAACCTGCAGTATCGAAAGCGATGGCACCGCCAAGGTTGGCGGGGGCCCGCGTGAAGGGCTCGGCGGTCAGCAGACGCTCCACATTTTCCAGTGCCGAGCCATTGAGTCGTCCCCGGCTCAGCGCCGTCGTGTAGTGACCGGGTGCCTCGGAGCTTTCCGCGGCATGCGTGAAGTACAGTAGTCGATTCGTCTCGAATTCGGGGTGCAGGGCAATATCCATGAGCCCGAGTTGCCCCTTGCCCGAGGGAATCGCGGGCAGTCCCGAAATCTCGGTGCGACTCCCGTCCCGGAGATCGATCCGCTGCAGGGTGCCACGAATCTCCGTAACCAGTACCTCCGTGGGTGACAGGATTTCCATGGCCCAGGGGTACACCAGGCCGCGGGTGACGGTGTCCAGAACGGCATCCCGGACATTGACGGCAGCAAGCGACTTCAAGTCACCATCGTAGGGCGCTGGTTGTCCGGGGCGGACTTTACGGGGTTTAGCAGGGGGCGGGGTGCGCGGAGGCGGTGTTGCCGCAGGCTTGGCTGGCGCTGCCGCCGTGGTTGGCGTCGCTGCGGGCGCATCGCCCGCGCGCCATATACCCGGTATGGCCGAGAGAGTGCCTCGCTGTTGCAACCAGGCTCCTGCCACGAATGCGCTGCTAAGCGCAGCCGCCACCAGCACTGTCCTGGCGGCGGTTCCTGTAAATGTCATTGCCGCTGTGTCCGCTCGACTGGCCTGTGTAAGCGCAACGATAACACGTACCGGGCGTTACTAGCGCTCTGCCTTGAAGCCTGCCTTCTGGGCATCCCAGGTGTCTTGGGTGATGCCGGCTTCGCGCAGCTTGAACTTCTGTACCTTGTTGGTCGGCGTGTAAGGCAGGGCCTCCACCTGCTCAAGGTACCTTGGCACGAAAAAGTAGGGCGCATTGTCGTTGATAAACTGCGCGAGTTCCTCAGGCGGCAGTGTCTTGCCCGGTTTGAGTATGTAGTTGAGCTTCAGCTCGGTTTCGGAATCAAGAATCTCGCTCGGCACGCCAAAGGCGGCGCAGTCGGCTATTGCGGGGTGGCGTCGCGCGACCATCTCCACTTCGAAGGTGGAGATGTTGCGGCCCTTGAGGCGCACAGCATCTTTCTTGCGATCGGCGAAATAGTAGTAACCGTCCGCCTTTTTGCGCAGCATGTCTCCCGTTTTGTACCACTCACCCTCGAAGGCATTACGCGTCGCTTCGGGGTCGTCGAAGTAGCCGTTGAAGATGGCGAAGGGCTCCCGTGGCCGTACCCAAAGCTCGCCGGCTTCACCCTCGGGGACATCCTTGCCTGCGTCGTCGACCAGGCGCGCATCCAGTTTGGGGGAGGGCAGGCCGCAGCTCCCCGGTGGCGGTAGCGGCTGGCCGGGCGCGGTGATCACCAGCTGCATGCATTCGCTCTGCCCCAGGCCCTGGGGCATCAGCTCCAGGTTGAATCGCTTGCTGAAGGGGCCGGCGATATCCGGGGGTATCGGCACGGCCATCAACTTGCGCAGGCTGTGCTGGCCGTCGTCCGGCTTTTCCGCTGCGTTCCACAGGAACATGTGCATGGCACCTACGGTGAAGCTCTGTGTGGCCCCGTAGTAATCCACGCGCTCCCAGAAATGACTGACCGAAAACGCCGGGTCCACCGCCAGCGGAATGCCAACGATGAGCGCGCGCAGGATGGAGGTCACCCAGGCTGCGGAGTTGTACATGGGCAGAACGGAGTAGATGACATCACCCGGGCGCGTACCGAACTGCGCGTTGCCGGTCTCTACCGCGTTGAACCACACGTTGTGGCTTTGCATGACGCCCTTGGAGCGGCCGGTTGTACCGGATGTCCAGAGCACTGCACTGGTGTCGCCGTAGGTTTGGCCGGCAAGGTCCGGCTCCGGCGCGCCCTGCCGGTAAAGGCTGTCAAACGGCGTGGCCGAGGGCAGCCCGGGAACGTTCCCAAGTGCCACCAGGTGGGCGACGTCGAGATCGGAGACGACCTGCCCGACCCTGTCGGCGTGTTCACTGTCCGTCACCAAGACGTGCGGACGGCTGCGATTGATAGTCTCGGAGAGCCAGCTGCCTTTATAGTCACCGTTGATTGGAATCCACACCCCCCCGAGTTTGTTGGTGGCGAGCGCAAGGAATATGACTTCGGGCGCGCTGCCCATGAAAAACGCGACCCGGTCGCCCTTGCCCAGCCCCAGCTCCCCGAGCCCGGCAGCGAGCTCATTGACGCGCCGATTGACCTCGGCGAAGCTGTAGTGCGCCTCGCCAAACATGATAAATGTGGCGTCGGGCTGCTGGCTGGCCTGCAGACTCAGGGCGCGGCCAAGGTGGCGGTCTTCGATGCGGTCAAATTGCACTACGTTCATGCGGGGCTCCGGAGCAGGGGTGGGTGTGCCGAGGTGTGGATCACAACGTTATGCCAGAATGTGGGTCGCTGGCCAGATGCCGGCCCATGGCCGCGAGCTGGTGAGCCGCACCGCCGAGGTCGAACTCGAGCTGTTTGGACCAGAGAAAGAAGCGGTGAATCGGGTACTCGATGTCTGCGCCGATGCCGCCGTGCAGGTGCTGTGCGGTATGCGCTACCCGGTGTGAGGTCTCTGCCGCCCACCAGCGCGCAGCGCCCGCCTGTAAGGTGGCGTCCAGTCCCTCTTCAATGCGCCACATGGCACTGTCCACGACTCCCCTCAGGGCTTCGATATCCATATAGCCGTCTGCCGCACGGTGCGCCACGGCCTGGAAGCCGGCGAGCGGCTTGCCGAACTGTTTGCGTTCGCTGGTATAGGCAGCCGTGCGTGCAAGGGCTTCACTGGCGACGCCCAGTTGCAGAGCGGCAGTCATCACTTCCTGGCGCTGGCGCAGTGCAGCGATCTGCTCGCAGCCGCCCAGATCGATGGCCTGCGCGCGGTTGACACGCACCAGCGCCGTGGGCCGACCGTTGCTGACCCGCTGCGCGGTCATGGACAGCTCTGCCTCTTCAACAGAGAACCCAACCAGACTGTCACCGGCGCGGGTCACAATGTACAGGGCTCCTTCAGCCCATGGGACAAGGCTGAGCGTGCCGCTCAGCGTGTCGCCTTCACGCTCCAGCCCCGGTGCAAGGCACAGGGTCAGGTGCGTCTCACCCGCCGCGACTGTGTCGAGGCCGCGAGTGACACCGCCTTGCTCCAGCGCGTAGCCGGCCAGCAGGGTTTCCGGCAGCGGAATCTGTGCCAGTACACCTCCCTGTGCCTGCGCCACCAGGCACTGGGCTACGAAGCCCATCCCCGAGCCACCGTTGGCTTCCGAGAGCCCAAGTCCGGTGAGGCCAGAGCGTGCCAGCGTTTGCCACAGATCGCGATCGAAGCTGTCCTGATGGCGCACGCGAGCCGCGTCATCAACCTGATCGCGAAAGATCCGTGTTGCAAGCTCCGCGATTGCGGCCTGATCTTCGCTCAATGAGAAGTCCATGTTGAGTCTCCAGTTGTGCGGCGTGCGGGCCGCTGTGTGTCCGGTAGAGGTTTCATCGCCGGATGGCAAGAATCTTGTCGGCGTAGTTCATGGCCCGCCTCGGCGGGTTGCAGGCAAATAGCCCGCGGTAGAAGAGGGCGGCCAGCCACTCGGCAAGTTCATCCTCTGTCAGGCCTAGGGCCAGGAGCTCCGGGTTGCGCTCACCGTAGCGGGCGCGCAAGACGTCCTGCCCGATGCCACTCAATGCGTGCACCACAAGGCTGACCTCGTGTTCGCTGAGGTCGCTTTCCGGGAATACGTAGGGAAATACGGCGGTGAGTAGCTTGAGTCGCCGGTTGTAGGACGCCTGCCAGCGTGCGCGGAAGGCCGGATCATCGCTACAGAACTGATCGATGCAGCGCATGATGCCCGGGTGCGCTGCGTGCGCGTGCACGGCCACCCGATAGTGTGAACGCAGCCGGCTGAACCAGTCACCTTTGCTGACATCCCGCTCGATCTGCTCTGTAGCCTCGAAGGCGGCAATATGGTCCTCAAGGATTTCCTCGATCAGGGCATCCAGCCCGCTGTAGTAATGATGGAACAGTCCGGCTGCGACGCCGGCCTCGGCCGTGATGTCCTTCACGCGCAACTGATGGTAGCTGCCCCGGTCGAGGAGGGCGATGGCCGCGCTTTTGAGGCGCTCGCGGGCGAGTTCACCCTTGGGGCGTCGCGGTGTCGATGACGGGCTGCTGCTCGAGGGCATGGTCTTCGCGTGTTCTGGACTGTGTGCGGATTATTATTGATATTGAATCCAAATTCAATAATAATCCTGCGACCATCATTGAAGTCAGGAGGCAGGTCCGTGCACATCGACTATACGGCAGGGCAGCAGGCGTTGCGTAGCGAGCTGCGACAGTATTTCCAGTCGCTGATGACCCCCGAGCTTATCGAGGCGACGCGCGGCAATGAGGGGGGAGATGCCTACAAGTCGGTGATCCGCCAGATCGGCAAGGACGGCTGGCTGGCGCTTGGCTGGCCCAAGGAGTACGGTGGCCAGGGACGTGGCCCCATGGACCAGATGATCTTCTTCGAAGAAGCTCAACTGGCCTGCGCGCCGCTACCCTTTGTAACCATTTCGACGGTGGCTCCGGCCATCATGGCGCACGGCTCCGAGGCGCACAAAGACTTCTTCCTGCCCAGGATAGCAGCGGGTGAACTCCACTTCGCCATCGGCTACACAGAGCCCGACGCGGGCTCGGACCTCGCGGCCCTGAAAACCACCGCCGTCGCCGAGGGTGATGAATGGGTCATCAACGGGACCAAGGTCTATACCTCCAGCGCGGAAGCCGCGGACTATATCTGGCTCGCCGCGCGCAGCGACGTAAACGCCGCTCGCCCCCACGCTGGCATCAGTATTTTTATGGTGGATGCCCACCAGCCGGGCTTCAGCTTTGCCCCGATACATACCGTGGGTGGCGTCCGCACGAACATCAGCTACTACAACGACGTGCGCTGCCCCAATGACATGATCTGTGGCACGCTCAACGGTGGTTGGAAGCTGATCACCTCGCAACTCAATCACGAACGGGTCGGTCTGGCCGCCATCGGCATTTATGCCTATGGACTCTATCAGGACGTGCTCGCCTGGGCCCGCGAACCCGATGCTGCTGGCGTCAGGCCTATAGAAGACGCCACGGTGCAGCGCCTGCTCGCCGAATGCTATGCGAGGCTGGAGGCGATGCGGCTGATGACCTGGCGCATGGCCTGGAGCATGGAGCACGGCGAGCCGGAGGTGGCCTACGCCTCGGCGATGAAGGCGTTCTCCACTGAGGGCCTGATCGAAGTCTACCGCTTGCTCATGGATGCCATGGGGCCGGCCAGTATGCTGCGCCGCGGCAGCGCCGGCGCGGCGTTGGCCGGTGAGTTGGAGGAAGAGTACCGGAAGTGCCAGATCAACACTTTCGGCGGGGGAGTGGTGGAACTCATGCGCGATCTGGTGGCTGCATTTGGGCTGAACATGCGCGCTTACAGCCGGTGAGCCAGACTTTTTTCTTGCCGCAAGCGTGGCATTGGGGTGGCTTTAACGATACATTGCACAAGAGGGTAAAATAATAGACGGTAGTTAAGATCATGGGTGCAGTCAGCAAAGGCGAGGGACGGCGCGAGCGCAAAAAGCGCGAGACGCGGGAACGAATCCTGCTTGCGGCGCGGCGTCTGTTTACGCGCCACGGCTATGAGGCGGTGACGGTTGAAGCCCTGGCCGAGGCGGCAGACATATCCAAGCCCACGTTGTTCAATTATTTCCCAAGCAAACTGGCGATCCTTCAGGCTCTGGTGCCCGGTGTTGATGAGCGCTTCTCCTCCGCCATCGAGCGGTTTCGCGCTGAAGGCGGTACTGCCCAGCAACAGTTGGCCCGGTTCTTTGCCTACGGCGCCGAAATGACCCGTAGAACCCCCACACTGACGCGGGCCCTGTTGCTGCTCGCCCTGCGTGCCTACGACGACCCCAACTTCAGCATCGGCCAGCATCGCTGGCCGCTGTTACATGAGAGCTTTTGCGCCATGCTACGGGAGGGCCTTGCGCGCGGTGAGGTGCGGTCCGATATCAGTGTGGAACGCATCACCCACTACATCCTCGGCATCTATGTGTACGGGCTGCTGAGCTGGCTCTCGGATCCCCAGTACAGTGTGGAAGCCGAACTCTCGGTGGCGGCCGCGTTCCTCGGTTCCGGATTTTCCGTGCGTGCAGAGGGCATCGCAGCCAGCAACTGACTGTCTTGCGGACCACTGCCTCGCTGGTATTGCTATCTGCACTACTTCATCACTTTTTGGTAATCCATCACTGTTCCGGGCGGGTTGTGCCGTGTAAAGTTGGCCCGCCGTCTAAAACATGACCGTGGAAAGGTTTTAGTTCGTCTACAGGCAACACTCTGCCGAGATAAAAATGCCTGCACGCGCCTTGAGCAGTGCAGTGATAAGTGTTCCATCCGCATGAGAGGATCCCCCATGAAGAAGTTCAGATTTGCCCCGCGTCCGCTGGCTCTGGCCCTGTCATCGATTGCCGTCGGCATGAGCATGGCATCGCAGGCCCAGGTAACCGCCCTGGAAGAAGTCATTGTCACGGCGCAAAAACGTGCCGAGAGTTCACAGGAGACGCCTATCTCCATCACCGCCCTGACCTCGGATGCACTGACTCAGCGTCGCATTGAGAACACACAGGACCTGATTGGTCAGGTGCCGGGTGTTGCCGGTTTCAACGCTCCCGGCTCACGTGGCGCCACCAGCCTTGCCATCCGCGGCTTTGGCGGTGGCAGCCCGGCCAACCTGTCGCTCGATCCCGCTGTTGCCGTCTATCTGGATGGCGTCTACGTGGGCAAGATGCAGGGCTCGGCGATGGACGTCGCCGAACTGGAGCGCATCGAAGTGCTGCGCGGCCCGCAGGGCACGCTGTATGGCCGTAACGCAACCGCGGGTGCCGTGAACTTCATCTCCCGCAAGCCGACAGGTGAACTGGGTGTGCGCGCCAAGGGCACGCTGGGCAAATACGACGAACAGGAACTGAAACTGAATGTCGATCTTCCCTCGGTCGGGGAAGTCGGTCAGGGCCTCGGTAAGCTGTCGGCCGCCTTTGGTTACCAGACTCGCGAGCGCGATCCGCTGTATGACAACCTCAATGGTGGCCCCGGCTATGACAGCATTGATCGCGAAGCCTACCGTATCGCACTGCTGTGGGAGCCGACGGACGCACTGAGCGTTGACTACAGCTACGACAGCAGTGACCTCGATGAGCAGGGCGGCCTGCAGAAAGTCACGGGTTTCACCGCACTGGATCCTGCCGGTAATGTGGATCGTATTTCCGCCATGCAGGGTGTCCTGCAGGGCGCCCAGTTCTGGGCCACCATCCCGGGCAGCGACCCGCGCATTGCGTCGCGCTGGATTCCCTCACTGCAGGAAACCATCGGGGTCTACCAGGCCATTGCAGCGGATGGGCAGGGCCGCGTCGATGCCGGTGCTTCTGACTTCGTGCCGACCTCTGACAATGAAGTCGAAGGGCATACGCTGACACTGAACTGGGAACTGGGTGATATGGGCGCGCTGGGCGACGTCACCCTCCGCTCCATCACCGCGTACCGTGAACTGCAAACCTACGTGTTTGGTGACCTGGAGAACATCGACAGCACGCTGGACGAAAACGGCATCGGGGCCTATTCCGACCTGGTGCACCTGACTCTGGCGCAGCTGTACGGCCCCTCGTCGGGCTTCAGTTACCCCTTCGTTGATGGCCTCTGGGCTTCAATCGACCAGCTCGGTGTAAACCACTCGAAGCAGGACACGTTATCTGACTACGAGCAAACCTCGCAGGAGTTCAACATCATCGGTGCGACCGATCGTGTGGACTACGTGCTGGGCCTGTATTACTTCGAGGACGAGGGCAGGTTCGACCGCCGGGCGATTTTCAGCGCCCCGCTGGCGGGCGCCGGCACGCAGGTCTATGAGAACAGCACCGATGCCATTGCCGGTTTCACCCAGGCGACCTGGCGTCCCGCGGCGATGGACGATCGTCTGTCGTTGACGGCGGGCCTGCGCTACACCGAGGAAACCAAGGATATCTTCTACGACTACTCGGCGGTAACGACCCCCTTCGGTCAGACGCCGGCCCGCTCAGTCAGCCGTGAGGAGAACTTCTACAACCTCAGCGGTAACCTGACGGCTGCGTACCAGTTC
Organism: uncultured Haliea sp.; assembly: GCF_963973825.1. Classification (NCBI taxonomy): domain Bacteria; kingdom Pseudomonadati; phylum Pseudomonadota; class Gammaproteobacteria; order Cellvibrionales; family Halieaceae; genus Haliea; species uncultured Haliea sp. The sequence continues at coordinate 9,147 of NZ_CAXBAE010000024.1, forward strand.
ACCGACGACCTCAACGCCTTCCTGCGCTACGCAACCGGCTACCGCAGCGGTGGTTTCAACGGCGAGGTGTTTGATAACGCCTACGACGAAGAAACCATGGAGCAGTGGGAACTCGGGGTGAAGAGCGACTGGTGGGACAACCGCCTGCGCATCAACGGCTCGCTGTACACCTACGTGTACGAAGATCTGCAGGTGAGCCAGATCAAGTCCGACGGTGGTACCGCCACTTCCCTTATTACCAATGCTGGTGAAGCGGATCGTTGGGGAGGGGAGCTGGAAGTGCAGGTTGCACCTGTGGAGGACCTGGTTCTGAGCGTTGCTTACGCCTATGTTACGGGTGACTTCGAGAAGTTCCCCGAGTTGTGCGGTACTGGCGGCACCTGTATAGAAACCAAAGATGCCGCCGAGCGTACAACGCCGGGCAACCAGATCAACGCCTCGGCTGACTACGTTTTCGCCCGTACCTCCTTCGGTGACATTCGCGGCTATGTGCAGGTCAACTGGCAGGATGAGTGGGCGGAATCCGCCCTGTGGACAGCCGATGTCAGTGGCCAACCGGTGATCTACGATCACGCGATCATGGACGAACGCACGCTGGTGGATGCCCGCCTGAGCCTGGAGAGCATTCAGGTTGGCGATGGCATGATGTCTGTCGCCTTGTGGGGCCGGAACCTGACTGACGATGACTATCCGACCTTCGGTATCAACTTCGGTGGTCTGGGCTTGACGACGGAAGAGTACGGTCCTCCGCGTACCTACGGTCTGGACATTACCTACGAGTACTGAATGTAGCGATCAAGCGTTACTGGTTGCAGGGGTGTCCTTTCGGGGGCGCCCCTTTTTTTTGGTTCATCGCGGGTTAGCGGGAATTTGGTAGAGGCGAACGGTCAATC